>JBASRJ010000139.1:0-3136 GCA_049273785.1 Gaiellaceae bacterium | reverse complement strand
GAACAGGCCGTCACAGTCGCGCGCGAGCAGCGGCCGATGAGCGGCCGCGCGCTGGCGGCGGAGGTGTCGACGCCGGTGCCGTACGTCTACTCCGACGTTGGTCGCGCGCGCGTCGCCGTTGTCGACTACGGCTGCAAGCGCTCGATCCTTCGCCGGCTCGTCGGTGCGGGTGCGGCGGTGACCGTGTTTCCACACGATGCCGACGCAGACGAGCTTC
Source organism: Gaiellaceae bacterium (assembly GCA_049273785.1). Lineage (GTDB taxonomy): Bacteria > Actinomycetota > Thermoleophilia > Gaiellales > Gaiellaceae > 3-1-20CM-4-69-9. The sequence goes on along the minus strand of JBASRJ010000139.1, from coordinate 2,919 downwards.
TCGGTTACGACGGCGTCCTGCTCTCGAACGGGCCGGGCGATCCGGAGCCGCTCGCCGAGGAGATCGCGATCGTGCGCTCGCTGCTCGGCCGCCTTCCGCTGCTCGGCATCTGCCTCGGTCATCAGCTGCTTGCGCTCGCCGCGGGGCACGCGACGTACAAGCTCCCGTTCGGACACCGCGGTGCGAACCACCCCGTGCTCGAGCGCGCGACTGGACGCGTCCTCGTGACGAGCCAGAACCACGGCTTCGCGGTCGCGCCGTCGGAGGCACGCGAGGCCACGCACGTCTCCCTGTACGACGGGACGGTGGAGGGCCTTGCGTTCCCGAGCGAGCGCGCGCACTCGGTCCAGTTCCATCCGGAGGCCGGTCCGGGCCCACACGACGCGTGGCCCCTGTTGGAACGGTGGGTCGAGGGGGTGGCGTATGCCGAAGCGGCTTGACCTGCGGTCGATCTGCCTGATCGGCTCCGGGCCGATCGTGATCGGTCAGGCGTGCGAGTTCGACTACGCCGGGTGCCAGGCGCTGAAGGTGCTCCGCGAAGACGGGTTCCGGACGGTCGTCGTCAACTCGAACCCCGCCACGATCATGACCGACCCCGGGTTCGCCGACCGGACCTATCTCGAGCCGCTCGACCTCGAAGGCGTGACTGAGGTTCTCGCGCGGGAGCGACCCGACGCGCTGCTGCCGACGATGGGCGGGCAGACGGCGCTCAACCTCGCCCGCGAGCTGGCGGAAGCCGGCGTGCTCGAAGAGCTCGGCGTCGAGTTGATCGGCGCCCCGCTGGACGTGATTGCACGGGCCGAGGACCGCGAGCTCTTCCGGGATGCCGTCCAGTCCGTCGGGTTGCGAGTGCCGCAGTCGCGAATCGTGACGTCGCCGGACGACGTTGCGGGTGTCGCGCTCCCTGCGGTCGTCCGGCCCGCGTTCACGCTGGGCGGCCACGGCGGCGGCTTCGTCGAGACGAGCGAGCAGCTCCGCCGCCAGGTCGAGCGTGGTCTCGCTGAGAGCCCGATCGGCCAGGTGCTCGTCGAAGAGTCCGTGCGCGGCTGGGACGAGTTCGAGCTCGAGGTCGTCCGCGACCGCAAGGACAACGTGGTGATCGTTTGCTCGATCGAGAACATCGATCCGATGGGCGTCCACACGGGTGACAGCGTCACGGTTGCACCGCAGATGACGCTCTCCGACCACGCGTATCAGGAACTGCGCGATGCGGCGGCGGCCGTGATCCGAGCGGTCGGCGTCGAGTGCGGCGGCTCGAACATCCAGTTCGCCCGCGACCGTGAGACCGGCGAGCTCCGCGTGATCGAGATGAACCCGCGCGTCTCGCGTTCCTCGGCGCTCGCCTCGAAGGCGACAGGCTACCCGATCGCGAAGGTGGCCGCGAAGCTCGCGGTCGGGTACACGCTCGACGAGATCCCGAACGACCTCACCCGCACGACGCCGGCCAGCTTCGAGCCGACGCTCGACTACGTCGTCGTCAAGTTCCCGCGGTTCGCGTTCGAGAAGTTCCCGGGCGCCGACCGCACGCTCGGGACGCAGATGAAGTCCGTCGGCGAGACGATGGGGATCGGCCGCACGTTCCTGGAGGCCTACCTCAAGGCACAGCGTTCACGGGAGCTAGACGTCGGAAAGTCGGCGACTGCGTCGCCTCAACTTTCCGACGGTGTTCATCCGTGGTTCCGCAGCGAGATCGAGCGCGCGCATGTCGCGCTCGATCGCGTGGCATCGATCGAGGATCTCGTCGCCGACGACTTCCTTCGGCTCAAGCGACTCGGGATCTCAGACGCTGACCTCGCCGAGACCTGCGGCGTAACTGAAGACGAGGCTCGAGCAAGGCGGCGCGCCTCAGGTGTGCGACCCGTCTATCGCCGGGTCGACTCGTGCGCCGGGGAGGTCGAGGCGGCGTCGACGTACTTCTACTCGACCTGGGGCGAAGCGGACGAGGCGACACCCGCGGGTGACAAGCCGCGGGTCGTCATCCTCGGCTCGGGCCCGAACCGGATCGGCCAGGGAATCGAGTTCGACTACTGCTGCGTCCACGCCGCGCAGTCGTTTCGCGCGCTCGGCTACGAGGCCGTGATGGTCAACTGCAACCCGGAGACGGTCTCCACCGACTACGACACGTCCGATCGCCTGTACTTCGAGCCGCTCGACGTCGAGTCCGTGCTCGCGATCTGCGAGCGGGAGCGGCCACTCGGCGTCGCGATCCAGTTCGGGGGCCAGACACCCCTGAAGCTCGCGCGCGCGCTCGAGGCCGCCGGCGTTCCGATCCTCGGCACGTCGTTCGACGCGATTGACCTGGCGGAGGATCGCGAGCGGTTCGGCGCGCTGCTCGACTCGCTGGAGATCGCGTGTCCGGAGTGGGGGATCGCTGCGGGCGAGGATGAGGCACGCGCCGTTGCTGAGCGCATCGGGTACCCGGTCCTGATCCGTCCGTCGTACGTGCTCGGCGGGCGCGCGATGCGCGTCTGCTACTCGGCGGACGACATCGGCGACATCGAACGACCCGTCCTGATCGACCGCTTCGTCGAGAGCGCGATCGAGATCGACGTCGATGCGGTCTCGGACGGCGAGGAGACCTACGTCGGCGCGGTGATGCAGCACGTGGAGGAGGCCGGCGTGCACTCCGGCGACTCCGCCTGCGTGCTGCCGGCGCCCTCGCTCGGGGCGGCAGCGGACGCGCAGATCCGTGCCATCGTGCGTCGCGTCGCACGGGCGCTCCGCGTTGTCGGCCTGCTGAACGTCCAGCTCGCGGTCGCCGACGACGGGATCTACGTCCTCGAGGCGAACCCGCGCGCGTCGCGCACCGTGCCGTTCGCGTCGAAGGCGACCGGCGTGAATCTTGTGCGGGCCGCGTGCCGCGTCATGTCCGGTTCGAAGGTGTCCGAGCTGAGCCTGACCGAGGGACAATCCCTCGGG
>JBASRJ010000135.1:0-6489 GCA_049273785.1 Gaiellaceae bacterium | reverse complement strand
CCGCGACGCTGCTCTAGCCGCGGCTGATACAACTGCCGCCGTTGTTACAAGCTGGTGAGCCGAGGAGTCTGGTGGCGGATCGGTTGACGGTGGGAGTCGCTGCGCGGCTGTCGCGGTACCTCCAGGTACTGACGCAGTCGAAGAAGATGGGCAAGGAGCGAATCTCCTCCCAGGAACTGTCCGACTACACCAACATCAACGCGACGCAGATCCGCCGCGACCTGTCCGCGTTCGGCAAGTTCGGGAAGCGCGGGGTCGGCTACAACATCGACTCGCTGCTCGGGGAGATCCGAAAGATCCTCCGCACGCAGGGTCAGCACAACATCGCGCTGATCGGCGCGGGCCGGCTGGGCCAGGCGATCGCGAGCTCGTCGATCTTCGCGGAACACGGCATCAACATCGCCGCGGTCTTCGACACGGATCCTGAGAAGGTCGGGCTTCCGGTCGGAAACCATCCGGTCAGCGAGTACGTCCGGCTGCCCGAGATCGTCCGCGAGAAGAACATCATCGTCGGGGTGATCGCGGTTCCTGCCGACAACGCACAGAGCGTCGCAAACGATCTCGTCGACTCGGGCGTCAAGATCGTCTTCAACTACACAGAGGCGCTGCTCGACGTGCCGCAAGACGTCGCCGTGCACACGTCGAACCCGGCGGTCGAGCTGCTCTACGCTCTGTACTTCCATTTAACGTAGAGCTCACGCCGTGCGGATCCTGCTCTGGCACGGCTACCTGCTCGGCGGCACCGGATCGAACGTGTACACCGGTGCGCTCGCGCGGGAGTGGAGCCGCGCCGGCCACGACGTCGTCGTGTTCTCCCAGGAGTCCCATCCGGAGCGGTACGACCTCGGCACGGCGCGTGTCATCCGGCCCGACATCGAGAAGGTGCTGCCGGTGTTCGTGCTCGACCGCTACGAGGGCCTCGAGGCCAAGCTGCTCCAGGACTGCACGCGCGCGGAACGCGACCGCTTCGTCGAGTTGAACGCCCGAGCGATCCGCGAGCACCTGCCCGCAGACCTCGTGTTCGCGAATCACGTTCTGCTCGGCGGTCCGGTCGCCGCCGCCGCCGGGGCGCGCTACGCGGTCAAGGCGCACGGCTCAGAGCTCGAGTATTCGATGCGCGAGAACACCGAGCTGTCAGCGTGGGGGCGGGAGTCTCTCGCCGGAGCCGAGGCGGTCTTCGTCGGCTCGGCCCACATCCGGAGTGTGCTCGAGGACGTTGTCGGCCACGTCGACCGCGTGCACGAGGTGCCGCCCGGCGTCGATGTCGAAGAATTCTTCCCACAGCAGCGCGACGAGGCGCTGGCGGGCCTGCTCGGCGAGGCGCGGGCAGATCCACCGAACCCGGGCAACGCGAACGAGCGGCTCCCCGACGAGGGAAACGCCGCCAGGCTCGCCGCGTTCCTCGCCGGAGAAGAGCGGCCGACGGTCGTGTATTTCGGGAAGCTGCTCCGCAACAAGGGAGTCCACGTCCTGCTGGAAGCGTTGGCGCACGTCGACGCGCGCGTGGTCATCGTCGGCTTCGGCGACTATCGCGACGAGCTCGAGCGGCTCGCGCCTGCGCGCACGCTCTTCACCGGCCCGCTCGAGCACCGCCACCTCAAGCATCTGCTCGCGCTCGCCGACGTGACTGTCGTCCCGTCGATCTTCCCCGAAGCGTTCGGCATGGTCGCTGCGGAGGCTGCTGCCGCGGCGTCGCCGCCGCTCGTCGCGCGCCATTCGGGGCTTTCGGAGATCGCGGAGGGGCTCGAGGCCGAGTACCCCGTGCAGCACCGCGAGCTTGCGAGCTTCACGACGGGTGACGCGTACGAGCTCGCCGACAAGCTGAACGCGCTGCTCGCGCTCGCGCCGGACGAGCGTCGCGCGCTCGGCCAGGCAGCACGGCGTGCGGCGGTCAATCGCTGGAGCTGGCAAAGCGTCGCGACCCGGTTGTTAGCGCCACTTCAAATACGATAGTTGCGTGGGAGACGCGCAGCGGCTCACGCCTGACGAGCAGATCGCGTTCGCACGCGATGCCTTCGAGAACGCCGACGACCTGACCGTCGCGGTCGAGGAGGAGTTCGCGCTCCTCGATCCCGAGACGCTGGAGCTGACGAACCGCTTCGAGGAGCTCAAGGCCGGCGCCGCAGGGAGCGAGTTCGACGAGCATCTGGTCGGAGAGCTGATCGCGTCGGAGATCGAGGTGAAGACGGGCCGGTGCGAGTCGTTCGGCGAGGCCGCGGAGCGGATCGCGGAGCGCCGCGTGCAGCTTCGCGCGCTCGCGGATGCACAGGCGGTCGCGCTTGCCTGTACCGGCACCCACCCGTGGAGCCGATGGCAGGACCAGCGGATCATCGACACGCCGCACTACCGCCGCAACGACGAGCTGCTCCGGTACGTCGTCTGGCGGAACAACAGCTTCGGCATCCACGTCCACATCGCCGTCCGCGGCGCCGATCGCGCGGTCGGTGTGTGCAACGCGTTCCGCAACGTCCTGCCCGAGCTGCTGGCGCTGTCGGCGAGCTCGCCGTTCGTCGAGGACGTCGTCACGGGGCTGCACTCCGTGCGAACGGAGATCTTCACGCGGATGTTTCCGCGCTGTGGGGTCCCCGACGCGTACGACGGCTGGGAGGGCTTCGAACAGTACGTTCGCTTCCTCTACGACACCCGCTCGATCGACGAGCACACGCAGATGTGGTGGAGCGTCCGTCCGCACCTCGCGTTTCCGACGGTCGAGGTGCGAATCTGCGACGCGCAGCCCGATCTCCGAGAGGCGCAGTCGCTCGCCGCCCTCGTATACGCGCTCGGCGCTCGGTTTGCGCGCGCGATCGACGAGGGCGAGCCGCTGCCTTCGCTTCAGCACAGGCTGATCGAGGAGAACATGTGGCGGGCGATCCGCTACGGGCTGTCGGGCGAGCTCATCCACTTCGAGCGCGGCGAGGTCATCCCGGCACGCGCGCGGATCGAGCAGCTGATCGAGTGGGTCGCGCCGGTCGCCGCGGAGATCGGCGCCGAGCCGTTCCTCGCCGTGCCGGCCGCGAACGCCGCCGAGCGGCAGTACGCGCGCCTCGCAGAGCTGGGCTCGCACCGCGACGTCTTCGCCGAGCTCGTGCGCGCACCGGAACGGGTCGCGTGACGGAACGCGTGCTGGGGATCGGCGGCGTGTTCTTCCGCTCAGAGCGGCCGGAGGAGCTCGCGCGCTGGTACGACGAGCACCTCGGCGTCGAACTCGATCACGATTTCTCCGGCAAGACGTTCGTCGCCGGCGACGGCGACCAAACCGTGTGGGCCCTGTTCCCCGCCGACACGACGTACTTCGGTTCGCAGGGCAAGCAGCTGATGGTCAACTATCGCGTTCGCGACCTCGACGCGATCCTGGCGCAACTGCGGTCGGCCGGCGTCCAGGTCCACGACCGGGTCGAGGACACGAAGTTCGGCCGGTTCGGCTGGGCGACGGATCCGGAAGGCAACCGTTTCGAGCTGTGGCAGCCGCCGCGATGAGCGAGCAGTCGCCGCCAGACGGCCGCAGCGACGAGGAGCTGCTCAAGCAGGTCGAGGATGAGCTGAAGAAGCTCAAGGTGACTGATCTGCTCGTGCAGATGCTGTACACGGTTTCGTCACTGGGCTATCGGAAGCTGTCCGAGGACGACCGGGACCTCGACCAGGCGAAGCTCGCGATCGAGTCCCTGCGGGCCCTGCTACCGGTGCTCGAAGGGGTCGTTCCCGACGACGTGATGCGCGACTTCCGCCAGGTGACTGCGAATCTCCAGCTCGCCTACGCCGACGCGACCAGGGAGTAGGAAGATCCGAATCCCGTCGCCCGTCATGCGGGCGAGATGGCGGCCTTTCCCGACATCCCCCCGACAGCCTCCGTCAGGTGTGGCTGCGGCCGGGTGCTCCGGGCTCCGGGCCACCTGGAGCTGCTCGACCTGGCCGAGCACCACGTTCGGGTCGAGCATCCCGAGCTCCTCGGCACCCTCTCGCCGCTCGAGCTGGCCCGTCCCCGGCGCAGGCCGAGAGGCCTCGGCCCAGGCCGTTTGAGCGGCTCCTCGCAACGGAGCTTGTGATAGAAACCTGCGCGCGCCGGGGACACTCGGCGCCGACTTTGTGAGGGGGTAGCCGCGGGTGCCGGTAGCGAGCTTCTTCAACGACCATTCGGTGCTGTTCGCCCTGATCTGCTCGGGGGTCGCAATCGCGTACGGCGTCGGGCTGACGGTCTGGCTCCTTCGCCAGCCGGAGGGCAACGAGCGGATGAAGGAGATCTCCCGCGCTGTGCAGGAAGGTGCCGCCGCCTACCTCAAGCGCCAGTACATGACGATCGCGGTGGTCTCGATCGCCCCGTTCCTCCTCATCGGCTTCTACCACAAGCTCGGCTGGGGTACGGCGATCGGCTTCCTGATCGGCGCGTCGCTTTCCGCCGCGGCCGGGTTCATCGGCATGAACGTCGCTGTCCGGTCCAATGCGCGGACGGCGGAGGCCGCCCGCCGGGGGCTGAAGCCCGCGCTCAACGTTGCATTCCGCGCGGGCTCCGTGACCGGACTGCTCGTCGTCGGTCTCGGCCTCCTCGGTGTCGCCGGGTATTACTGGGCGCTCACCGACTGGTTCGGACACGACCCCGGTACGACGATCCACGAGCTCGTCGGACTCGCGTTCGGCGGCTCGCTCATCTCCGTATTCGCTCGTCTCGGCGGCGGGATCTACACGAAGGCGGCCGACGTCGGGGCGGACCTCGTGGGAAAGATCGAGGCAGGAATCCCCGAAGACGATCCGCGGAACCCGGCGGTGATCGCCGACAACGTCGGCGACAACGTGGGCGACTGTGCGGGAATGGCCGCCGACCTCTTCGAGACCTACGCGGTGACCGCAGTTGCGGTGATGCTGATCGGAACACGCTACCCCGACACGAGGATCTGGCTCTATCCGCTCGCGATCGGGGGGATCTCGATCCTCGCCTCGGTGATCGGCACGTTCTTCGCGCGGGTCGGGCGCGGCGGATCGATCATGAACGCCCTCTACAAGGCCGTGCTGGTTGCCGTGATCCTGTCGGCCATCGGTTTCATCCCGGTGACGATGGCGTTCGACGGTCACGGGTTCTCGTTCCGCGATCTCTACGTGTCGGCGATCGTCGGGCTCGCCGTCACCTTCCTCCTTGTCGCGATCACGGAGTACTACACGGGGACGCGCTGGAACCCGGTCAAGTCGATCTCCTCCGCCTCGCAGACCGGACACGCGACGAACATCATCTCGGGCCTCGCCGTCGGCATGCAGGCGACTGCGTTGCCCGTGATCGTGATCGCGGCGGGAATCCTCGTGGCCCATCACTTCGCCGGCCTGCTCGGGATCGGCGTCGCTGTGATGGCGCAGCTCTCGATGACGGGATTGATCGTCGCGCTCGACGCGTACGGTCCGGTGACGGACAACGCGGGCGGCATCGCGGAGATGGCGGACCTTCCCGACGACGTTCGCGCGATTACGGATCCGCTCGATGCGGTCGGCAACACGACCAAGGCGGTGACGAAGGGCTACGCAATCGGATCCGCTGCACTTGCCGCGCTCGTCCTCTTTGACTCATACACGAGCGGATTGTCCGACGCGAACTTCACGGTCAAGTTCATTCTCAACGATGCGTGGGTGATCGCCGGCCTGTTCATCGGCGGTCTGATGCCCTTCCTGTTCGCGTCGCTCGCGATGCAGGCGGTGGGTCGCGTGGGCGGTGAGGTGGTGACGGAGGTGCGGCGGCAGTTCCGCGAGAACCCGGGGATCATGGAAGGGACTTCACGCCCCGAGTACGGACGCGCGATCGACATCGTCACCGGGTCGGCGCTCAAGGCGATGCTTCTGCCGGCACTGATTCCGATCGCTTTTCCGGTGATCGTCGGGATCATCAACGTGCGGATGCTCGGCGGCCTGCTGATCGGGACGATCGTGACCGGGCTCTTCCTGGCGATCGCGATGACCTCAGGCGGAGGCGCGTGGGACAACGCGAAGAAGCTGATCGAGGACGGCGCGTTCGGAGGCAAGGGCTCCGAGGCGCACGCCGCCTCGGTGACGGGAGACACGGTCGGAGACCCCTACAAGGACACGGCCGGGCCCGCGATCAACCCGATGATCAAGATCGCGAACATCGTCGCCATCCTGATCATCCCGCTGATCGTTTCGATCCACACCTGACGGTGTGGATCGACTCGTTAGGATCGCCGCGGACGCGCGAGAGCGCGGTCTCGCGTCCGCGGAGCCCGTTAAGGGGTGATCGGGCGGTTGTGTGCTTCCGTGCGCGCCGTGGGAGCTTCGCTCTCGCGACGCGCATCAGTTCGGCCGGCCGCAAGATCGGCTTCGCCGTGTCTTACGTCCGTCCTTCGTTCGCAGCTTTCGGGTCTGGGAGCTGCAGGAGCACGTGCCCCGGCGGGTGCGCGGGACCTCACTAGACAGACACGAAACGCCGGCTCGTAGACCGATCCCCAGCCGCGGGCCGCGGTAGCGTTCGCGCGTGGCGTCGGGCGATCAGAGCGTGAG
>JBASRJ010000119.1:0-3048 GCA_049273785.1 Gaiellaceae bacterium | reverse complement strand
CCGCGAGATCGAGCCCCGCATCCCCGGCGTAGGCGCGCTCCGGGATGACCGCGTCCGCGCGCAGCCGCCGGATGGCCAGCTCGATCATCGGGCGCGCGTCGCCCGTTCCGAGCGCGCCTCGGCGATGAGGTATGGGGCGAACCGCCTCAGCTCCCGTCGCGGTAGACGCGCGTAGACGAGGACGCCGTCCTCCTGGTCCTCACGTGCCTCGATCGGCGCACCGAGCGCGTAGAGCTCCGCGAGCTTCGCTCCCTCGTCGTAAGGCAACAGCAGCCGCACCGGCTCGAAGCGGTCGGCGAACCGGTCGGCGATGCGCGCACGAAGGTGTTCGAGGTTCTTTCCGGTGAGCGCAGACACCTGTACGGCATCCGGGAACCGATTGGAAAGCCGCCGTCGTCGCAGCGGGTCGACCGTGTCGATCTTGTTCACGACGAGCTCGATGGGCAGGTCGTCGGCGCCGATCTCGTGCAGCACCGCCTCGACGGCGGCGACCTGTTCGTCGAGCCGCTCGTCGGAGACCGACGCGTCGACGACGTGCAGGACGAGGTCGGCCACCAGCGTTTCCTCGAGGGTCGCCGCGAACCCCTCCACGAGTTGCGTCGGGAGCCTGCGGATGAAACCGACCGTATCCGTGACGAGATACCTGCGGCCGTCGAAGTCGAAGCTGCGCGTCGTCGGGTCGAGTGTCTCGAACAACCGGTTCTCGACCGACACGTCGGCGCCGGTGAGCGCATTCAGGAGCGTTGACTTCCCGACGTTCGTGTAGCCCGCGAGCGCAACGGTCGGCGTCTCGGCGCGGCGGCGCTCTTTGCGCCGGATGCCGCGCTGCTTGCGCAGCTCCTCGAGCCGGCGGCGAAGGAGGGTGATCCGGCGTCGCGCGAGCCTGCGGTCCGTCTCGAGCTGCGACTCGCCCGGGCCGCGTGTCCCGACGCCGCCGCCGAGCCGCTCCAGGTGCTGCCACAGGCCGCGCATGCGCGGAAGGTTGTATTCGAGCTGCGCGAGCTCGACTTGCAGCTTGCCCTCGGCGCTCGTGGCGTGCTGCGCGAAGATGTCCAGGATCAGCTGCGTCCGGTCGACGACCCGCGCCTGGAGGGCGTCCTCGAGCGTCCGCTGCTGCGCGGGCTCGATCTCGTCGTCGACGACGAGGACCTCCGCGGCCGCGTCCCTGTACGCAGCTTTGAGCTCGGCGAGCTTGCCCTTCCCGAGGTAGGTCCGACGCTCCGGCCGAGGGCGGTGCTGAACGAGCTCGCCGATCGGCTCGACGAGGGCGGTGCGCGCGAGTTCTCGCAGCTCGTCCAGCTCCAAATCGGGGTCGGCTCCCTGGGCCAGCACGGCGGCGATGAACCCGCGCTCCAGCGCGGGGTCCGGCTGGCGTGGGATCACACGACGGATTATGCCGGGCGCGAAGCGCCTGTCCGCGAAGCGGGCCGAAGGTTCCCCCAGCTCTCAAGCGGGCCGAGGTAGCGTCTCATCGTGAACGTCTCCCCCGCCCTTCGCGCCACCGGCACGTATCCGTTCGTCAAGCTCGAGCAGGCCAAGCGCCGCCTCGCCGCTCAGGGCGTCGACCTGATCGACTTCGGCAAGGGCGACCCGATGGAGGCGACCGATCCCGCGATCAGGCAGGCGCTCGTCGACGCGCTGGAGGAACGGCTGGGATATCCGCTCGCCGAAGGGCTCCCCGAGCTGAGAGCCGCCGTCGCGCAATGGTGTGGGCGCCGCTTCGGCGTCGAGCTGAGCCCCGACGAGGAAATCGTCCCGACCTACGGGTCGAAGGAAGCGATCTTCCTGCTCGCGCAGGTCGTGATCGACCGGGACTCGGACAAGCGTCTCGTCCTGACCACCGAGCCCGGCTATCCGGTTCCCGACCGTGGCGCTGCGTTCGCCGGCGCCGACGTCGAGCAACTGCCGCTCCTGGAGCGGAACGGGTTCATGCCGGATCTCGACGCCGTCGGCGAGGACACGTGGGAGCGCGTCGCGATCGTCTGGATCAACTATCCCAACAATCCGACGGGAGCCGTCGCTCCGGTCGAGTTCCTGGCTCGACTGGCAGAGCGATCTCGCGAGCACGACTTCCTGGTCGCATCGGACGAGGCGTATACGGAGCTCTGGTTCGACAAACCGCCCCACTCGGCGCTCGAGGTTCGCGAGCACGGGAACGTCGCGGTCTTCAACACGCTCAGCAAGCGCTCGTCGATGACGGGTTACCGCTCGGGGTTCGTCGCCGCGGATGCGGAACTGATCGACGCGCTGAAGCAGTTCCGCCCCTCCGTCGGGACGGCACCGCAGGAGTTCGTCCAGCGTGCGTCGATCGTCGCCTGGGGAGACGAGACACACGTCGAGCGGGTGCGCGACATCTACCGTCGCAAGCGGGACGTCCTCCTGCCCGTTCTTCAGGCGAAGGGCATTCGCGTCGCGGGCAGCGTCGCCACGATGTACCTCTGGCTCGAGGTGCCCGGCGACGAAAGCTCGGAGGAGTTCGCGGCACGGCTGCTCGAGCGCGGCCTGGTCGTATCTCCCGGCTCGTTCTTCGGAGCAGCCGGCGAGGGGTACTGGCGGATGGCGCTCGTCGCGACCGAGGAGGAGTGCGGGCGCGCAGCGGCGATCCTCGAGGAGATCCTGTGAACGCCGAGCGCGTCGAGGAGATGATCGCGGCGCTCGACCGGGGCGAAGCGCGCGTCGCCGAGCCGGACGGCGACGAGTGGCGCGTCAACGGAGAGGCGCAGGAGGCGATCCTCGAGTACTTCCGCCTGCGGCAGATGGAGCCGCAGGAAGTCGGGCCGTTCGAGTACCACGACAAGATTCCGCTGAAGCACGACTACGAGAAGCTCGGGGTGCGGGTCGTCCCACCCGCAGTGGCGCGCTACGGATCGTTCCTGTCGCCGGGCGTCGTGATGATGCCGAGCTACGTGAACATCGGCGCGTGGGTCGGCCCGCGGACGATGGTCGACACCTGGGCGACGGTCGGCTCCGGCGCGCAGATCGGCGCGGACGTGCACCTCGCGGGCGGCGTCGGGATCGGCGGCGTGCTCGAGCCGCCCGGTGCTCGTC
>JBASRJ010000117.1:0-8684 GCA_049273785.1 Gaiellaceae bacterium | reverse complement strand
CGCTCGGCGGGAAGGCGCAGTTCGGCGGCCAGCGCTTCGGCGAGATGGAGGTGTGGGCGCTCGAGGCCTACGGCGCCGCGTACACGCTGCAGGAGATGCTCACGATCAAGTCCGACGACACGGTCGGACGCGTGAAGGCGTACGAGGCGATCGTCAAGGGCGAGAACATCGCCGAGCCATCGATTCCCGAAAGCTTCAAGGTGCTGCTCAAGGAGATGCAGTCGCTCGCGCTGGACGTCGTCGTCCAGTCCGACGAGGGCAACGTCGTCGAGGTCCGCGAGGAGGACGACGAGCTGCTCCGGGCGGCCGAGGAGCTCGGCATCGACCTGTCGCCCGGCTCGCTGCGCGCGGCCGCGCGACAGCCGACCGCGGAAGAGGTCGAGGAGGGCCAGGAGCGCGTCGACCAGGACGGCGAGATGGCGCTTCCGAACGACGAGGAGCTCGGCGACCTCGACGAGGTGGACGTGGCCGAAGGCGAGGGCAACGGCGAAGGCCAAGCCGAAGAGGCGCCCGCGCCCGCGGACGTGGAACTAGAAGAGACCTGAGATGAACTACGCAGCGCAACTTGGACCGGAGCATGCAGCGGAGCGGCCGCAGGCCGCGGAGTCTGCGCGGGCTGGAATTCCGTCTAGGGCAGAAACGAAAGGAAGTAGCGCAACTTGATCGATATCAATGAATTCGATGCGATCCGTATCGGTCTCGCGTCGTCGAAGCAGATCCGTGACTGGTCGTCCGGCGAGGTAACGAAGCCCGAGACGATCAACTACCGCACGCTCAAGCCCGAGCGCGACGGTCTCTTCTGCGAGCGCATCTTCGGTCCGACGAAGGACTGGGAGTGCTATTGCGGCAAGTACAAGCGCGTCCGGTACAAGGGCATCATCTGCGAGCGCTGCGGCGTCGAGGTGACGCGGCAGAAGGTGCGCCGTGAGCGCATGGGCCACATCGACCTGGCCGCACCCGTCTCGCACATCTGGTTCTTCAAGGGTGTCCCGTCCCGCATCGGCTACCTGCTCGACATCGCGCCGCGGGAGCTCGAGAAGGTCCTGTACTTCGCAGCGTCGATCGTGACGGCGGTCGACACCGACGCACGCGCGAAGGACCTCGTCGACCTCGAGGACAAGGTCAAGGGAGAGTCGGAGCGCATCTACGTCGACCGCGACGAGGCCCTCGCTGCACTGGAGGACCGCCTCAAGCGGCGCCGCGACTACTTTGCCAAGGGCAGGGACAAGGGCTTCGACGAGGACGACGACTTCTGGGCGCGCGGCCTGTCGAACTGGGCCGAGGAGCAGGGCCTGCCGACGCTCGAGGAGGCGCGCTCGCTCGCGGGCGGCATGTTCGTCGATCTCGTCTCGCAGATCACGACGGAGGACTCGAAGAAGATCAGCGAGATGGTCCGCACCGCAGCCATCCGCGACGACCGCCGGCTGACGCCGCGCGAGCTCGAGACCGTCGCCGTCGCCGCCGAGCAGATCCTCACGGCGCTCGAGCCGCTCTTCAAGCAGCAGGCGAAGGCGACCGGCTCCAAGAAGGGCGCGATTTCGAAGCACATCAACCGGATCATCGACGACCTCCTCGACGGCAACGAGGCCCACGAAGAGGACGTCAAGTTCGTCGAGAAGGTCGACGTCAAGAACCTCGACCGCGCTCGCGAGCTCGGCAACGGTCTGCTCGCCGACGTGATCGACACGTGGGACGGCGAGCAGGACATCCGCGAGCTCACGAACGACCTTTGCCTCCGGACCGACGGGAAGATCCAGAAAGAGGATCTCGACGCGATCATCCAGTGGGCGCTGAAGGTCCGCGAGATGTATCTCGACATCGAGTCGCGCCGGCAGGACGCCCGCGACGCCGCGGTCGACTCCGTCAACCGGCTCGAGCAGACCTGGCTCCTGTTCAAGGACCTCGAGCCAAAGCTGATCGTCAACGACGAGCAGCTGTTCCGCGAGCTGAAGGACCGTTTCGGCTCGCCGTACGGCTTCGGCGTCTACTTCCGCGGCGGCATGGGCGCGGAGGCGATCCGAGACCTCCTGAAGGACCTCGACCTCAAGGCCGAGGTCGCGATGCTGCGCGAGACGATCCGCACGTCCAAGGGTCAGAAGCAGCAGCGCGCGATCAAGCGGCTGAAGGTCGTCAACGCCTTCATCACGTCCGAGAACAAGCCGGAGTGGATGATCCTCGAGGCGGTGCCGGTGATCCCGCCGGAGCTGCGCCCGATGGTCCAGCTCGACGGCGGCCGGTTCGCGACGAGCGACCTGAACGACCTGTATCGCCGTGTCATCAATCGAAACAACCGCCTCAAGCGGCTGCTCGACCTCGGCGCGCCCGAGATCATCGTCAACAACGAGAAGCGGATGCTGCAGGAGGCCGTCGACGCGCTGTTCGACAACGGCCGCCGCGGCCGGTCGGTGACCGGGCCCGGAAACAGGCCGCTGAAGTCGCTGTCCGACATGCTCAAGGGCAAGCAGGGCCGGTTCCGGCAGAACCTGCTCGGCAAGCGGGTCGACTACTCGGGCCGCTCGGTGATCGTCTCCGGCCCCAACCTGAAGCTGCACCAGTGCGGGCTGCCGAAGCTGATGGCGCTCGAGCTCTTCAAGCCGTTCATCATGAGCCGGCTCGTCGAGCGGAAGTCCGTCCAGAACATCAAGGCGGCGAAGAAGTACGTCGACTCGATGACCGAGGAGGTCTGGGACGTCCTCGAGGAGGTCATCGCCGAGCACCCGGTGCTCCTAAACAGGGCGCCGACCCTGCACCGCCTCGGCATCCAGGCGTTCGAGCCGGTGCTCGTCGAGGGCAAGGCGATCCAGGTGCATCCGCTCGTCTGCCACGCGTTCAACGCGGACTTCGACGGCGACCAGATGGCCGTTCACCTGCCGCTGTCGGCGGAGGCGCAGGCCGAGGCGCGCGTGCTGATGCTGTCCTCGAACAACATCCTGTCGCCGGCTTCCGGGCGCCCGCTCGCAACGCCGACGAAGGACATGGTCCTCGGGACGTACTTCCTCACGTACTGCGAAAGTGATCTTTCGCAGACCACGGCCGAATCGTTGGATCCGAGGCCGCACCGGTTCCAGTCGGAAGAAGAGGTTGAATTCGCCCTCGACGCGAAGCAGGTGACCCTGCAGCAGCCGATCCAGTACCGGCGTGGGGAGGAGACGATCCTCACGACGGGCGGTCGCGTGATCTTCAACGCGGAGGTCGAGCGCGCGCTCGCAGAGGTCGTCTGGGAGGACCAGGAGCTCGACCACGACTTCATCAACCGGACGCTCCCGAAGCGCGAGATCGACGCCCTCATCGGGCAGCTCGTCGACCGCTACGGCGCGCACACGATTGCGAACGTGCTCGACAAGATCAAGAGCCTCGGCTTCCACTATGCGACCCAGGCGGGCGTGACGATCTCGAAGAACGACATCGTCATTCCGCCCGACAAGGAAGAGATCCTCGCCGAGTACGAGCAGCGCGTCGCTGCGAAGGAGAGCGAGTACGAGCGCGGGTTGATCACCGACGAGGAACGCCACGAGGCGATCGTCGAGATCTGGACCGAGGCCACCGACACGGTCGCGGACGCGATGGAGCGCACGTTCTACGAGCTGAACCCGATCTACATGATGGCCAACTCGGGTGCCCGCGGATCGTCGAAGCAGATCCGCCAGCTCGCCGGCATGCGCGGCCTGATGGCGAACCCGAAGGGCGAGATCATCGAGCGTCCGATCAAGGCGAACTTCATGGAGGGCCTGTCGGTGCTCGAGTACTTCATCTCGACGCACGGCGCGCGCAAGGGTCTCGCCGACACGGCGCTCCGCACGGCCGACTCCGGCTACCTGACGCGCCGGCTCGTCGACGTGTCGCAGGACGTGATCATCCGCGAGGAGGACTGCAAGACGAAGGAGTTCGTCGAGCTCCCGATCTTCGTGGCGGAAGGGACGAACAAGAGCATCCTCGGGCGCTCGCTTGCGGGTGACGTGCACAAGCCGCTCGCGTCCGGGAAGCCGGGCAAGACGGTGATCGCCGAGCGCGGCGAGGAACTGACGCCGCTCGTGCTCGCTGAGATCATCGACGACCTCGGCGACGCGGCGCGCGACGCGATGCTGCCCGTTCGCTCGACGCTGAAGTGCAAGAGCGAGTTCGGCGTGTGCCGGACCTGCTACGGCACGTTCCTCGCCACCGGCGAGATGGCCGAGATCGGCGACGCGGTCGGCATCATCGCCGCGCAGTCGATTGGCGAGCCCGGCACGCAGCTGACGATGCGGACGTTCCACACCGGCGGCGTCGCCGGCGCGGACATCACGCACGGCCTCCCCCGTGTCACGGAGATCTTCGAGGCGCGGAACCCGAAGGGCGCCGCGGTGCTCGCCGAGGAAGGCGGGCGCGTGGACGTCGAGAACACGGACCGCGGGCCGAAGGTCACGATCGTCACTGACGAGGCGACGGACGAGGACGAGCTGAAGCCGATTCAGCTGCCGCGCCGCACGCGGATGCTCGTGACGAAGGGTCAGGTCGTCGAGCCCGGCGACCCGCTGCACGAGGGGTCGATCAACCCGGCCGACCTGCTGCGCCTGAAGGGCTACACGGCGACCGAGCTGTACCTCGTGGGCGAGGTGCAGAAGGTCTACAAGTCACAGGGCGTCGAGATTCACGACAAGCACATCGAGCTGATCGTCCGCCAGATGCTCAAGAAGGTGCGCGTCGACAACGCGGGCGAGACCGATCTGCTGCCGGGCCAGCTCGTCGACAGGACGATCGTCGAACGCGAGAACGCGCGCATGAAGAAGGAGAAGAAGGAGCAGGCGACTTACGAGCCGGTGATCCTCGGGATCACGAAAGCGTCGCTGGCGACCGAGTCCTTCCTCTCCGCCGCGTCATTCCAGGAGACGACCAAGGTCCTGACGGACGCATCGATCGAGGGCAAGGTCGACCGGCTGCTCGGCCTGAAGGAGAACGTCATCATCGGCAAGCTGATCCCGGCGGCGACCGGGCTGAAGCGATACCGGGCGATCGAGATCGGGCCCTCCGACAAGGTGCCGCCGTCCGCCTACATGCGGCCGGCGACCGAGGAGCAGTTGCTCGCGGCCCTGGAGGAGATCGATTCCGACGGCGGCAACGGCATCGGCTCGCTCGAGATCGATTTCGGCGGCGAGCCCGGCGCGGACACGCCGACGTCGCACGAGGCCGGCGAGGCCGAGGAGATCCCAGGAGTGGACTCTCCTCTCGATAGCGAGTCGTAAACAGTCTGTGAACGGGGCCGGGTTCGCCCGGCCCCGGGGTTACTGTTAGGTGCCGTGAGAAGGGCCGGGGTCTTGCTGGCGATCTCCGTCGCCGTGCTCGCGGGGACCACGCGCGCAAGCGCGGACCCCGTTCCGACGACGCCGCCGGCCGACCTGCACGTGTGCGCCCTCCCGGGCAGCGCGCCGTACTGGTTCGACTTCGCTGACGGCAACGTCCCCTTCTGGCGGATGTTCGCCAAGCCGGGCGTGATCGCTGCGGTGCCGAACATCGGCCTGCCGGCCCAGATCCGCGCGCTCGGCGGCACGACCGTTTACTTCGATCCGCATCTGAAAGGCCGCGTTGGGCTGCCGAGCGCGCCGATCGACCCTGCCACGATCGACGCGCGTGCGGACAAGTTCTTCATCTACGTCGAGAACTCGACGCACTGTTCGAACTCCGTGATCGCGGAGAACGAGCTGTACGGCGCGAGCCTCGCGTCGCCGTGGTCGCCGACGAATGCTCAGTACCGCGCCAACGTCCTGCGGTTCCTGACGCGGCTGCACGACCTCGGCGGGCAGCCGTGGCTGCTCGTCAACAGCAAGCCGTACACCGCCGGCGAGGCGGGAGACTGGTGGCGTGCCGTCGCACAGGTCGCGGGCATTGTGAGGGAGGTCTACTTCCCCGCTCCGCTCATCTACAAGCAGGGGCCCGTGCTCGGCAGCCGCACGCTGCGGACGGCGTTTCGCCGCGCGATTCTCGACTTCACGCAGATCGGAGTCCCCACGGGCAAGATCGGCATCTTCCTCGGCTTCCAGACGACGAAGGGAACGGGCGGTCGCGAAGGACTAAAGCCCGCGGCAGCCTGGTTCGAGACGGTGAAGATGCAAGCCCTGGCCGCGAAGCAGGTTGCCAAGGAGATGAACTTCCACGGCATCTGGTCGTGGGGTTGGGCCGAGTACAAGTCCGTTCCGGGCGAGGTGGACACGGACAAGGCGCGTGCCGCGTGCGTGTACCTGTGGACGCGCGACCCGAAGCTGTGCAACGGGCCCGGTGCGGCGGGGAAGGGCTTCGACCGGTCGCTGACGGAGGGTCAGCTCAGCCTCCCCGGAACCATCCGGTGCCGAATCGACGGCGTCGGCCCGGTGACCTGGAAGTCGATCAAGCCCTTGCTGGCACTGACCGGCGACGCGGAGCTCGCGTTCTCCAACGCGTACGCGCGGGTGCTCGAGCAGCGGGCGGTCGGCGTCACCCTTGGTGAGATCCTCGCCGCCGAGCGCTCGATCGTCGCCGCGCGCTTCAGCTATTCGCGCAGCGCGTACCTCGCCGCGATCGCCGATGCGCACACGACACTCGCTGTGGCACGCAGCGTGATCGCGGACGAGCTGCGCCGTGGGCGCATCGCAGCCGGATTCCGCGTGAGCACGCTGACCGGGGACGACATCGCCGAGTATCAGCAGACCTACGGCGATCTCCAGGCGCGGCTTGTGCAGGCGGCGAAACGCGCGCCGTGGCTGGGCGGGCGCAAGCGCGGCTACGCCGTGCAGTCGAACGCGCCGGGCCCCCTGATGGGACTGCCTTCGGGGCGCTGGACGTCAGTGTGGTCGCCGACCGGAACGGTGCGTGTGCGGCCGCTCGGTCCGCCGCTCCCGCTCGGTTCCATCGCACCGGCCCGCGTCCGGCCGTCGATCCGCGCGGCGCTCATCGCACAAGCGCAAGACGCGAAGTATCCGGCGTGGATCGCCGCTCAGCAGTCGCGCTCGTTCGACGAGGCCGTCTGCTGGCGGGATCAGCTGCCCGCGCCGGGCATCGCCGATCTCACGGACTACCTGCCGTTCCTCGCGCTGACGTCGTAGCCCGGAGCAGGAAGCCGCTCTTTCCCCCGCGGAGCTCGACCTGCTCGAATCCGGCGTCCCCGAACAGGCTCCGCAGACCGTCTGCGGTGTAGTCGAAGATCGGGCAGTTGTTGATCACCTCGTAGCGGAGCTTGCGGATCGGCCCTTTCGTCCACGTCCAGCGCGGGAAGCTGGCGATCGCGGATCCGGAGCACAGCTCGCGCATCCTGCGCACGTGGCGTTCGGCGTCACCGATGTAGTCGAAGTAGCCGAGCGCCAGCACGACGTCGAAGGGCCCTGCGAGTGGCGTCTCGACGAAGTCCCCCTGGACGAGTTCCACCTTGTCGCCGAAACGCGCCAGGCGCTGGCGGGCGAGCCCGAGCATCGTGTCGGAGAGGTCGACGTCGACGTACCGCGACGCTCCCGCTGCCAGCATCAGCTCGCCGATCCGTCCCGATCCTCCGCCTACGTCGAGGACGCTCGGCGCGTCGTATCCGCGCGCAACCTCGAGCGCCAGCTCCCGGCGGTTGAAGAGCCCGGGACGCAGGAGCCGTTGGAGTGCGTGCTCCTCGTCGTAGAGGTGGTCAAACGAGAACGCCTTCTTGCGAAAGTGCTCGCGTACACGTCCCGTAGCGTCGGGCGACGTCGTCATAGGCCTGATCGTACGAGACGAGCCGGTAGCTCCGCGCCACCTCACGGAGCCGCTTCGCCACGAGGCCTCGCCCGGTGTTCCGCCACGCGCCCCGTCCGGCCGCGATCGCGCGCTGACGAAACGTCGGGGAGGCGGGCAGTGTCGCGCGGAGCGGCTCCGGCGCGAACTCGTACGGATGGAAGTAGAGGACCTGGAAGTCTTCGAGGCCGCGGCGGATGAGCGGCGCCGGCAAGACGCGCCAGTAGCTCCCGCCGCCGATCGGAAGCGGGCCCCACGTCGCGACGGGGAACTCCCAGATCTCGGCCGCGTCTCCGAGGCGGAGGCGATACGGCGCGTGCGGGATGCCGCCGATGCGCTCGGCTACGCGCGGCGAGTCGTACTGGCTCGAGTCGCAGCGGAAGCCGAGCTCGGCGAGGACGTCGTAGGCCCAGGGCGTGCGGCGGTTGATCGAGAAAGCCGGGGCGCGGTAGGCAACGGGCCGTCGCCCCGTCGTGCTCTCGATCGCCTCGACGCTCCGCTCCACGTCGGCGCGAAACTCGTTCTCCGTCTGCTCATGGACGCGCACGTGCGCGTAGCCGTGCGAAGCGGGCTCGTGCCCTCGCGCGACGATTTCGCGCACCAGGTCGGGGTAGTTCGCGACGGTCATGCCGAGCAAGAAGAAGGTCGCGTGCGCCTCGAGCTCGTCGAGCAGCTCGAGCAGCGCCTGGACCTGCGGGCGGAAGGCGGGATAGGGCCGGTCCCAGTCCACGCGCCCGAGCCGCCGGTGCACGAGCTGGTGCCAGTCCTCGAGGTCGATGCTCAGTAACAACGCCGGCCGTTCGTCCACGCGCGCGACTGTACGTGACGCCGAAAAGCGGCTCTGACCAGGGAGTCAGACCCTTGGGCCGGGAAGAGAGGAAGCCCGCAGGGCGACGAGTCGCGCGTCGGAGCGGCGGCGCAGCGCGCCGCCGCGGAGTGCGCACGAAAGAGCCCGCCGCCCGCATCCGTCCGCGGGTGAGCGC
>JBASRJ010000115.1:0-3255 GCA_049273785.1 Gaiellaceae bacterium | reverse complement strand
GGCTCGGCGGGCTCCGACCGCGGTGGCACGATCGGCGCCGGCAGCGGGCTGACGCGGCGGAGCTCGGCGATTGGATCGTCCTCGAGCCGAATGGTCGGCGGCGACGCGGGCGCCGGCGCGGGCTCCGCCGGGGTGTCGTGAGCGAGCGCGTAGGCGCCGCTGCACACGGCGCCGGCGAGCGCCGCGCACGTCGCGACGGTGGCGAGGCTCATTCGCTCGGGCATCGGCTGCCGCGGGTCGCCCCCGGCAGGAGGCACTGGTCGACGCGCCGCGGCGCCTTGCCGCGCACGATCGTGAAGCGCGTGTACTTCCCGATCCGGTCGACGCCCCAGACCCGCACGACGATGACGGTGCCGCTGCGATACGTGCGCGCGAGCCCTCGGAAGCGGATGAGGGCTCTGCCGCCCACCGTCCTTGCCGCTCGCAGGACGTGGCATCGCCGCGACGGCCGCCTCTTCCTGCTGCAGGGCGGTCTGACGGCGACCCGCACGAGCGCGCCGTGAGGGGCTCGCACCGAGAGCCGACTGATGCGCGCTCCGGTCGGCGTCAGCGTGCCCGAGATCCGCACCAGCGGGAACGGGCTCAGCAGTCGTGGCTCGGAGGGTGTGGGCGTCGCCGGAGGAGCGGCAGGCGGCGTCGGCGTCGGGCTCCCGGGATCGGCCGCCTGCGGGACGGTGTCGACCGCGAAGGCGCGTGCGACGATCGTCTGGTTGCCCGCCCCATCGGTCGCTCGCAGGCGGAAGACGTATGCGCCGTCGACCAGCGGCGCGACCGCGGCGTGCGTCGTCGGGCTCGCGCACGGGCCGTACGCCGGCGCTCCCTGGTCGATCGAGCACTCCACGGTCGCTCCCGCATCCACCGAGAAGCCGAACAGCGGCGTGTTGTCGCTCGTCGTTCCGGTCGGTCCGAAGCCGATCGACGGCGACGGCGGGGTCGTGTCGACCGTGAACGCGCTCGAGACGATCGCCTGGTTCGCCGCTCTGTCGGTCGCCCGCACGCGGAACACGTACGAGCCCTCGGGCAGCGGCGTGCCCACGACGTACGTCGTGGCGCTTCTGCACGGACCGTACGCGGGCGTCCCCTGATCGATCGAGCACTCCACCGTCGTCCCCGCCTCGGCCGTGAACGCGAACGAAGGCGTGGTGTCGTTCGTCGGCCCTGCCGGACCCGCGTCGATCGACAACGACGGCGCCGTGCTGTCAATCGAGAAGGCCTGCTGGGCGTTCGCCGCGTTCCCGGCCGCGTCCGTGGCGCGCACCCGGAAGACGTACGACCCGTCCGCCAGGGCCGTGACCGCCGTGTGCGAGGTCGTCGTCGCGCAGGGACCGTACGCGGGCGTTCCGTGATCGATCGAGCACTCGACGCTCGCGCCGGGCTCGGCCGTGAACCCGAACAGCGGCGTGGTGTCGTTCGTCGGCCCCGCCGGACCAGAGATCCCACCGACGGCGGGAGCGACCGTGTCCACGACGAATGCCTGCGACGCCTCCGCCTGGTTCCCCGCCGCGTCCGTCGCCCGTACCCGGAAGACGTGCCCGCCGTCGGCCAGCGGCACGGCCGGCTGGTGTGTCGCCGCCTCCGAGCACCCGCCGTACGCGGGCGTCCCCTCGTCGATCGAGCACTCCACCGTCGCGCCGGGCTCGGCCGTGAACCCGAAGGACGGCGTGGTGTCGTTCGTCGGCCCGGACGGACCGGCGTCGATCGACAACGTCGGCTGCGCCGTGTCGACCGAGAAAGCGCGCGACGCGACCGTCTCCTCGGCCGCGTCGGTCGCCCGGACCCGGAAGACGTACGCGCCGTCGGCGAGCGGCACGGCCGGCTGGTGTGTCGCCGCCCCCGAGCATGAACCGTACGTGGGCGTCCCCTCGTCGATCGAGCACTCGACCGTCGCGCCCACGTCCACCGTGAACCCGAACTGCGGCCTGGCGTCGTTCGTCGGTCCGGACGGACCGGCGTCAATCGAGACCGAGGGTACGGCCCATGCCACGGCGGCGATGGCCAGGACGAGCCCGAGCACCAGCACCGCCGCGACGATCGCGCGCCGGTGGATCATCGAGCTGCGTGGCGCCTGGCGCGTCGGATGCACGAATGAGCGACTTGAGCGTAGACCGGAGCGCAGGCACTCTAGCGCAGGTTGCGAGCCCAAACCTGCGCATAACCCGCCCGTTCTGACCGCTGGCGGGAACAGCTCCCCCAGCCCGCGCGCGAGTAGCCGGACCCCGACTGCAGAGGCCGCGCAGGACTCGGACAAGGCGGCGGCGTGCGCTGAGAGCCGATCGCCACGGACAACGGCCCGCCGTCGGAGCCGTGAGGCATGCTGGTGTCGATGGCGATCGGCAACCGCACACGGGCAGCACTGCTGGCAGGAGAGGTTGTCCCAGGGATGTTCGGTCTGGCGGCAGGGTCCCCGGTATGAGCCGCGCGGCTGGCGGCCGGGCGGCTACCTGTTCCAGGCGCATGAGCTGCCCCGTCTGCCGGCGGCGCTCCGACGATGGTGGCGACTTCACGCGGACGTGTGGCCGGCGCTTGGCATGTTCGCCCAACACGTCACGGACGGACTCACCTACTCGCCCGCGCGGTTTCTGACGCTGCACACCGCAATGGAGGCCTACTGCCGCGTGCGGTTCGGCAAGAAGAATTTCCGCCTGATGCGCGACTACGCCGACATGGACGTCGCTACGCACGGCTGCGACAGAGCGGCGCTCCGGCTCATCGGCGTCTCATGCGACTATTTCTCCCACCTCAGCACGCAGCCAGTGTCGCGGGAGGAGATCAACGACACGCTGCTCGACACGACGCGGCGTGCACACGCACTGATGCAGGCTTGCCTGCTGCGCGAGATGGGCTTCGGGCCGCGGCAAGCCGAGAGACTTCTCACGCGGCACCACACGAGCTGGCCACTGCCGATGGCACATCCGTGAGGGACGCGATGCGCGGCCGACTTTTCCAGGTCGCAACATCGCCTAGCCAGGAGACCGGACAGGTTTGGCCACGAGCCGCCCGTTCGTGGCCAAAACCCCGCCGAAACCACCCGTATCTGCGCGTATCTCGGCCGTCCTGAGCGCTCGCCTTGGTGCTGCATCGGTGCTGCAAATCGCCAGGTATGACCAGCGCCGTTCGAGCCACCTGAAGTCCAGAATCTATACGCGGATTACAGTCACCGCGCCGAACGCCGAGAAGTCGGCATCCTGGGTCGCGACGGCGACGCCGTGGCGCAGCGCGGTCGCCCCGATCCAGGCGTCGTGGCGACGAATGCGG
>JBASRJ010000104.1:0-4790 GCA_049273785.1 Gaiellaceae bacterium | reverse complement strand
CGTCAAGGCGCATTCAGGCAGCTATCGAACGAGCGTCGAGCGGGACCCGTTCGCAGTCTCGCTCGCCGAGAAAGTGGAGCTGTGCCTCCGCGCGGACGAGGCGCTCGCCGGTCCGGACGTGATCGTCCGGCAGGCAATGGTGCGCGCACAGCGCGATCACAAGGTGCTCCTCTCCTCGGAGGGGACGGACGTCGAGCAAGAGCTCGTCGAATGCGGCGGCGGGATCGACTGCGCGGCGAGCGGCGACGGCGTCTACCAGCTCCGCAGCTATCCCTCCGCGCATGTCGGGACGAGCGAACAAGGAGGTTGGGAGGTCGTCGAGCGGCTGGGCCTCGGGCAGGAGGCGCCGCGGGTCGCGGAGCAGGCGTCCGCACTCCTCCGCGCCGACGCCTGTCCGGCGAAGATGACGACGCTGGTCCTCGACTCCGACCAGGCGGGGCTACAGGTGCACGAGTCCGTCGGCCATCCGACCGAGCTCGACCGCGTCTACGGAACGGAGGCGTCGTACGCGGGCACGAGCTTCCTCAAGCCGGACGATCTGGGCTCGCTCCGTTTCGGCTCCGAGCACATGAACGTGACCGCCGACCCGACGACGCCCGGCGGCCTCGGGACGTTTGCGTTCGACGACGAGGGCGTTCCCGCCGAACGGCAGCCGATTGTCGAAGCGGGGCTGCTGACCGGGTTCCTGACCTCACGCGAGACGGCGGCGCGGATCGGCGCGGGCGCGGGCGGCTCGATGCGCGCGGACAACTGGAATCGGATGCCGCTCGTCCGCATGACGAATCTTCACCTCGAACCGGGCGAGGGAGCGTTCGAGGACCTGCTCGCCGACGTCGACGACGGCGTCTACATGGAGACGAACAAGAGCTGGTCGATCGACGACAAGCGCCTCAACTTCCAGTTCGGGACGCAGATCGCGTGGGAGATCAAACGCGGCAAGCTCGGCCGGATGCTCCGCGACGCGACGTACACGGGCATTACGCCCGAGTTCTGGGGGAAGCTCGACGCCGTCGCCGGACGCGACGCGTGGCGGCTCAACGGCCTGACGAACTGCGGGAAGGGCCAGCCCGGGCAGAGCGCACACGTCTCGCACGGAGCGTCGCCGGCCCGATTCCGTGACGTCCAGATCGGAGTCAAGGCTTGACGCGCGCACTCGAGGTCGCGCGTACCGCACTGGCCGCAACGGAAGGCGATGCCGAGGTCGTGGCGCACGCCGAGACATCCGGGCTCGCACGCTTCGCGTCGTCGGAGGTGCATCAGCCGACGCTGATCGACAACGTCGTCGTCACGCTCCGGATCGTCCGCGACGGCCGCACCGGAGTCGCGTCGACGAATCGCGTCGACGAGGCCGGATTGGCCGAGCTGGCGCAACGCGCGGCCGAGGCGGCGAAGAGCGCGCCCGCGGACCCGGACTTCCCCGGTCTCGCCGAGCCGTCAGCGCTCCCGCACGTGGAGGGATACGACTCGCCGACGGCGGAGCTCGGCCCCGAAGACCAGGCGCGGGGCGCGGCGGAGGCGATCGCCGCCTCGGACGTGCCCGTCTACGGCTTCTTCACCAGCGGGTTGTCCGAGCTCGCGGTCGTGTCGTCGACCGGGCTCGAGGCAGACCAGCAGATGACGGATGCGATGACGCTCGTGGTCGCGGCGGACAACGGCTGCTCGGGCTACGCCGAGGCGACGTCCTGGCGCGCCGTGGCGATCGATCCGGCCGCGGTTGCGCACGAGGCGTCGGAGAAGGCAGTACAGACCAACGGAGCGAAGGAGATCGCGCCGAGCACGTACGCCGCCGTCCTCGAGCCGTACGCCTTCGCGGATCTGCTCCAGTACTTCTCCCTCGACTCCTTCGGCGCGCTCGGTCTGCTCGAGGAACGCGGCTACTTCGCGGGGAGGCTCGGCGAGCACGTGTTCGACGAACGGATCTCGATCGCCGACGATTCGCTCGATCCACGCGGACTGCCGAAGGCATTCGACTTCGAAGGCTCGCCGAAGCAGCGCGTGGAGCTCGTCGTCGACGGCGTCGCGCGGGGCGTCGTCTGGGACCGGACGACCGCGAAACGCGTCGGCAACGGAGCATCGACGACCGGACACGCACCGCCGCAGGATCTCGCCGACTGGGGCCCCCAGCCGAGCGCGCTCTCCGTCGCCGCCGGAGACGCCGAGTCCACGCAGGAACTGGTCGAGCGCGTCGGCGACGGTCTCTACATCACGCGTCTGCACTATCTCGGCGTCGTTCACCCGCGCGAAGGCGTGATCACCGGCATGACGCGGGACGGTACGTTCCGGATCCGAGACGGAAGAATCGCCGAGCCGCTCGTCAACCTGCGTTTCACGGTGTCGGTGCCCGAGTTGCTGCAGGAGGTGCCCGGCCTCACGCGCGACGTCTCGCTCGTCAACGCGAGCAACTTCTACGGGGAGCGCTACCCGTACGGCGCGCTCGTGCCGGCGCTCGCAACCGCCCGGTTCAACATCACGGGCGTCGGCAGCGCGCCCGGGATCTAACGCGCGACGGTCACGCGGCTGTAGTCGACGTCGCCGAGGACGTCCTCGCTCCATCCGCGCAGACGCGGCGACACCCACCGCGCGTCGGCGACCCAGCAGACCGGGATCACGAGCGCGGAACGGTGGAGCCCTTCATCGAGGCGGGTGAACGCGGCGCGCTGGTCGTCCGCGCCGAGCGCGGCGGGGAGACCAAACCCGCCGAGCAACGCTTCGTCCTGCGGGTACGCGGCCGCCACGCGCCGGAAGTCCGCGTCCGCGGGCTCTAGCGCCGGAACGAGTTGCGGGCCGAGCCCCCGGTCCCGCCACTGTGCATAGAGGATGCGCGAGCCGTACTGCAACGTGGCGTCGGGCGGCACGGTGATGCGCACGTGGATCGGCGGCAGCGAGTCAATCGACTTCACTGCGCGCCGAAAAGCTGCCGGATCGTCCTGCCGCGGTTTGCCGACGATCCCGAATGCGATCGTCGCTCCGTCCTCAGCGACCAGCGCTTGATAGTCGTCTCGGTTCGCCGTCTGCCAGTACGCGCGGCGCACGTCCTCGGGCACAGCACCGCGCCGGAAAACGACCGCGTCCATTGCCAGCAGTCCGCGCACGCGCAGCGTCGCCGGTTCAAAGCGAAACCGGCCGACGTCGCCGAGCGGCACCGGCGCTTCGTCGAGCTCGCCGCGGCGGAGCGCACGGAGGACGCCGATCCCTGTCAGGCGGCGGAAACTGAGGGCGATGCCGTCCCGCGTCAACTCGACGCGGTTCCTCGATCCACGCACGAGTCGGAAAGGCCCCTCCACCCCACGCGGCGCCGCTGCAACCACCGTCAATGCGTACGGGAAACGCCGCCACGGGAATCGCAGGCGCACGACGAGCTCGCCCGGCGCGGGCACGTCGATCCGTTGCGCGCCCGAGAAAATCCAGTTCGCGGGCGACGCGCGCATGCGCCTGACACGGCGTAGCGCGGCCGCGATCTGGAGCGCGTTCGCGCAGCGAAATCGCCACGCGCGGAAACCGTCGAATGCGTTCCACCCGCTGCAGAGCCCGGGGACGACACGGCCGGACGCATCGGTGCGAAGCGGCGTCGAATATAACGCCCGAGCCAGGGTCGTCTCGTCACGGGTGGATGCGAGCGCGGGATCGAGCGGCCAGCGGAAATCGGTCAGCGCGACGCGGATCGTCTTCGGTGGACCTTCGATCGGAAAGTGCTCCCGAACGCTGGGGGTCGAAGCTCCGCAGCCCGCCGCGGCGACAGCCGCGGCAACTAGCGCAGCTGCCGGAAGAGCAGGACGCAGTTGATTGTGAACAGGACTGCGACGAAGACGGTGAGCCGCGTCAGATTCCGCTCGACGATGTGCGTGCCGCCCTGCGATGCAGGCGTGTACCCCATCCCGCCGAGGCCGGTGTCGCGGCCGGAATGCATGAGGATCAGCCCGATCAGCGCGACCGAGAGCAGCACCTGGATGACGGCGAGAACCGAGACCATCGCGGCCCAGAATAGCTACCGCGAAACGACCTCGACGATGGCGTCGATCAACTCCGCCGCAATCCGGTCCTTGGTCACGTAGCCGGCGGCGCCGGACTTGCGGGCGCGGTCGACGTCCGTGCGCTCGTTGGAACCGGTGAGCACGAGCACACGGATCCCCGGGGCGTCCTTGAGGATCTGGCTGGTCGCCTGGAAGCCGTCCATGACCGGCATCGCGATGTCCATGAGGATCACGTCGGGCTTCAGAGAGCGGGCGAGCTCGGCCGCCTCACGGCCGTCGCGCGCATGGCCGGCGACCTGGATCCGGTCATCCGTGTCGAGGATGGCCTCCAACGCCTGCGCGAAGAGCCGGTGGTCGTCCGCGATCAGGACCCGGATAGTTTGCGTCAATTTTCTTGCGGCTTCCACGACGAGCTCGACAGCTATGAACATAAATGTGCCCTGTTACGCTCTGTTTGTGAAGGGGGAGGGCGCGCACGAGCGGATCCAGAAGCTGCTCGTGACGGGAGACAACCGGCTGAAGCAGGGCGTCGACCCGGCGAAGGTGCGGGAGAGCTACGAGCAGGCGCTCGCAGGTGCTCGGGAGGCCGGGCTGGAGGAGACGATCCGTCCACTCGTGGAGCTCAGGCTCGCCGATCTCGAACGGCTCGAGCGAGAATCGCCTCCACCTTCTCCGCCTGCAGCTTGACGTCGTAGGGCTCGGCCGCGGCCCGCGCCGCCTGGTTCGGGGACGGAAACGCGGCGGCGCTGCGCAACGCCTCGGCCAGCGCGTCCTCGTCAGCCGGGTCGACGAGCAGGCCGGCGTCGGGCTCGACGAACT
>JBASRJ010000102.1:0-4006 GCA_049273785.1 Gaiellaceae bacterium | reverse complement strand
GGTGCCAGGGCCTCGCGCTCCATCACCTCGCGTGCCGGCTCGGCCAGGAAGTCCCACGCGGCCGCGAAGCCGCCGCCGATGACGACGAGCTCGGGATCGAAGATGTTCACGAGGCTGCCGATACCCGCGCCGAGCCGCCGTCCCATCCCGTCCAGGATCTCGCGCGCGCGCTGGTCGCCCTCGTCGGCCAGGCGGATGAGCCTGTGCGCGTCGGCAGCGGGCCCGAAGGCCTCGCGCGCCAGCTTCGTCGCCGCCGTCCCGGTCACGTACGGCTCGAGATGTCCGCGGCCGGTGCAAGAACCCTGACAGGGAATTCCGTCGTACTCGATCACCATGTGGCCGAACTCCGCCCAGCCGCGGTACAGCTTTCCGTCGATCACGACGCCGCCGCCGCAGCCGGTGCCGAGAGTCAGCATCACCATCGAGCTCACATCGCGGCCGGCGCCGGAGTGGAACTCCCCGTACGTCGCCGCGTTCGCGTCGTTCTCGATCCCGACGGGGCGCGAGAAGCGCTCGGACATCCGCCCGCGGAAGTCGAGCCCCTCGAGTGGGATGTTGACAGAACCTTCGACGCGCCCTGTCTTCTGGTCCAGCCGCGACGGAATGCCGAAGCCGAGCGCCACCACGCTGTCGTCGAGCAGCGCCTCGACGGCGGCGGCCAAACCGGCGAGCAGCGCGTCCTGCGACTCCGTCGGCGTCGTCGTCTCGCGGCGGCGTTCGACCGTGCCGTCGCGCGCGACGATCCCCGTGAGGATCTTGGTGCCGCCGAGATCGACGCCGATGACGCGGGGGTCAGGCACGCTGGCTGGCTACCCTACTGCGTCGATGGCCGGGGTAGAAAAGCCCTACCGCGTCTACCGCGGCGGACGCGTGAAGGGCAAGGTGCCGCTCGAGCTCCCGCCCGAGCGCGCGCCGCGGGACGGTCGCGCCCCCGGCAAGCCGAAGATCCGACGTCCGCGACGGCGCTGGAGTTGGAAGAAACGGATCGCCGTCGCCGTGCCGGCCATCCTCGTCTTCCTCGTGCTCTGGTCGGTCGTGGGCTTTCTCGCGTTCCGCAGCGGCGTGGCGACGGCCAACAAGCGCCTGGATCGGATGGCCCCCAGCGTCCACGCGGCACTGACGCATCAGAACGGAGCGATCCTCAGCCATCCGACGACGATCTTGCTGCTGGGGACCGACCACATGAACAACGACCAGAGGGTCTACGACTTCCACTCCGACTCGATCATGTTGCTCCGCACGGACCCGAGCAAGCATCGCGTCGCGTATCTCTCGATTCCTCGAGATCTGCGCGTCGAGATTCCCGGCCACGGCCCAAGCAAGATCAACGCAGCGATGCAGCTGGGCGGCGCGACGCTGGCCGTCCGGACGGTCGAGAACTTCACCGGGCTCCCCGTCAATCACGTGATGGTGATCAACTTCCACGACTTCAGGAAGTTGATCGACGACATCGGCGGGATCACGATCGACGTGCCCGAACGAATCCTCTCGAACCCGTTCGACTGCCCGTACACCGTGCAGCGCTGCAAGACGTGGAAGGGTTGGCGGTTCGCAAAAGGGCGGCAGCACATGAACGGCTGGCGCGCACAGATCTACTCGCGCATCCGGGAGAACCAGCTCAATCCCGCCGACACGGACATCAGCCGCGGCGAGCGCCAGCAACAAGTGCTGCGCGCCGTCGAGAGCAAGCTCGTGAGCTTTTCCACGTTCCTCGGCTTGCCGTTCAACGGGAGCAAACTCGTCAGACCGCTCGCAACGGATCTGTCCGCTTGGCAATTCATCCAACTCGGCTGGGTGCTCAAGCGCTCGCCCGGGTCGAAGGCGCTGCACTGCCGGCTGGGTGGCTCGAGCGACTCGAGCGGGAGCTCCGACATCATCCCGTCCGAGGAGAACCGATCGGTGATCGGGGAGGTCACCGGGGCGGCTGCACCTCAGCCGCCACAGCCGGGCGGCGGGTTCTTCGCGCCCGGGTGCTTCGTCGGCAGGACTGGGCCTTAGGCTCCTACGCTTCGGCGGCCTTCTTCTCCGGCGGCTTGTCCTTCTTCTTTTTCTCCTCGCCGCCCGAATCGTCGCTCGACTCCTTCGCGTCCTTCTTCTGCCTCCCACGCCCGTAGTCGGTGGAGTAGAAACCGGAGCCGCGGAAATGCACCGGCACGGGATAGAGCACGGTCTCGACCGGTGAGGCGCCGCAGATCTCGCAGCGTTCCGGAGGCGGATCGGCGATCCGCTTGAAGACCTCGAACACATGCCCGTTCGGGCACTTGTACTCGTACGTAGGCACCGCGAAAGAAACGCTAGCAGCGGCCTCGGAGCCGATAGCCTCCCGGATCACGTTTCGATGATCGACGTTGCGGCACGGCAGCTCTCTTTTACGCGCGCGCACGCGCGCGACATTTCTGTGCGCTGGTTCTGGGTTGCGGTGGCGGCGACCTCGGGCGGACTCGCCGCCGTCCTCGCCGTGTACCTCCGGACATGGCCCCCGCACGAGGACGAGACGCTCGCGCTGTTCGTCGGCCGCGGCTCGCTTCCGCACGTCCTCCACACGGTGATCGCGGAGCGCGGTGGCGCGCCGCTGCACTTCGTGCTCGCCTGGATGGTCGCGAACCTCGGCGGCGGGTTGACTGCGTTGCGCGTCGTGTCCCTCCTCTTCGCGGTCGCGAGCGTCCCCGTGATCGCGGTCCTTGCGAGTCAACTCGCCGACCGTGCGGTCGGGGTCGTCGCAGCGATTCTGGCCTCGGCGACGTGGGTGCTCCTGTTCCAGGGGATCTACGGACGGATGTACTCCCTGTTCCTGTTCACGAGTGCCGTGTCGTTCGTCGCGTTGCTCGATGCGCTCGAGCGCGGCGGCCGCCGGCGTTTCGCCCTATGGGGCATCGCGCTGCTGGCGACGCTCGCCAGCCATCCGTACGCAGGACTCGTGCTCGGCGCGCAGGCGCTGTACGTCGTGTTGCGGAAAGAACGGCGCCGGGCGGCGCTCGCGACCCTGGGTGCGGTCGTCGTCGCGGGGACACCGTTCTGGTGGGCGGACGTCGTGCTGCGGAGCCGCTTCAACGTCGGGCTCGGCGGCGGCGGGTCACGGCTCGGTTCCCCGCGCGCGGTCCTGCACTACTTCTGGTGGGTCAGCGGTGACTTCTCCGCCGGGCACCATGCCTGGTCAATCCCGGTCCTGCTCGCTGCCGGCACGGGTTTCATGCTGCTCGCGCTGCGCCAAAGGCGCAGTGCACTGCTCACGGCATGCGTGGTCGCGGTGCCAGCGTTCGCGTTTATGCTGGCAAGGCTGCACGCGACGGCGTCGCCCGAGGCGCGACACCTCATCTTCGCGCTGCCCTTCTTCTCCACGCTGCTCGCGATCGCCCTGGTCGAGGCCGGACGAATCCGTCCGCCGGTGACGACCGTCGTCGCTCTCGCCGCCGTCGCGGTCCTCGTCGTCGGCGAGGTTCGCTGGGCGCACAGCAAGACGCCGTTCCTCTTCGACGGCGATCCACCCGGGGAAGCGCAAGCGCGCGCGGACGCCGCCGCGTGGCTTGCGTCGACGTCGCGCGCCGACGACGTGCTGCTTGGCTACGAGCCCGTCTACCTCGACGCCTGGGAGCGCAACCGGTCGCTCTCCCGCTACGTCCTCCCGCGCGCCGACCCGCGCCTGTTCGCGTCAGCGCTGCGTGCCGTGCCGAAGCCGCTCGGTCGCGGCATCTGGGTGTTCGACGCGAGCGACACGACGAACCTCTGGGAACGGCAGACGATCCGGCTCGTCCTGCCGACACCGACGCGCACGTTCGAAGGGCATGTCTTCGGTCCCTACCTGGTCATTCGCAGCCGTGCGCCGCTCCGCACTCTCGAGCGCTACCTCGCGGTGTCGGAAGACGTCATGCGGCTCGGCCGCTCACTCGAGATCGGTGACGCAGACGTGAACCTGCACACGATGCTCCTGGCAGCGAGGAGGATCTACGGCTCGCCAGTGTCGAGCTCGCGCTCGACGATCTCCCGGTAGCACGGCGCGCCTTCGAAG
>JBASRJ010000098.1:0-4136 GCA_049273785.1 Gaiellaceae bacterium | reverse complement strand
GGCCGGCGGCGCGCCGCGTTCCGTCCCTCGGTCGCCGCGGCGCGGGCGCAGCGGCGGCACTCGGTCTCCTGCTCGCAACGGGCTATGGATTGCAGACGGCGGGACTGCAGCGGACGACCGTGTCCGGCACCGGGTTCGTCACCGGGATGTACGTCGTCCTGACGCCGCTGATCGCGCTCGCGGTATTCCGTACCAGGATCGGCGTCGCGGCGTGGGTCGGTGTCGCGGTCGCGACTGTTGGGCTCGCGATGCTGGCGGGAATCCATGCCGGCTCTGCGGGCGGCGACCTGCTCGTGCTCGCCGCGGCCGCCGTGTACTCGCTCCAGATCGTCCTGATGGAACGGTTCGCGCCACGGTACGACGCGCTCGCGTTCACGCTCGTCGAGATGGCCGCCGCGGCCGCGGGGCTGCTCGTCGTCGCGGTCGCGCGCGGCGACCTCGGCGTTCCGCGCGGCTGGACCGTGTGGGGGGCGCTCCTCGTTACGGGGATCTTCGCGAGCGCGCTCGCGTACCTCGTGCAGACGTGGGCGCAGCGCCGCACGTCGGCGACGCGCACGGCGCTCGCCTTCACGATGGAGCCCGTCTTCGCCGCCCTCTTCGGCTACACACTCGACGGCGACCGACTCGGCGCGCTCGGGTGGGGCGGGTGCGCGGCGATCATGGCCGGGATCGTGCTGGCGGAGCCTGCGGCTGCCGGCGCTCTCGTCAGCGCCGTCACGCGCAGGCGAGGTTGACGAACTTCGCTTGAGTGCGCGCGGCTACCGGAAGGTACGAACGGCGGCGTGGATCGCCTGATTCAGACGCGTGCCGTGCGGCGCGAGCGCCATCGCGAAGACGCCGACGGCGCGGTTCCCGGCGAACTCGGTCGCAAAGTAGTCGCCGACCATTCGTCCTGAACCAGTGCTCGGGAGCCAGCCGAAACGCATCGCACGAGTGTTCAGACGCGGCGCGGCGCTCCAGCTCGACCCGGCGTTCGACGACGTCGCCATCCGAACGTCGAGCAGGCACGCGGACGGCGGGCAATCCGCCGTGCGCAGCGTGTAGAACGTCAGCGCGAGTCGTGCGCGCAATCCCTGGCGCGTCGGATCGACGCCCAATCCGGGCAGCACGTGACTGGCGGTCGGCCCGAGACCTTTGACGGGGACGCGGCGTGGCGTCGTCCAGCCGGTGTTCGTCGAGTGCGAGACGACGATGTCGTTGGCGACGCAGCCGCGGCGAAAGCGGCAGTCCGACCAGGCGACGTACACCGAGCCGCCGCCGTCCACTCCCACCGACGGAAGCGGGAACACGCGCAGGAGCGCGGGCTGCAGGCGGCGCTGATGCGTCTGAACCGTCGCGATCCTCTCCGGGTCGGAGAACGTCGCCCCGCCGTCGTCGGAACGGACCGCGTAGACCGAGCTCGGCTGGTCGAGGAACACGAGTACGAGTTGACCGTTCGGGCGGACGACCGGCTGAACGCCTGGGACGCTCACCGACACGCGGACGAAAGCGGGCGCCGACCATGTCGACCCGCCGTCGCTCGAGGACTGCACGCCGATCGAGGTGGTGCCCGGCTGGGCGAAGTCCGTGTACGCGACGTAACACCGCCCTTTGAACGAGCTGCTCGTTCCGTTGTCACAGGTGATCCAGCTCTTGTCGAGATTGGTGTCCTCTTGCCCGCCGCGCGCAGGCCGTGCAAGGGAGATCGCCGTCACCGGCGGATCCCAGCTCAGTCCGTCCGCCGAACTGCTGACGACGACGGCGGTGCTGTCCCCGGACAGGGTCAAGGACTCCGCGAGCCACCGACCGTGCGTCGAGTCGAAGGCCACCGCGGAGTCGGTCGCGCGGGCGGCCGTCCCGACCGGGGTGGACGAGGTCGTCAGCGCCGGCAGGAGCCCCGAGCGCCAGGTCCTGCCCGCATTGCCGGACGTGGCGAATCCAATCGCCGCGGCACCGCCGTCGAAGAACCGGCCGACCTGGAAGACGCTGACGATCGTGGAGCCCGAGGCCGCTGCGCCCGGCTCCACCTGGGTCGCATGCTGGGCGCCGGGCGTCGTGAGCGTGTCGGCGGAGACTCGGACGACCGTGGCAGCGTCGACCCGCGCGCCGGCCGCCCCCGCCGAGCCCAGGAGGAATGCCGCGGCGAGGGGAAGGGCTGTGCACGCGGCGGAGAACTTGATAAACTCAGGCTTAGATTTTCTCAGCACGCAGACCAAGAGGAAGGAAACAGGTATGGCAAAGACTATCGGTATCGACCTCGGCACGACCAACAGCTGTATGGCCGTGCTCGAGGGTGGTGAGCCGACCGTGATCCCGAACGCCGAGGGGGGCCGTACGACGCCCTCCGTCGTCGCGTTCACGAAGGACGGTCAGCGGCTCGTCGGGGCGCCGGCGAGGCGCCAGCAGGTGACGAACCCCGAGAACACGGTCTTCTCGATCAAGCGGTTCATGGGCCGCAAGTGGGACGAGGTCTCGGAGGAGATGACGATCGTCCCTTACGAGGTCGTGAAGGGACCGAACGGGGATGCACGCGTGAAGGCCGCCGGCAAGGAGTACGCGCCGCCGGAGATCAGCGCGATGATCCTCCAGAAGCTGAAGACGGACGCGGAGGCGTATCTCGGCGAGCCCGTCAACGACGCGGTCATCACCGTCCCCGCGTACTTCAACAACGCGCAGCGCGAGGCGACGAAGGACGCCGGCAAGATCGCCGGGCTCAACGTCCTCCGCATCATCAACGAGCCCACCGCCGCTGCGCTCGCGTACGGGCTCGACAAGGAGGGCTCGGACCAGACGATCCTCGTCTTCGACCTCGGCGGCGGCACGTTCGACGTGTCGATCCTCGAGCTCGGGGAGGGCGTCTTCGAGGTGAAGGCCACGAACGGCGACAACCACCTCGGCGGTGACAACTTCGACAAGGCCGTCGTCGACTGGATGGTGGCGGAGTTCAAGAAGGACCAGGGCATCGACCTGTCCGCAGACCGGATGGCGCTCCAGCGCCTGTACGAAGCGGCCGAGAAGGCGAAGATCGAACTGTCGTCCACGATGACGACGCAGATCAACCTGCCGTTCATCACCGCGACGCAGGAAGGTCCGAAGCACCTCGACCTCCAGCTGACCCGCGCGAAGCTGAACGAGCTGACCGCAGAGCTGCTCGCGCGCACGGTCGGCCCGACCGAGCAGTGCCTCAAGGACGCCGGCATCGACAAGTCGAAGATCGACCACGTCGTTCTCGTCGGCGGCATGACGCGCATGCCGGCGGTCGTCGACCGCGTCAAGGAGCTGATCGGCAAGGATCCGCACAAGGGCGTCAATCCCGACGAGGTCGTCGCCGTCGGCGCGGCCATCCAGGCCGGTGTCCTGCGCGGTGAGGTCAAGGACATCCTCCTGCTCGACGTCACGCCGCTGTCGCTCGGCATCGAGACGAAGGGCGGCGTGTTCACGAGGCTGATCGAGCGGAACACGACGATCCCGACGAAGAAGTCGGAGACCTTCACGACCGCGGAGGACAACCAGCCGTCGGTCGAGGTGCACGTGCTTCAGGGCGAGTCGGAAATGGCCGCGTTCAACAAGACGCTCGGCAAGTTCCAGCTCGTCGGGATCCCGCCCGCGCCCCGCGGCATGCCGCAGATCGAGGTCTCCTTCGACATCGATGCGAACGGGATCATCAACGTGTCGGCAAAGGATCTCGGCACGGGCAACCAGCAGCAGATCCGCATCGAGGGCGGCTCGGGCCTGAAGGAAGAAGAGGTCCAGCAGATGATCCGCGACGCGGAGGCGCACGCCGACGAGGCGCGCCGGCTGCGCGAGGTCGCCGATACGAAGAACATGGCGGAGACGCTCGCGTACCAGACTGAGCGGTCCCTGAAGGATCACCGGTCCGCGATCGACGAGGCTGACGCGTCGACGATCGAGGGACGGATCATGGAGCTCCGCCAGGCGCTCGAGTCGGACGACGTGGCCGACATCAAGGCGAAGACCGAGGCGCTGCAGGAGGCGTCGCACAAGCTCGCCGAGGCGGTGTACGCGTCGGCGCAGCAGACTCAGACTGCCTCCGGGCAGAGCGGCGGCGGGAACGGCGCCGCAGGCGCTTCCGACGACGAGGTCGTCGAGGATGCCGACTACGAGGTGATCGACGAGGAGGCGGCGAAGCCTTGACA
>JBASRJ010000093.1:0-7158 GCA_049273785.1 Gaiellaceae bacterium | reverse complement strand
GTGCTGCCCTACGGGCGGAGCTGGAGGCCCGCGGCCTGCCGCTGGTCGAGCTGGCTTCGGGAGCGGGGCACGACGCGGCGATCCTCGCGGGCGCAGGCGTCCCGGCGGCGATGCTCTTCGTCCGCAGCCTGAACGGCGGCGTCAGCCATTCACCCGACGAGCACTCTTCCTCGGAGGACGTCGAGCTGGCAATCGACGTTCTAGCGGGAGCCCTCGAACGGTTGCACTAGGCAGCGCCCGCCCGCGGCCCTATAGTCGAGTCGCTTCGCGCTCGACCCCGGAGGAGAGGAGACCATGAAGAGAGGGAAATTCGCCCTCGTCCTGCCCCTGCTCGCGCTCGCCGGCGTGGTGGTTCTCGCGCTCGGCGTCACGACCGGCGCGGCGAGGTCGCACAAGCAGGCAGCGGTGTTCAAGGCCGCGTGGATCTACGTCGGGCCACACGACGACCACGGCTGGTCGCAAGCGCACGACCAGGGACGCCTCTACGTGCAGAGCGCGCTCGGATCAAGTGTGGAGACGACGTTCAAGGAGCTCGTGCCGGAAGGGCCGCAGACGTGCCAGGTGATTGAAAGTCTCGTCCGCGACGGGAACAAGATCATCTTCGCAACGTCGTTCGGCTTCCAGGACTGCATGGTCTCGGAAGCGAAGAAGCACCCTGACGTGTTCTTCGAGCAGGCGACAGGGACCGCGCAGTCGAAGAATCTTGCCGAGTACTTCGGCAGGGCCGAGGACGCGATCTACCTGTCCGGGATGGCCGCGGGCGCGGCCACGAAGAAAGGCGTCATCGGCTATGTGGTCCCGTTCGCGATTCCCGAGGTGATCCGGCACGCGAACGCGTTCGCTCTCGGCGCGCAGGCGATGCATCCGCGCGCGAAGGTCAGGTTGATCTGGACGAACTCGTGGCTCGATCTGGGGAAGGAGAAGAAGGCCGCGCAAAGCCTGGTCTCCGCCGGGTCGGACGTCCTCGGGCAGAACGTGGACAGCCCTGCGACCGGTCAGTACGCTGAGTCGAAGGGCATCCCGTGGGTCGGCTACGACTCGGACGCCCACACGTTCGCGCCCAAGCAGTGGCTGACGGCCGCGATCTACCACTGGGGCCCGTACTACCTCCGCAGGGTCAAGGCGGCCATGAGCGGCACCTGGAAAACGGGCTTCTACTACGGGAGCCTGAACGACAAGTTCGTCGGCCTCGCACCGTACGGCCCGAAGGTGGCGGCGAAGACGAAGAAAGCGATCGCGGCCAAGCAGGCCGCGCTCCTGAGCCACAAGTTCTACGAGTTCGCGGGCCCGCTGTACGACCAGAAGGGCAAGCTGCGCGTCAAGAAGGGCCAGCGCCTTTCGGTTCATCAGCTGTATGCTATGAACTGGCTCGTCAGGGGTGTGATCGGCAGCGCCAAGGGCTAGCGGGTTGGGCGGGGAAGTGGACGCTTCCCCGCCCGCCTCCTCCGCCATGCACTCCGCCGTTGAGCTACGGGGAATCACCAAGCGGTTCCCCGGCGTCGTCGCGAACGATCACGTCGACTTCGACGCAGCGGCGGGCGAGGTGCACGCGCTGCTCGGAGAAAACGGCGCCGGCAAGACGACGCTCTCGAACATCCTCACCGGCCTGTACCGGCCGGACGAGGGCGAGATCGTTCTCTCGGGCCGGACGGTCGAATTCCACTCGCCACGCGACGCGATCGACGCGGGGATCGCGATGGTGCACCAGCACTTCCGGCTCGTGTCTCCGTTCACCGTGGCCGAGAACGTCGTGCTCGGCGACCATCGCGACGTCGGGCGAACGTTCCTGCTGCAGACGCGCGCGATCGAGAAGCGCGTGGCCGAGCTCTCGCATCGATTCGGCCTTGCGGTCGATCCGCGCGCGCGCATCTGGCAGCTCTCGCTCGGCGAGCAGCAGCGCGTCGAGGTCCTGAAGGCTCTCTACCAGGACGCGCGCATTCTCATCCTCGACGAGCCGACCGCCGTGCTGACGCCGCAGGAGGCGGACGCGCTGTTCGAGACGATCCGCGCGATGGCGGCCGACGGACGCACGGTGATCTTCATCTCGCACAAGCTCCACGAGGTGAAGGCGGTCGCAGACCGGGTGACCGTCCTGCGTCGCGGGCGCTCGATCGCGACCGTCACGACCGCGGAGGCCACGCCGCGCTCGCTCGCCGCGTTGATGGTGGGCCGCGAGGTCGAGCTCGGACGGCGGGAGGACGGTCGCGGGGAGGCGGGTGAGGCAGTGCTCGAGCTCGACGGCGTGTCCGCGAACGGCGACCGCGGCGCCCAAGCCTTGAAGGACGTGTCTCTCTGCGTGCGCCGCGGCGAGATCCTGGCGATCGCGGGGGTCGCCGGCAACGGGCAGCGCGAGCTCGCCGAGACGATCGCAGGGATGCGACCTCCCACTGAAGGGACGATGCGGGTACAGGGAAGCCGTCTGCGCGGTGGCGACCCGCGCGAGGCGATTGCGGCGAGAGTCGCCTACGTCCCGGAGGACCGGCTCGGGACGGGCGTCGCTTCCGGCCTGAGCGTGGCGTCGAATGTCGTCTTGAAGTCGTACCGCGAGCCGCCGGCGTCGCGTGGGCCCTTCTTGCTCCTCCGCCGCATTCGCGAGCTCGCGCAACGCGTGATGCGGCAGTACGACGTGCGCGCTTCGAGTCCACAGGTACCCGCATGGCAGCTCTCCGGGGGCAATCTCCAGAAGGTCGTGCTCGCGCGCGAGTTCTCCGGCGAACCGGCTGTGCTCGTCGCCGCGTCGCCGACGCGCGGGCTGGACGTCGCCGGGATCGAGACGGTGCACCGGTTCCTCCGCGAAGCGGCCTTGCGCCAGATCGGCGTGCTGCTGATCAGCGAGGACCTCGACGAGATCCTGGCGCTCGCCGATCGCATCGCCGTCATGTACGAGGGCGCCGTAGTCGGCGAGCGTGACGCCCGGTCGGCGACTGTCGAGGAGCTCGGGCTGCTGATGGCGGGCGGAGAGGGGGCACACGACTGATGCGGATCGAGCGCCGCCTCCAGCAGCCGCGTTGGCTCGTCGTCGCCGTCCCGGTCGTCTCGATCGTCGTCGCGTTTCTGTTTGCGACGATCGTCCTGCTCGCCACTGGTCATCCGCCGCTGCACACGTTCCGACGCTTGTTCGACGCTGCGTTCCTCGCGAACGGCGCTCTGACCGAGACGGTCGTCTCAGCGACGCCGCTTGCGTTCACCGGTCTTGCCGCTGCGGTCGCCTTCCGGATGAATCTCTTCAACATCGGCGGCGAAGGACAGCTGTATGCCGGTGCGATCACGGGCGCAGCCGTCGGGTTGTTGGCCGCTGGCGCGCCGTCGCCGGTGGTGATCGCGCTGATGATGCTCGCCGGCGCCGCAGGCGGGGCGGCGCTCGCGGCGATTCCGGGAATCCTTAGGGCGTTCTTCTCGACGAACGAGATCATCACGTCGCTGATGCTCAACTACGTCGCCGCGCTCGTGCTCGACTACCTGATCCTTGACAGCCACTCGTATCTGCGCGAGACGAAGGGGTTCGAGGCGAGCGTCTTTCCGCAGGGGAAGAAGCTTCCGTCGGAGGCGACCTGGTCGAGCTGGACGATTCACGGCCTCGTCCTGCCGCTCGGCTTCCTCGTCGCGATCGGGACGGCCGTGCTGATCTGGGCCCTGTACGCCCGCACGCGGTTCGGCTTCGAGGTACAGGTGATCGGCGACTCCGCGCGCGCGGGGCGATATGCCGGAATGCGGACGCGCCGCAAGATCCTCGCCGTCATGTGTCTGTCGGGCGCGATCGCGGGTCTCGGCGGAGCGAGCCAGGACGGGGATTTCCGCCATCAGCTCGATCCGCGCGGGTTGACGCAATCGAACTACGGCTACTCGGGAATCGTGGTCGCCGCCCTCGGGCGGTACAACCCGTTTGCCGTGGTGCTGATCGCGTTCTTGCTCGGCGGATTACAGAACGCCGGCTACACGCTCCAGGGGGCCGACTTCCCGAATGGACTGGTCGGCGTCCTGCAAGGGCTGATCCTGTTCTGCGCGCTGGGCGGCGAGCTGTTGATTCGCTATCGCGTCCGGATCGACCGTCGTCCTCCGACTGCATCACCTGCAACGACATGAACAACAGCCTGCTCGTCGTCGTCCTGGCCTCGGGTGTCCTCTACGGAACGCCGCTTCTGTACGCCGCCCTCGGCGAGCTCCTCGCGGAACGCTCCGGAGTCCTCAACCTCGGCGTCGAAGGGATGATGCTCGTCGGCGCGGTTATGGGCTTCTGGGCCGTCCAGCGCTTTCACGTCTCGCCGCCGCTCGCCCTGATCGGCGCGTTGGCGGTCGCCGCACTGGCGGGGGCCACGGTGGCTGCAATCCATGCCTTTCTCGTGATCACTCTGCGTGCGAATCAGATTGTCTCGGGGCTCGCGCTGACGATCTTCGCCGGCGTGGCGGGTCTTTCGTCCTATTTGGGCAACGACCTGAACCTCGCCAAATCGCCTGCGAGGCATCAATTCCAGGCGATCTTCCCCAAGTCGCTTCAGGACGTCGGCGTCGTCGGGCCGATCCTCTTCGGTCAGTCAGCACTCGTCTACGCATCGTGGGCCTGTGTCGTCCTCGTCGCGCTCTACCTGACGAGGACGCGGGCCGGCCTGAACGTGCGTGCGGTCGGCGAGTCGCCCGCGGCGGCTGACGCGATGGGAATCAACGTCTCTGGCTACCGGTACGCGCACACACTCGTCGGCGGCGCGTTCGCCGGCATCGGCGGCGCGACGTTCAGCCTCTCGATCACGCCGCAGTGGCTCGCCGGGCTGACCCAGGGCGCGGGCTGGATCGCGATCGCGCTCGTGATCTTCGCCTTCTGGCGTCCCACGTTGTGTCTCGTCGGGGCGTACTTCTTTGGAGCGTTCACATATCTCCCGTTTGCGTTGCAGAAGTACCACTGGGCGCCGCCGCCGGAGCTCTCGCAGTCGCTGCCGTACGTGATGACGGTCATCGCGCTCGTGCTCGTGTCGTCGCGCGCGGCGCGGTTACGGTTCGGCGCGCCGGCGGCGCTGGGACTGCCGTACGTGCGCGAGGAACACTAGGTCTCCCGGAACGTGATCGGCTGCGCACCCTCCCAGAGGGTGCGGCGGCCGAGCTCCTTCAGGTGCTCCTGCCCCTCGACGAGCGTCGCGAAGTGGTTGGCCCACAGCTGGCCGGCCTTCGACGCGAAGGAGCAGTAGCCGTACGGAAAGAGCAGCTCCGTCTCGCTCTGGCCGCCGGGGTAGAGCGCGAGCTCGCCGGGATGCGGGTACGTCGTCGCGTTCTCGGGGCCAATTCCGAGGTCGCGGTCGCCCCAGGGAATCCAGTTGGACTCGCCGCTCCAGCGGCAGTGAATGATCCGTTCGTCGAACGGCAGGATCCGGCGGAAGGCGGCCACGGTCTGCGGCGCAAGCTCCTCCTCGAAGCGCGCGACGAAACGGAACTCGCCTGAGACGATCTCGAGCATGGCTATGGGATCTTCGCTCCTTGTGCGATCCAGCGCGCGAGGAGGTCGCGTTCGGCCTGGGTCATCTTCGTCAAGTTCCCGATCGGCATCGCCTTCGAATCGACCGCCTGCTGCTGAATCCGCGACGCCTGGTCTCTGATCTCGGCGGGCGTGTCGAACATGACGCCTTTCGGCGCGGTGCTGACCCCCGACTGCGTCGGATGCAGCGAGTGACACACCGCGCAGCGCTGTGCGACGATCGGCTGCACCTGCGCGAACGAGACGGCCGGTCCGGCCACGCTCGCCTTGTGCTCCTGTGGCCGGATCGCGACGGCGACGCCTGCGATTCCCAGCGCGGCGGTCACCGGGATTGCCCACAGCGTGCGGCCGGTGTGACGCACGTTGAAGAAATGCCGCAGCCATGCGCCGATCACCATCAGGAGGACGAGGATCAGCCACCCGTGCGAGTGCCCGTACGTGAACGGAAAGTGGTTGCTGATCATCGTGAACACGACCGGCAGCGTCAGGTAGTTGTTGTGGACGGAGCGCTGCTTGCCGCGCAATCCCGCCGCTGCATCCGGCTCGCGCCCTGCCTTCTTCGCGCGGACGAGCTCCCAGTGCGCGGGAATGATCACGAAGAAGACGTTGCCGGCCATCATCGTCCCGACCATCGCGCCGACCTGGATGTACGAGCCGCGGCCGCTGAACAGCTGCCCGGAGCCCCACGCGCTCGCCGCCACGAACGCCAGGAGCAGCGCGGCGAGCACGAGCTCGCGCCCGCCGCCAAAGACTCGGCAGAGCGCGTCGTACACGATCCACGCGGCGGCGAGCAGCGCGACGCTGATCGCGATCGCCTCCCACGGCGACAGGTCGGCGACGCCCTTGTCGATCAGGTACGTGTTCGCGTTGAAGTAGTAGAGGACGATGAGCAGGCCGAAACCGCTCAGCCAGGTCGTGTACGCCTCCCACTTGAACCAGAGCAACGGCTCGGGCAGCGTTGGCGGCGCAACTTTGTACTTCTGCACGTGGTAGAAGCCGCCGCCGTGGATCTCCCACGCCTCGCCGGCGACGCCCTCGCCTGCGTCCCGCTGGTCTCTGGGCGGCAGCAGGTGGTTGTCGAGCGCGATGAAGTAGAACGACGAGCCGATCCACGCGATCCCGGCGATCACGTGCAACCAGCGGAGCAGCAGGTCGAGCCAGCCGTTCGCGTAGGCGTCCATCGCGAGCACTAGCCGCGCTCCCAGCGATCACGCGCGATGGCGACGAGCTCGTGGAGCGCCGTGTCGAGCTCCTCTTCGCGGGCACGTCCCAGACGCTCGCGCAGGATCGGGACGATCTGCGACTTCGGCCTGCGGTTGACGAACACGACGAAGCGGAAGCCGAACAGCTGCTCGTACTCGCGGTTCAGGCGCGCGAGCTCAGCGAGTGTCTCCGGCTCGTCTTCGGTTCCCTGTTCGGCCGCCGAGCGGGCGGACAGCTTCCGCGCACCGATCGCCGGGTGCGCGTTGAGCGCCTCGAGCTTCTCGTTCTCGCTCAGCATCGCGATCACGTCGTCCGCCGAGTTGAGCGGGTCCTCACGTTCCGCGAGTCGCTCGACGAGGGCAGTGCGGCCCTCGAAGAGCTCGGCGAGCTCGTCCACGGTCAGTGGTTTGTCCGGTGGCATTGGTGGATGCCTGGGTCGCGAGCACCAAGCGATGCAAGGACGCAGGGAGCGCTCGGGCTGGATCGCCCGAGCG
>JBASRJ010000092.1:0-6241 GCA_049273785.1 Gaiellaceae bacterium | reverse complement strand
CCCGAGTCGATCAGCCGGGCGAAGCCGTCGAGCAGCTCGTCCTTGAGGTCGGCGTGGACGCGGCCGAGATCGAGGAACGGAACGCTGGGCGCGGCGGTGGCTGCTCTTCCCCCCACGTTCTGAGCGTAGACAGGAGCCGCCCACTCGTCCAGAAAAGCCCTCGGACGCTCGTACTATGCGACTCGTGACCAGCAGCTCGTCGTCGCGGCTCGGCAGAGCTCAGTCGGAAGGGGTCAACCTCGTCAACGACGCGTTGACCGCTCGCATCGTCACGGCGCTCCGCTCCGCCGGCGTCGAGAGCGTGCTGCTGAAGGGTGCGTCGGTTCGGCGGTGGCTCTACGACGGCGACGAGCGGCGCTCGGACGACGTCGATCTCCTCGTCTCCGGTCGTGATCGTGGAGCGATCGACGCGGCGCTGTCGGCGTTCGGCCTCCGCTACCTCGGCCCGACTGCGCTCGGGCGGGGGCGACCGCACCGGGAACTCTGGGAGCATCCGGAGACGACGATCGTCCTC
Organism: Gaiellaceae bacterium; assembly: GCA_049273785.1. Classification (GTDB taxonomy): domain Bacteria; phylum Actinomycetota; class Thermoleophilia; order Gaiellales; family Gaiellaceae; genus 3-1-20CM-4-69-9. The sequence goes on along the minus strand of JBASRJ010000092.1, from coordinate 5,727 downwards.
GAGCTGCACGAATCGCTCACCGGCATCGGCGTCTCGAACGAGCAGGCCTGGGGCGTCCTCTCTCAGGCGACCGAGGAGGTCGCGCTCGCCGGGACCCGCGTCGCGACCCTCGACGGCGCGGCTCGAACGCTGCACCTCGCGCTCCACGCTGCTCAACACGGGCGCGAATCGGAGCGGACGCTCGAAGATCTGCAGCGAGGGCTCGAGCGGCTCCCCGATGCGCTCTGGCGCGAGGCCGCAACGCTGGCAGGCCGTCTCCAGGCATTGCCGGCTTTTGTCACCGGCCTGACCTTGCTGCCCGCCGGGACTGACCTCGTTCGTCGGCTCGCCCTCGAGACGGACGAGCTGGACGATGTTGCGCTCCGCGCTGCGACCGCCCCGCCGGTGGCGCAGGGTCTTGCGTGGGTGATGGCGCTTCCCGGTCCCGCGGCGAAAGCGAGATTTCTGGTCCGGGCGCTGGTCCCGCCTCGGGCGTTCATGCGCGCATGGGATCCGCTCGCGCGGCGTGGCACGACCGGCCTTGCTGTGGCCTACCTCCGGCGCCCCGTTTGGTTGCTGCGGCATCTGCCGGCCGCGGTCCGGGCGTGGCGACGAGCGAATCGGCGAGCGCGAATGTGAGCGGGCCGACGTGAACGCCATCCCACAGCGAGTGGGCGACCCCGCGACGGACGCCGGCGAGGCGGCCCTCGTGCTCCGTGGTCTCTGCCGCCGGTTCGGCGACAAGCTCGTCGTGCGCGGGCTCGACCTGGAGCTTCATGCCGGCGAACGCGTCGCCCTTCATGGGCCCAACGGCTCCGGGAAGACGACGATCCTTCGCTGCGTCGCGGGCACGCTCGTGCCGACGTCGGGGACGGTCACGATTTGCGGTCGGCGGGCGGGGTCGGTTGCCGCGCGGCGCCTGATCGGGCTCTCGCTCTCGCAGGAGCGAACGTTCTTCATGCGCCTGTCCGGACAGGCGAACCTGATCTTCTTCGCGCGCCTGCGAGGTCTAGGCAAGCGGGAAGCTGTGCGCGAAGTCGAGCTGCTGTCGGAAGAGCTCGAGCTGGGGGAGATCCTCGACGAGCGCGCCGACAGGTGCTCCTCGGGAATGCTCCAGCAGCTGGCGATCGCACGTGCACTCCTCGGCGAGCCGAGCCTGCTGCTACTCGACGAGCCGACGCGATCGCTCGACGACGAGGCGATGGACCGCTTCTGGCGCGCGATCGAGCGCCGCACAGCGGCGGCCCTCGTCGCCACGCACCTGCAGGCCGACCTCGAGCGCTGCGATCGGACCGTTGACCTCGGCGGCTAGTCAGCTGCGTCCCGACGTCGTGCGTGCGTTCGCCGGTCGCGACTTCGCGATTGCGCGCTCGTACCGTCTGCCGTTCATCCTCGACGCGTTCTTCGGGGTCCTGCAGCTCGCGGTCTATTTCTTCATCTCACGAACGCTGCCGGAGGCGGGCGCGAAGCTCGGCGGCGCGCCCAGCTACTTTGCATTCGCGGCCGTCGGGCTGATCGTCGCCGTCGTTGTGCAAGCCGCGAGCGAGGAGCTCGCCTACCAGATCCGCAATCAGCAGCTCTCGGGAACGCTGGAGGTGATCGTCGCGCAGCCGCTCAGCGTCGCCGAGCTTTGCTCGGGCCTGGTCGCGTTCCCGTTCGTCTTCGCGCTCGCTCGTGCAGCCGTCTATCTCGCGATCGCCGCCGGCTGGATGAAGCTCGACGTGGCCAACACGAGCTGGGTCGGCCTGGTGGCGGTCTTCGTCGTGTCTGCGGTGGCACTGTCGGCAATCGGGCTGCTGGCCGGGGCGCTCGTGATCGTCCTGAAGCGCGGCGAAGCGCTCGCGAGCATGGCCGTGTTCGCGATGACACTGCTCGGCGGCTCTGTGTTCCCGATCTCGGCGCTGCCCGGCTGGCTCGAGCCGCTGGGCAAGATTCTGCCCCTGCGCTTCGCCTATGACGGCGTGCGGGCTGCCCTGTTTCGGGGCGAAGGGTGGGGCGTGGATGTTCTCGTGCTGCTCGGCTTCAGCGTCGTGATGGTTCCGCTCGCCGTCTGGATCTTCGGGCGCGCGCTCCGCTTCGCCGCGCGCCAGGGCTCGCTCGGCCAGTATTAGCTGCGGACGGTCTATCCTTTGCCAATGGGGGGAGGGCTTCTGCGGCCGATCCCGGACGTCGTCTACCGCGAGTTGGAGGGCGAGATGGTGCTCGTCCACCTCGGGACGAACCGGATCTACTCGCTGAACGAGACCGGTGCCAGGTTCTGGGAGCTGCTGGCGGGCGGCAGCGAGCGAGCGGAGATCGAGCGGCAGCTGCTCGACGAGTTCGTCGTCGAGCCGGAGGACCTTCGCCAGGAGATCGACTCGATGCTGGACGCCCTGGAGGGGGAAGGCCTCGTCGCATGAGGCTCTCCGGCATGTGCGGCCCTGTACCAGAGTGTTGCTCCGCGACCTGAGGCGGTGCTGCGGATGAGTTGGGTTGCGGCGCTGAAGCCCGCCGACGGCGGCCCCCGTCTCGTGGTCACCGTAGAGGCCGGCTCAGCCCCACCTCAGCAGGCCGAGCGCGAGTCGTGCACGGTCGTCTTCGAAGGTCGGCTCCACTCGGGGCAGCCCAACGCGGCCGACACAGTGCTCGAGACGTACGTGCGCGGCGGGGATGCGGCGCTGCGGCGCATCGACGGCTGGTTCACGCTCGTCGTCTGGGATGCACGCGAGCAGACGCTGTTTGCCGTCAGGGATCCGGTCGGCGTGCAGCCGTTCTTCTACGCGAACCGCGGTGACGACTTCCGCGCGTCGCCGACGCTCGACGCACTGCTGCGCAGCGACCCCGGAAAGCCTGAACCAAACACACTGGCGATCGCGGCAGACCTGCTCGGGCAGCCGCGCCCTCCCGCCGAAACCTTCTTCACCGGTATCAGACGATTGCCGCCGGGACACATCCTCACGTTGCGTTCCGGCGCCGTTCAGGTCGAGCGTTACTGGCGACCCGTGTGGAACGGACAGGCCGTGACCGACGATGAAGCCGCTGAGCGTCTGGAAGAGGTGCTTCAAGCAGCGGTGGCCCGGTGCATCGAGCCCGGTCGGGCCGGGGTCTTCCTCAGCGGCGGCCTCGACTCGGCGCTCGTTGCTGCTGTCACTGCCGACGCGTGCCGCGAGCATGGCCTGCCGGCACCTCTCATGCTCTCCGCGTTCTTCGCCGGTACGGGGGCCGACGAGGAGTCGACCCAGCGTCAGGTCGCCGGCGGACTTGGACTCGACCAGCTCGCCATGACGGCGGACGACGCCGTTGAGGACGGCCTAGTTCTGGGCGCGGCTATCCACCTCGCCGCGGAGGCGTTACGACCGCCTGAGCTGCTGCAACCGATCTACGAACGGCTCACCATTGCCGCCAGAGGCCGGGGCGTCTCGGTCGCCCTCAGTGGAGCCGGAGGTGACGAGCTGCTGATGCCGCCGGCGAACTACGCGCGCGAACGTTTTCGTGCGCTCGACGTGCCGGCGCTCGTGCGACTCAGTCGAGCGTCGGTTCGCTACTGGCCCGGAGCCACTCACCGCTCGGTGGCGCACTCGCTCCTCGTCACGTCGGGCGTTCGGCCGCTGATCGTCGGGGCGGCATCGGGAGTCTTGGGCCGGGTTGCGCCGGCACGCCTGCGCCTGCTCAGAGCAGCGAGAGCTGCACGCGCGATGCCGGAATGGCTGGTTCCGGACGAGTGCCTCCGCGACGCCCAGTTCGAGCACGTGGTCAGCGACGGTCAGTTCCTCGATCACGTGTCGCTGTCGTATGTGCGCGAGCAGGACTACGACACGTTCCGCAGGCTCGGCGTGCGATCGTTCGCCCCACTTCTGGAGCCAGATGTGGTTGCGATGCTCCTCAACCTCGCCCCGCGGAGGCTGATCGACCGTGGCGAGGCGAAGAGCCTGGCGCGCGAGGTGCTCGCCCCGCGGCTCCCGCAGCTGGCCCACTCTTGGCCGCGAACCGTCTATGCCGATTCCTTCTGGCAGCGGGCGCTCCGGCGAGAGGGCGTGAGTGCGTGGTCGGCTCTGAGAGGGATGCCGCTGCTGGCCGAGCTGGGGGTGGTGGAGCCGCAGCTGCTCGAGGCGCGCATCCACTCAGGGGAGGCGGCGGCTGCTCGAAGAGAGGCCGTCCGAGTGTGCCGGGCCCTCATCCTGGAAAGGTGGATCGCATCTCGTATACTGAGGCAGTCAGCAAGAAGGGTGGGGTGACAGACATGCGGCATGCGGCTGAGGCGAAGGACTGGAAACCAATGCGCCTGGAGTACGTGGGTCAGGTCGCAGAACTCATGCGCGGGGGCACCGGCTCTCGACAAGATGGGGGCAATACCGGGTTCAACAAGGGCACGGGCAACGGCTAGCCCTTAGAGCGCCGTCTGACCGAACGGGCCCGCACCACCGGGCTCGTCGGCAACGTCGACAAGTCCCGTGCACGCCCCGGTCGACCTGAGGCTGCGCACGCAGACCGGACAGCGGCTGCGGGCTATGCCGGCCGACGCCCAGGTAGTTCTCCGCGATCCGGATGGGACCGTGTGGGCATACGGCAGCGAGCACGGGAACGTTTATCGCGTTCACTTCCCGGGCGTCGCGGACTTCAGCTTCCGGCCGGGACGCGACGAAGTGATCGCTCAAACGTGCGAGTCGTCGGAACTCGTCGGCGACCTCTTCCGGACGGCGGTCATCCCGCTGGCGCTGCAGGTCTCCGGGTACGAGGTGCTCCACGCCAGCGCGGTGCGGACGCAGAGCGGCGTCGCTGCGTTGTGCGGCGTGTCGGGGACGGGTAAGTCAACGGTTGCGTACGGGCTCAGCCGGCGCGGATATCCGCTCTGGGCAGACGACGCCGTCGTGTTCTCGGCGCTGGACGAGGGCGAGACCCGCTGCTTCCGGATTCCGTTCGCAGTTCACCTGCGTGACGCGTCCAGGGAGTACTTCGCAGCCTCGACACCGGACGGGCCGGCGGTCGACGATCGGCGCGAGATCGCCGCGCTCACGGCGATCGTCGTCCTCGAGCGTGCCATCGGCACGGCATGTGTCGAACGCGTGTCGATCGCGGATGCGGTGCGTGCGCTTCTGCCGCACGCTTACCGCTTCACGCTCACCGACGGCGACCGCGCCAGACGAACAGTTGAGAGCTACCTCGACGTGGCGGCGCGCGTGCCCGTGTTCCACGCGCGGTACGCGCCGGGGTTCGTTCAGTTGCCGGCGCTGCTCGACGCGATCGAAAGCACGGTGACGACCGCTCCGCCCCGCGTATGACGCGGCTGAAGGTCGGGTTGCTCGCGGTCCGCATGGGTTCCTGGGCGCTTGCCTTGCCGATCCTCAAGCGCGTCGTACCCCTGCAGCGGCTCGCGCAGGTGATGCGGGACGACGGGTGCGGACCGCGAGACCTCGCGTACGAGCGGCAGATCGTCGCACTCAGCTCGCTGCTTGCACGACTCAGGCCGCCGCGCTTCCGTGACAACTGTCTCGAGCGGAGCCTGCTCGCGTATCGCTTCCTCACCCGGGCGAATGCCGATCCGCGGCTCGTCGTCGGTGTCCGCCTCGGCGAAGCCGGCGTCCTCGGGCATGCCTGGGTGACCCTCGACGGCGAGCCCATCCACGAATCGCCGGCCGCGATCTCGGAGTTTTCCCAGGTGGTGGAGTTCGGCCCGGAAGGGGCCGCCTCCAGCAGCCGGCCGGAGGCGCGGCGGCTGCCGGACGTCTGGGTCTAGAAACGTCAACTAGACGTCTGCGGGTGGCAGGAGCG
>JBASRJ010000090.1:0-7294 GCA_049273785.1 Gaiellaceae bacterium | reverse complement strand
GCTGCAAGCAGTGTGGGGATCCGCCCCAGAAGGCCCCGACGTCCCCGGCGACACTGCACTCGCGCACACACGGCGGGCGCTCCAGGGCGCCGGCTTCGGCGACGACGAGATCGACGCGGGACTCAATCGCTGGTGCGCGATCTTCTCGAACCGGTACGAGCAGCTGCTGCGCGACGCGGACACGAGTCACTGGGGCACGCCGCAGGATGCGGCGCACACGCTCGCGCGCGTAGAACACCGAGCGCTGCTGACCGGCAACCCGGAGGCGGTCGCACGCGCGCGCCTCCGCCGGCTCGATCTCGACCAACTCTTCCCGGACAATCAGGGCGCGTTCGGTTGCGAGCGGGAGGATCGCGTCGAGCTGTTCGCACTCGCGCGAGACCGGGCAGGCGGCTGGCCCGCGGGGCGGACGGTCGCGGTCGGCGACACGCCGCTCGACATCCGGTCGGCGCACAACGCCGGCGCACGTTGCGTCGCGGTGACGACCGGCGCCTACGACCGGGAAGAGCTGGCAGACGCCGAGATCGTGATCGAACGCCTGTCCGACCTCCCCGAAGCGCTTTCGTCGCTCGCCTGATACCCCATCCGGGGGATGAGAGGCGAACGACTCCGGCCGACACGGACCTCGGAACTGCCCGCCGCTCGCGCCGCTCGCGCCGCCTTGCCGCAGCCGCCGTCGGACTCGTGTTTCTCGTCCTCGCCGGCTCGGCAGGCGCGCACTCGTTCAGCCAACGCCGCCGTCAGCGCAGGAGTTCTTCGCGAGCTAGCGCGCCCGCTCCAGCCCCCAGCCGGTCGCGCCCCAGGTGATGCCCCGCCCGGCCGCATACGCGAACGGGTGGTTGAACGCCTCGAGCGCCTCCTCGCGGGCGACCGGAAGCTCGAAGCTCTCCCCGGTCATCGTGTCCGCCACGGACACGACCAGCTTGCCCGCACCTCGGCTCCAGAGCAATGTGACCTCCAGGCCGGCACTAGCACGCCGGTGCAGTTCCTCGAAGAAACCCCGTGAGCTTTCGACGAGCGGGCTCATTGTTGCTCCTTCCCTTTGACTGCTCGTACCGAGGTTACGGTGGCGGCGGTCGCTTGTCGTTCGCGGGTGCGACGCCCGCTGTGTCACCGTCGTGACAGTCGTTGTGTCGCAAGCGCGAACGACGACGGCCGTTCAGCCGCTTAACGTTCTGGGCACCGCGCTGCAAGGCCGGTTGCCGAGGGCGCCTATGCGGCGGGCGCCCTCGGCCAGTCGCCGGCAGTGCGGGACCGCGACTGGAGAGGAGTACGCTCGCCTTGATGCACTGGGAACTCTTCGGTGATCTCCCGCCCGAGGAAATCCGTCGGGTGCTCGCGATGGCGCGTCGCCGTACGTTCAGCCGGGGCGAGGTCGTGTTCCACGAAGGCGACCCCGCGGATTCGCTCCATCTGATCGCCAAAGGTCGCTTCGCGGTCCGCGTCACGACGCCCCTCGGGGAGACCGCGACACTCGCCATCCGGGGACCGGGCGAGGCCTTCGGAGAGCTGGCGCTCGTCTCCGACCAGCCGCGGTCGGCGACCGTCGCCGCCCTCGAGACCGCCGAGACCCATTCGCTGTACCGACGTGAGTTCGACGAGCTCCGCCGCGAGCACCCGTACGTCAACCGGATGCTGGTCGCAGTGCTCGCGGCCTCGGTACGGCGGATGGACGTGCTGATCGTGGAGGCGTTCTACGTCGGCGCCGAGAAGCGGGTCCTACGGCGATTGCGGGATCTGGCGGCCGTCTACGGCAACGGCGGGAGTCCGATCACCGTCCCGCTCACGCAGGAGGATCTCGCAGGGCTCGCCGGCACGTCGCGGGCAACGGTGAACCGCGTGCTGCGAGACGAGGAGACCCGCGGCACGGTCACGCTCGGCCGCGGAAAGACCGTCGTTCTCGATCTGGAGACGCTGACCCGCCGCGCGCAGTAGACGCGCGGCTACGCGCGCACCGCGAGGATGAACGTCCTCGATGACGCTGCCCCGAGCGTGTCCCGCGCAGCGAGGTTCACGACCCCGTTGTCCGCGTTGGTTCGCGCGGTCGCCTCAAATGGCCAGTCGAGCGCGCGCGGCCCGGGCTGCGACGACATCCTCGCGGGCTCGCAGGACCACGACGCGCGCCGACCCACCTTGGGCCGCGATCTCGGCGTCGGGCCGGGCGGACTCGTTGCGATCGGGATCGAGCTCGACGCCGAGGAAGCCGAGCCGGCCGCACACATCGGCGCGAACGGAAGCGGAGTTCTCGCCGATCCCGGCCGTGAAGACGAGCGCGTCGAGGCCGCCCAGGGACGCCGTCATCGCGGCGACCGCCCCTGCGACGCGATGCGCGAAGACCGCGAGCGCGAGGCGGGACGATGGATCGTCCGATCCCTGAAGCTCTTTTAGGTTCCCCGACACGCCCGAGAGCCCGAGCAGACCCGACTCGTGCTCCAGCGCGTGCTCGAGCTCCTCGAGGCGAAGCAGCCGCGCGCGAAGCAGATGAAGCGGTATCTCCGGGTCGATCGACCCGGAGCGAGTCGCCATCGGCACGCCGTCCAGCGGGCTGTACCCCATCGTCGTGTCGACCGAGCGACCGTCACGGACACCAGTAACCGAGCAGCCGCCGCCCAGATGACAGACGACGAGCCGCGGCACCGCGACCTGCTCGGACGCCCACTGCACCGAGAGGCCGTGGAAGCCGTAGCGGCGGATTCCCCACTCCTCGTGCCAGCGACGCGGTACCGCGTACGCCCAGGCCTCTTCCGGGAGCGTCGCGTGGAAGGCCGTGTCGAACACGGCGACGTGCGGCACCGCCGGAAGCAGGCGGCGGGCATCGTCCATCGCCGCGATTGCGGGCCCGTTGTGGAGCGGCGCAAGCTCGGCGAGCGCACGCAACTCGCTCTCGATCGCGTCATCGACCACGACCGGCTCGCGGAAGGTCGGTCCCCCGTGGACGACGCGATGTGCAACGGCGGCAACATCGTGCGCGGCATCGGCGATCGAGGCGACGGGATCGCTCGATCCGTCTTCGCTCACGACGGAGAGCTTCAGGCTCGTCGAGCCCGCGTTGACGACGAGGACACGGTGCTCGGCTGTTGTCTGCACGCGGGCGGAGTCTGTCAGGGGGCAAAGCCTTGCGATTCGTAACCCATCACTCGTTCGAGTGATCCTGCGGACAAAAGTGAAAGTTCCGCCCGGTGTTCGGGTCTCTGGTGCGAACGCCCGCCAAAGGAGACAGCAAATGCCTTCCCCATGCCGTGCCCGCAGCCCCCGCCGCTTCCTGATTCTCGCTCTGTCGTTCGCGTCGGTCGCGCTGTTGGCGCCGGCCGTCTCGAGATCCGACATCGCTCCGCCGCCGATGCCGGTCCCGGTCACCCTGCCTCCCCCGCTCGGTCAAGCTCCCCAGCAATCGGGCTCCGACTCACCCCAGGCTACGGAGGCCGCGGCGCCGGCGAGCGCGAAGAAAACCAGTGTCGCGGCGACACCGTCGTTCAGCTCTTCGATCGTGTCCGAGATCAACAGGATGCGTCGCGCGTACGGGCTGCGGGCGCTGCGTGCCTCGGCCGGCCTCGTACGCGCGGGAAGGGCGCATGCGCGTGTTCTCGCCACCGCGGGCCTCTTCACACACAGCTGGTCAGACGGGACGCTCTTCGGCGCGTGGATCCGCGGCTTCTACCCCCCGAGCGCGTATCGCGTGTGGAGTGCGGGCGAGAACCTGCTCTGGTCGGCATCGGCGCTCACGGCTCGGGATGCCGTCTCGCAGTGGCTCGCGAGCCCGTCGCACCGCCGCATCCTGCTTTTGCCGTCGTGGCGCGAGATCGGCGTCGGCACGGTTCGAGCCCTCGCCGCACCGGGTGCTTACGGCGGGCAGGACGTCGACATCGCCGCAGCGGAGTTCGGTACGCGCACGAAATGATCCGCCTCGCCGTCGCAGCCGCGCTTGCAGCCGTCGCGCTCGTCGCCGTCCCGATGGCGCGCGCCGGTGGCGGGCACTACGTCCTCGACGGAGGGACGCCCGCGGAACGGCACGCGGTCGTCGCCGCCCTCGAGGCGAGCTCGTTCGACTGGGACCTCGTGCCGGCGGTGGTCACAATCCACATCGTGCGGGGCGCCGATGGGTTCGCGATCCCGGGCGAGATCTGGCTGGACGCGGATCTCCTGGACGCGGGCCGCTTCGCCTGGGGCGTCGTGCAGCACGAGTACGCACATCAGGTCGACTACTTCAGCCTCGACGACCGCCTGAGAGAACGATTCCTCAAGCTCCTCGGCGCGACGGAGTGGTGCTACGGACCGACACCGGATGCCCCTCACGCCGTGTACGGCTGCGAGCGCTTCGCCTCGACGCTCGCGTGGTCGTACTGGCCGTCGCCCGAGAACTGCATGAAGCCAAGGTCGCCCCAGGACGAGTCGGCGGCGATGAGCCCGAGGCGTTTCCGCGCGGCGCTCGACGCCGCGCTCGGGAAGGCGGTCCGGAAGCGTTGACGCGCGTTCGGGCAGAATCGGCGGATGAGCCGATCCCGACCGACCTTCCTCTCCGCTCGGGGCCTGTACGCCGACGCCCCCTACGAATATGCCGCGACCGCGTCCCCCGGCAGCACCGTCTTCACGGCCGGTGCGTGTCCCCTCGACGCCGACGGGCACGTCGTCGCGCCGGGTGACCACGAAGCTCAGGCGCGCGCGGCGGTCGCGAACCTGCTCACGGCACTCGAGGCGGCGGGAGCAGACGCGGGCCACCTCGTGAAGACGACCGTCTACGTCGTCGCCGCCGAACGGGCCGACCTCGTCCGCGTGTGGCGCGTCGTCGAGGAGGCGCTGGCGCCGAGCCGTCCCCCGAGCACGCTGCTGGGCGTCGCGTTCCTGGGTTACCCCGAGCAGCTCGTCGAGATCGAGGGGATCGCTTCGATCGGAGCGGGTTAGTTCACGTGCACGCGGCGGCTCGTCACCGTGCCGCCGCCCGCGGTCGCGGTGACCCGGTATTCGCCCGCCTTTGGCATGTGCAGGACGTAGAAGCCCCTGCCGTTCGTGCGGCCTCTGACCTTGCCGCTGTGAACCGACACCGACGGCATCACGGCTCCCGAGCAGTCGCGGACGAAGCCGACGATCGTGTGCGGAGTCTGGTTCGGCGTGACGACATCGGGTGGGCCGGCAGTGATGCTCGCGGCCGGGAGGTACCCCTTGAGAGCGACGTACTGCGGCGCAAGGATCGCGGTGTCCCTGTTCCAGCTGAATGCGTCCTTGTCACCGACCGACAGAACGACGCGGTACTGCCCGCCCAGGTTGTCGACGTCTGTGTCGGGCTCGAGGTAGTTGAACTCGGCCGAAGCAACAACGCGCTTGCAGAGCGGGAAGCTGAGGACGCCTTCGAACTGCGTGTTGTGATCTCCCGGGCCCTTCGTCAACCTCCACTGGCCTTTGATCACCGCGACCCGCGTCTGACCGACGACGTGCGGCACGTCGATCGACGCCTCCTGGAACCGGTCCCACCCTTGCGTGAAGTGCTTCGCCATAGCCTGCTGCACCGAGATGCCCTTGTCGAAGTACACCGTCCAGGAGGCCTTGGCTCGCCCTCCGAGGCTCTGGTTCGTGGTCGAGTGATACGGAGGTCCCAGCCAGTTGCCGTGATCGCCGTCGAAGTCGATCTTCTGGTACTCGTTCTCGACCATCACCTCGACGAAGAGCTTGGGCGAGAACCCGCGTGTGTCGTTGCGCCCGGGCACGCCGACGACGACGTGGTCGATCGTGTTCGCGAGCGCGACCGGAACGGCGACAGCCGCCACCAGTCCGGCCAACAGCGCAAACCGTTTTGCCCGCCGGTTCACCGCAGCCCCAGTCTAAGCGGCCTCCTGGGCAGGCGCGGACTCATCCTCGGCCTCCGCGATCGCTGCGGCTGCGGGCGTTCGGAGGAAGACGGCTCCCACCACGGCCGCTGCTGCCGCGAAGACAGCGCCGACGAGGAACGCGGTGTGGTAGCCGCCGGTGAGCGCGACGAGCGGGCCGTCCCCCGAGCTTCGCAGGCTGTCCGTGCGTGAGGCTGCGACGCTGGCGAGGACGGCGAGGCCGAGCGCGCCGCCCATCATGAACGCGGTGTTGACGACTCCGGAGGCGAGTCCGGACTCCTCCGGCGCAACGTCGCTCATGGCGGCGAGCAGCACGGGGTTGAACGCCATGCCTGCGCCGAAGCCGAGCAGGATCATGCTCGGGAGAACGTCCACGACGAAGCTCCCGTTGACCGGAGCTCGCACGAAGAGCGCGAGCCCGACCGCAGCCAGCAGCAGCCCAGCCGCCAGCGGCGACCTGATTCCGAACCGCATGACGAGCTTCGCCGAGAGGCCGAGCGAGAACGCACCCATGATCAGGTTGGCCGGCAGGAAGGCGAGTCCGACCTGGAGCGGGCTGTACCCGAGCACGCGCTGGAGGTAGAGAGCGGAGAGGAAGAACCACGCGAACATCGCAGCGGCCCAGAGGATGCCGACGACGTTCGAGGTCGCAACGTTCCGCAGCCGGAAGAGCCTGAGCGGCATCAGCGGGGCGCGAACCCGAGCCTCGATCCCGAGGAAGATCGCCATGAACGCCACCGCGCCGCCGAGCAGGCCGAGCGTGCGGCCGGACGTCCAGCCGACGTCGTTGCCCTTGACGATCGCGTAGACGGCGAGCATCAGCGAGCTCGTCACCGTGACCGCGCCGGCGACGTCGAGTCGCCCGGGAGCGGCGGACCCGCGAGAGGCAGGCACCAGCCTCAGCGAGAGGACGTAGACGACGGCACCGATCGGAACGTTGACGAGGAAGATCCAGTGCCAGTTGAGCGTGCCCGTCAAGACGCCCCCGAGCAGCACGCCGATGCTGCCGCCGCCGGCCATGACGAAGCCGAACACACCCATCGCCTTCGCCCGCTCGGCCGGTTCTGTGAACAAGTTCATGATCAGCGAGAGCGCAACCGCGGACACGACCGCACCACCGAGCCCTTGCACCGCCCGCGCCCCGACGAGGAGGCCCTGTGTCGTGGACAGGCCGCAGGCGATCGAGGCCGCCGTGAAGAGCGCGACACCGATGAGGAACAACCGCCGGTGGCCGAAGAGGTCGCCCAGCCGGCCGCCGAGTAGCAGAAAACCGCCGAAGGTGAGCAGGTAGGCGTTCACCACCCAGGCGAGCGACGTCGGAGAGAAGCCGAGGTCGCCCCTGATCGACGGCAGCGCGACGTTCACGATCGTCGTGTCGAGCACGATCATCAGATCTCCCAGGCAGAGGATGTAAAGCGCCAGCCAGCGCCTCTGCCCGTCGATTGCCGTCTGTTCGCGCGTTCCGGCGTCGAGCA
>JBASRJ010000089.1:0-4955 GCA_049273785.1 Gaiellaceae bacterium | reverse complement strand
GCGCGAGCGCTCGCACGCGCCGGCAGGGCAGGGTCGGAAGTGTTCGGGGACGGTGGGTGGCCTGGCGCCGCGGCGCCCCTTTCAGCTCCGTTACCTTCTTGATTGGGCCTCGGTGGGCTATTTGCCGATACTGTCGGTGCCGTACCGTCCCCGGGAGGGGCGCGTTCTATGTCCGAGTTCAACTGGATGCCCACCAACGTCCAATCTGCGGGGCCACCGCGCTACTCGAATTCCGTCCTGATCTGGTTCTCACAGTCGGACGTGGCGTTCGAGTTTTCGCAGATCTACGCCAGCGGGCCAGCCGGCTCACCGCCGACAGTTCAGAGCGTCCTAATCGACAGGCTCGTGATGTCTCCACAACACGCGAAGTCCTTTTTCCAGTTGTTCAGGCAGCAGATCGAGGCTTTCGAGTCGCAATTCGGCGAGATCGCCATTGTGGAGCAGGAGCCGACACAAGCTGCCCAGTCAGTCGAGGAGCCGCAGACAACAGAAGAGGATCAGTAGCGTGCATGACCCGTACGCGATCTTTGTCGGTGCCAGCGACGCAAGCATCCAGGGCGCCGGTGCGACAGGCCCGCCGCACTTCAGTGGCAGCGAGGGAACCCGTCACGAGACCGTCGCAACCGGCGGGGGCCCCCTACCGGCTGAGCCTGCTGGACTGACGGACTGGCTCGTTTCGGAAGCATCCGCGCCTTACCGCGGCCGGTGGGTTCTGCTGGACGAAGCCTTCAACGTCCTCGACAGCGACACGTCGCCATCGGCGCTACTTCTTCGGCACGCCGAGCTGGCTGCGCCGATCGTTGTTTTTGTCCAGCCGCCAAACCAGGCACTCGCCGTTTGACGTTTCAGCAACTCGATGCTGGGCGTGCAATCAATTTCACGCACGAGCAGAGATATCCCTCGCCTCCTCCTAACCGGCCTATGGCGGAGATCGAGGTAGTTTCGACGACGCCAGGCGGGCTCATGCTGGGCAAGCCAATCCGGACGGAAGTCCTTATCGACTCTGGAGCAGACCTGACCATGCTCGATGCCGGCCTTGCCGTCACGCTCGGAGTGAATCTTGCGACGATGCCTCCGTACCAAGTCGGAGGGGTTGGTGGCGCCGTGATCGGCCGGCTGTATCGCCTGTGGCTTGAAATCTGTGGCCGCTGGATCCTCGCCCCGGTCGTGTTCGCGCCGAACCGGAGCCCGCAATTGCTCGGTCGCGCGGCTGTTTTTGAGCAGATCGACCTCGCGTTCATGCACCGCGAGAGCCTGATACTTGCGTCGGCCGCGTAGCGACTAGCGTCAGCGAACGGTGGCGGAGTCTGCCGGTGAGCGACAGAAGCAGCGGGGTCTACGACGGTCTAAAAGCCCCGGGACGGCGCGGTGCTGGGGGATACCCCCTCCGGTTCGGTCCGGGATCGCCTGCCTACCCCTGGTCAGATCCGCGCGTCGGTCCGCGAAATTGCCTCCGTTTTTTCGAGCTGGGCGCAGTTACTGTCCGATTGGTGGAGGACATCGCAACGCTTGCCTTCGACGACGTTGAGACTGGCGATGAAGCCCTGGCGGTGGTTCGCGCTGAGCCAGGTGCAGTCGCCTTGGCGCTGAGCCTCCGCTCGGACGGAGATGTGGAGGTAGTCATGACCGCCGAAACGTGCGCCGAACTCGTGACGCGGGTTGTCCAGGGTCAGTTCGTCGCAAGGCCCCAGGATCCGAACATGGCTGTCGCCTACGACGTCGCGCAGGGCCTTGGGCCCGCGCCGCCGCTGCCCGAGTCGATGGCGGACGTGGACACCAGGGCGCGATTTGTTAGCGACGTGAATCGCCTGTTCGCCGGTGAGATCGTCCCGATGGAGCCAGTCGCCTTTCTCCGGAACGCGGCAGTAGCGATTGGGCAGAGCATCCAGGCGTTCGTCGAATTGAGTGAAGGTCGTATCCCTGATGTCCCAGATCCAATTGAACGCCTCAACATCACGCTTCGGCTTTGGTCAGGCTGTTTGATGGCGGCTAAGACGATCGCCGAAGAAACGCGGGCGGGCGCGAATACCGAACAGATACGGCGCGATGGCTTCGTGTCCATCGACGAGGTCGCGCGGGCCGACCGAGTATTCGAGGCTGGAGTCGAGGGCGCCCCGGTCTTCAAGAGGAACGCCGGAGAGACCTACTCCCTGGAGGGCGTGCCAAAAGACTCGCCCGTACTGCGTTACGCGGTCTGACCTCCCCTCCGATGCCCTTAAGCCGGCCCGCTTCACTGGTCGGGTTCTATGGGCTCAGCAGCCGTTTGCCTCGCTTGGTGTTCTCGAAGCGCGGCCTCGCGCTCCGCGGCGAGATCTGGCCCGTTCAGCACATCGAGGATGTGCTGAACGGGAATGACCACAGCCATTCCAGCATTCACTTCGACGCGGCCGGATACGAGCGCGTCACCAACGAACGCAACCTCTTGCGGGATCGCATAGTGCCCGTGGACAAGGCCCAAGAGCATTGGTACGGGCCCGAGCGTGAACGCCGTGTCCATGCGTCGGGTTGTCGGGAAGAAGGCGAATGCTGGCGATCCGCTCTGGCCACCCCACGAACGCGCTTCAACGAGATAGGCGTCGACCGCAACCCTCCCGGCGCCAGGCGCGGCGTCGATCGTGAGCGAGAGCGGCTCGCGAGGCATCAGTGCAACGTTCCCGAATCGAACGACCGGTTGTGAACGCTGCTGGCCGAAGTGCTCGCTGAACAGGCCCACAAAGAAGACGTTGTCGCCCTCGCCGAGCTCTAATTCTTTTGCTCGCTCGTCGGTGAGGAAGAGGGTCGGATCGATCCACCGAGCATCCGGGTTCACGTCGAAGTGAATCGGCGCGACAGCGACGTCCGACCTCGGGTGCGTGTGCCAGTCGTCCTGCGGTGCCCAGTAGTCAGTGAAGCCTTCGTCGTCTTGGTTGTTGAAACGGATCGTCAGCCTCCCGTAGGGACGACTGGCGTCAATCACGTGCCTCGCGGTGACGGCGTACACGATGCCGTTCTCCTCGTCGAGGGGGATCGTGACTAGGAACGCCGTGCCCACCGGCGTCCTGCAACGACCACCCGTTTCCGGGTCGGCTAGATCAGCGAAGAGGAAAGCAACGCACTTGCGGAATTGCTCATCGACTAGCACGACACCCCGACCCTGGGCGGGTTCTCTGCGGGGAAAGGCGTATCACGGACTCGCCGCGGGTCCAACGTCAAGGATCACGGTCACCGGTCCGTCATTCACGATCTCGACGACCATCCGGGCCCCGAAGACCCCAGTCTCCACCGGAACCCCAAGGGCACGTAACTCGTCACAGAATCGATCGTAGAGGGGTTGAGCAACATCCTTGGAGGCCGCACCCGAGAAGTCGGGTCGAGTTCCCTTCTGACGTCTGGTATCGGCGATCAGCGTGAACTGGCTGACGACAAGCGCCGCGCTGCCGACATCGAGCAGACTCCGGTCGAATCTGCCCTGGTCATCGCCGAAGATCCGCAGCCGCGCGACCTTCCCGGCGAGCCGTTCGACGTCGGCGGCGCCGTCACCGCGGGCGATTCCCAGCAGCACAACCAGGCCGCGCTCGATCTCCCCTTTGACCGCGCCGTCCACAAGAACCCGGGCCTCCGACACCCGCTGGCACACCGCTCTCATCGCCGCCGCCCCTTAGAGGTACATGCGCGCGTCCCCGCCCGGGTGGGGGTTAGCACCCACCACCCACTGAGATCGACGATACCGCGGAATTCCGCACGCGTGGGTGACGCAACTGCGCCGAGTTTGTGTCAAGTGCCGGTCTCGTCGGAACGGGACTCGTCCGCGGCTTGGTCGAGGTCGCGGATCCGCGATGCATAGTGCTTGCTCTGCGGCCGCAACGACGACGCGAGCTTGTAGTGGCCGTTCGCCTCCGACTGTCGCCCCTGCTTCTCGAGCGCCCGCCCGAGGGCGTAATGCGCGTAGTGGTCGGCGGGCGACAGCTCGAGCATCTTCCGGAACTCCTGCTCGGCCTCCTCGTACCGCTGGATCCGCAGATACGCGATCCCGAGCGCCTCTCGGATCGACGCCTTGTCTGGCTCGCGCCGCTTTGCCTTCTCCAGCGCCACGGTCGCCTGCGCTGCGCGGCCCTTCCGGAGATGCGCGCGTCCTTGCTGGAACAGGTCGTAGGTGTCGCTCATGCCAAGAGGTAGGGAAAGTTCTCCTCCACCAAGTCAAGCGGATACGTCAAATCGTGCGTCTTCCCGATCTCGATCCCGGCAATCCTGGCGCCAGCGTTCATCGCCGCCCGGAATGCGTTCTCGAGCTCGTACGGCTCGCGGTCGAGGCAGAGCCGCGACACGACCGGCTCGTCCAATGCCCACAGCGGCGCGGCGGACAGCGGGCTCGCGTCGTCGCCGATCAGCTCCACCAAGTCGTTCCTGATCCGGATCCCCGGACGGCCGGGCTCCACCGGCGGATCACGGCGGACGGCGATCGCGCCCGCAGCGCCGGCTTCGCGGTACGCGTCGGCGAACCGGCCGACATCGCCGCGGCTGTAGAGGGTGTCCGCAGCACTGACGACGAACGGTGGCGCCGCTCCGGCCCGTGCGGCGCGCTGGACGGCGTCGGCCGAGCCGAGCACGCCGGGCTGCCTCACGGTCCGGACCTCGAGACCGAATGCCGAGCCGTCGCCGGCGAGCCACTCGACCTGCTCGGCGAGATGTCCCGTCACGAGGAAGACACGCGAGATCCCGGCGGCAGCCAGTTCCCACAGGAGCGTGGCGAGCACGGGCCGCCCGTCGATCGGAAGCACGGGCTTCGGCCAGCGCTCGGTCAAGGGGCGCAAGCGCCGCCCCTCGCCCGCAGCCATCACGACGGCGTCCACTTGCTAAGAGAAGCCGAGCGACCGGAGCGAGACGAGCCCGCGCGCGCGGTCCAACACGAACAACCGGCGGCGGAGACGCCGCTTCAGCTCGCGCAGCTCGCGCTTCGCCCGCGTCGCGGCCTCGCG
>JBASRJ010000088.1:0-5377 GCA_049273785.1 Gaiellaceae bacterium | reverse complement strand
GTTCGACCGAGCGCGCGAGCTGGCTGCGCGTTGCCGCAAGGCGCTCGCAGCTGCAGGCCACGAGCTCGTGGCGGATGGGGACGCGACGCTCGTCCCCTTCGTGGCGCCCGGCGACCCCGCCGCAGATGCGGCGCGCCTGTACGACCGAGGCGTGATCGTGCGCGACCTGCCCGGGACGGGGTGGCTCCGCGCCTCGTGCGGCTGGTGGACGAGCGACGAGGACATCACTCGTCTGCTGTCGGCCCTCGCCGACTAGGGCAAGGGCGCCGACGCGGTGGGCGCGCCGACGTTGAACCGAAACACCTGCGTCGTCGTGTTGTCGCGGACGTCACTCGCGGAGATCGTGATCGCGTGCGGCCCGTCTGCCAGCAGGTCGGTGTCGAGACCGCGGGCCAGCCAGTAGCGGAACACACCGGGTGCGTTCTCGGCGTTCTGTTGCGTTCCGAAGGCGTAGACATCGTCCAATCCTTCTGTCTGGAAGACGCTGAAATCGACCGCCAGCCTCTGGAACCCGAGCGGAAGCCACGATCCGTTGAACAGCCCGCGCCACGAGATCCGCTCCGGTGAGAGGACAACACCGCTCCAGCCGCCCCACGGGGCGAGCGGCGGCGGGTCAGTCGCATCCAGGACGAGGTCGATGCGCCCCGAGACTGCGGTCGGATCGAGCTTTCGCGTCGTGCCGGCGGCGTAGATGTCGACCTCGTTGATCACCGGTTGTGTTCGGTCCACATACGGCGTCAGGCCTCCGCGCCGCAGCGGGTTCACGTACTGCCCAAAGCGCCGTTCCGAGAGGTGGACGTGGCCGGCGCCCTTGTGCACGTAACCGAGCAACTGGCCCGCCGAGACGTACTGCCAGTCAGACACCACGCGGTCGACATGCCAGTACCCGAAGATGACCGGGGCGACTGGTGAGAGAGACGGGGACGCGATCGAAACCGCCGTACCCTGACCGGAAACGATGCCCCCCTGAATCGCGTACACGGGTGTCCCGTCGCGCGCCTGGATGTCGACGCCGCTGTGAAACGACTTTGGGTTGTCGTAGGTGATGTCGATCAGACCGCGGAGCATCCGGGGATCGTCGAAGTTGCCGCGGATCGGATGCTGCTGCCCGAACGGGCGCACGGGCCACGGGTACGCGCTCGCATGCGCGACGGCGAGCAACGCGGTGACGAGCACCGCCGGCACTGCCGCGGCGGACTTCATGCCCTCAGCCTAGGAGGGTTTCGCGGCGGATTCCAGCGCTTCCTGCGTGAAGCGTGTACCTCTACTGCTGTTCGGGGAGCGGCGCGTACAGATCGATCACCGTGCCGTCCGGATCCTTCAGCTGGGCATAGCGCTGGCCCCAGAACGCGTCCCACGGCTCCTTGTGCGGTGTCGCGCCGGCGTCGAGCAGCTCCCGGTACACGCGGTCGACCTCTGCCGGCGACTCGCACTGGAACGCGCCGCCGGTGAGGTGGCCATCCGAGGGACGCTTCCACTCCGGATCGAAGGCGCGCATGACGTCCTCGGTGTCGAGCGCATAGCGAACGCCTCCGCCCAGCTGCGCCTCGACGTGCGACTGCTCCTCCGCACCGTCGGGGAACTCCAGCCCGAGCCGCCGGTAGAACGCGACGGAGCGCGCCATATCGCTGACGGCGATGCCGAAGAAATCGAGCCGCGGGGTCACGACGCCTCCGCGGTCTCCGCGGTGCGAAGCCCGAGCTCGCCGGCGATCGGCTGCAGCGCCGCGATCACGTTCCGAATGTGCTCGTCGAGATCGACGCCCAATCCTTCCGCCCCGGCATACACCTCGTCGCGGTGGACGCCGGCCGCGAACGACGGTTGCTTCAGCTTCTTCTTGACGGACTTCGGCTCGAGCCCGTCGATCCCCGTCGGCCGCACGAGCCCGCACGCGTGGATGAAGCCGGACAGCTCGTCGCAGGCGAACAGGCTGCGCTTCAGGAGCGTTTCCCGCGGAAGCGCCAGGTGTTCCGCGTGCGACAGCACGGCCTCGACCACCTCTTCGGGGTAGCCCTCCTCGCGCAGGATCGGCGCGCCGTCCTGAGGATGCTTGTCCAGCGTCGGATGGATCTCGTAGTCGAAGTCGTGCAGCAGGGCAACGACGCGCCAGAGGTCCTCGTCCTCGCCGAAGTGACGTGCGTACCACCCGACGGACGCTTCGACCGCGAGCGCGTGACGCAGCAGTGCTTCGCTCTTCGTGTACTCCGTCAGTGTCTCCCAGGCGCGCTCGCGAGTAGCTTCCATATGCGCGGGTAGGCTACCGCGATGTCCATGGTCGCGAGTCGCGCTGCGGAGTCCTTCGTCATCGAAGGCGGCCGCCCCTTGAACGGAACGATCCGTGCCGCGGGGAACAAGAACGGTGCGCTTCCGATCCTCGCCGCCTGCCTTCTGACGGACGAGCCCGTGAAGCTGACGAACGTCCCGCACATTCGCGACGTCGAGACGATGATGGAGCTGCTCGCCGACCTCGGGGCGGACGTCGACTGGGCCGGGCCGAACGAAATCCGCGTCCAGGCGGGCTCCCTGACGTCGCACGAGCTCGACGCGGTGCTTGCGAGCCGGATCCGCGCGTCGTTTCTGCTCGCCGGTCCGTTGCTCGCGCGCGCCGGCCGCGCAATCGTCCCGCCTCCCGGCGGCGACGTGATCGGACGCCGGCGCCTCGATCCGCACATCCATGCGCTGACGGAGCTCGGTGCGGAGATCGAACTGAACGGTCGCTACGAGATGCGCACGGACGGCCTGCGCGGAAACCACGTCTTCCTGGACGAGGCGAGCGTGATGGCGACGGAGAACGCCGTCATGGCGGCATCGCTTGCTCGAGGCGAGACCGTGATCGGCAACGCCGCGTGCGAGCCGCACATCCAGGATCTCTGCCGCTTCCTCGTCGCGCTGGGAGCGCAGATCGAGGGGATCGCATCCAACGTCCTGCGCATTCAGGGCGTCGACCGGCTCCGGGGCGGGGAGTGGTCGATCGCGTCCGACCACATCGAGGTGTGCAGCTTCATCGGGCTTGCGGCCGTCACCCGCGGAGACGTGACGATCGTCGACGTGGCGCCCGAAGACCTGGCCCCGATCGTTCCCACGTTCAAGCGTCTGGGAGTGAGGGTGGAACTGGGCGACGGGTCGCTTCGCGTCCCGCCCGATCAGGAGCTCGCGATCCAGGACGATCTCGGCGGCCAGATTCCCAAGATCGAGGACGGGCCGTGGCCTGCCTTTCCTGCCGACCTGACGTCGATCGCCCTCGCGGTCGCGACGCAGGCGCGCGGGACGATCCTGATCTTCGAGAAGATGTTCGAGAACCGGTTGTTCTTCGTCGACAAGCTCGTGTCGATGGGCGCGCGCATCATCCTGTGCGACCCGCACCGCGCCGTGGTGACTGGGCCGGCGAAGCTGTTCGGCCAGCAGATGGCGAGCCCGGACATCCGCGCGGGCATGGCGATGCTGATCGCGAGCCTCTGTGCGGAAGGCACCTCGACGATCGGAAACGTCGCCGAGATCGATCGCGGCTACGAGCGAATCGACGAGCGCCTACGCGCGCTCGGCGCGCACATCGAGCGAGTCGATACCTAGTACTTGAACGAGTAGCTCGTCGTGGCCGACACGGCGCCGGTCGGGTCGAGTGCGTCCACGGTGAACGCGTAGCGATGCCGGCGGCGAACCGTCACCGAGGCGGACGTTGTCGTCGTGTTGTCGACCAAGATGCGAGTCTTCCCGCGATCGATGCGGAGCGAGACGCGATAACGAGTCGCGGTGGCGCTGAACCACTGGAACCGGAACCGAGTGCCCGAGCGCAGGCCGTGCACGACCAGGCCGTTCTTCCCCTGCGCACGGGCGACGGCGCCGGCGGCGTCTAGCACGCCGTAGCCCGTCTCCGCATTCCATGTCCCATGACCGGAGGCCGTCGCTTTCAGGATCGTGGCGACTTCGGTGGCGCGCAGGAACGGATTCGCGCCCAGGACGAGGGCGGCTGCGCCGACGACTTCGGGCGTGGCGAACGACGTTCCCGACGAGTAGCCGTAGAGGCCCGCAGTCGATCCGGGCAACGTGGCTCGCGGATACTCGTCGGGTGAGGAGAGCGACGAGAGTGCGCCGAACACGTCCAGGCCGGGGGCGACGAGCGAGAGCTGCGTCCCGACATTGGAGAAGAACGCCCGCGAGCCGTCTGAGGTCGATGCACCAACCGCGAGGCCTGTGCCGCCGCGGCCCTTCGACCCGGCCGGCTGCAGCAGAGCGGCTGGGTACTCGATCGGGTTCCCCATCGTGTACTCGTTGCCGACGGCTGCGACGATCAGAACGTTGTGCTGGGCGGCGTAGGCGACGGCGCGCTGCTCGGTGGCCGAGCTCGTCGGGCCTCCGACACTGAGGTTGATGACCCGCGCGCCGTGATCCACCGCGTACATGATCCCGTTCGACTCGTCGATGTCGGTGAGCGTGCCATCGTCGCGCGTCGCCTTGATGACGAGCAACTGGGCGTCGCCGCCGAAGCCTGCGACACCGTCCCCGTTGGCGACGGAGCCGGCGGCAAGGGACGAGACGAACGTCCCGTGGCCGTTGACGTCACGAATGTCGGGACCGCCCGTGAAGATGTTGTACGTCCAGGGAGACTTCGCGGCCAGATCCGGCGCCGACAGGTCCGCGCCCGTGTCGATCACAGCGATCTTCACCGCGCCTGCTGCCCGCAGGACTTCCGGCGGAACGGCGTCCTCGTGTGTGGCGGCGAACTGCCACTCGAACGGCGTTCCGGCGCTGGTCGTCGGGAAGAGCGCGGGCTCGCTGTAGAAGCTCCGCGACACCACGCGCTCGACGTAGCGGATGCCGTCGACCCTGCGCGCCGCCTCGGCGAAGCCGTCGACGCGGGGACGGACTTCCGCCACGCGCAGACGCGGCACGAGCCGGACGATTTGTGCCCGGCCGCCGGCGACTGCCCGCGCCAGGTCGGCCTGAGACCGGTAGCCGACAGAGAGCAGGGGACGGTTGGGACGCTGCGCAGCGCTCGCACCCGTGGGGAGCGCGCACGAAAGCCCGACGGCTGCGAGACAAACGGCAAGGGGTCGCATGCGATCTGTGTCCATCATCGGCCTTGCGTCGGCTGACCTTAAGGCTTCCAGACCTCCGGTACGCTCCGCGGCTATGGCGGCTACCGGCCAGGGACGGACGAGCGTGCGGGTCAACGTCACCGGCACGGGCGAGGCCAGCGTCGAGACCGGGATCTCAGTGCTCGACCACCTCGTCTCCGTGCTCGCGACCTACGCCTCCTTCGACATCGCGCTCGAGGTCGAGCCCGGGAACGCAGACGCCGAGATCGTCGGCGCGGCCCGCGCTCTTGGCGAGTCGCTCGCCGCACCGCTGCGGGCCGAGGGCGTGCGCGGCCACGGAG
>JBASRJ010000086.1:0-16751 GCA_049273785.1 Gaiellaceae bacterium | reverse complement strand
AAGCCGCGGCGGCGTCTCGGACGCGGGTAATCGCGATCAGCGCCCGCTCGAGCTCGAGGTCGACGGCGAGGCGGGAACCACCCTTGACGGCATGGTCGAGTGCGGCCAGGCGTACGACGGCGTCGCGCAGCTCGTCGACGGTGTAGTTCCGCGCCTGAGCAACGAGCTTCTCGACGTAGAAGGGATGTCTTTTCAGGCGCGACGCGATCTCCCGCGCGCTCAGGCCTTCCTCGACCAGCGCCTGCACGGAGCGCACGCGCCCGACGTGTCCCACGAGGAGCCCGACCAGCCCGGGGACTGCGCGCGACGCCGGGTCGGGCGAGCGCTCGAGGAGTGTCTGGCACGCGCCCAGAGCTCCGTGAACGTCCCGCCGCCCCCACGCGTCGGTCAGCTCGTACCCCGGGATCTCGGCGCAGCCGGCCGCAAGCTGCTCCACCTCCGTGACGCCGATTCGCTCGCCACCGATCGCCCAGGTGGCGAGCTTGTCCACCTCCGCCGCGAGCGCTTCGGGGTCCTCTCCGACGATCTCCACGAGCAGGCGGCACGCCTCGGGGTCTGATTCCACGCCGCGGTCGGCGAGTTGCTTGGCCACCCATTCCGGCAGGCGACGCTTGGCTACGTCGTAGACGAGGATCTCACCGGCCTTTGCACACGCCTTCGCGAGTGCGGAGCTCTTCTTCGTCTCCTCGCCGACGAGCGCGAGCACCGTGTCGGGTGCGGGCGCTCCGAGATAGCCGGCGACGGCTTTCACATCCGCGGCCTTCCAGCGGTCGACGTCTGCCACGACTACGAGCCGTTGGCCTGAGCCGAACAGCACAGGCGAATTGCACGCGGCGACCGCGTCGTCTCCCGTCGCGTCGAACGCGGAAAGAAGTTCGGTCGACTCGTCGCCGATCCGATCGCGCAGGCGTCGGATCGCGCGCTGGATCTTCGGACGGTCGCCTCCGACGATCAGGTAGACGGGCTTGAGCTCGGTCGCCACCGCGGCCAAGCATAGGCGGCGGCCAGGAGTGCGCCCGCGAGGAGCACCAGCATCGCGCGCGTGGACCGGATCTGTGCACCCGGCAGACCGCCCACGATTCGCGCACACGTCGCGATGTACGCGGCAAGCCAACCGTTGAGCCAGGCCAGCACCGAGGCAACGGGAGGTGCGAAGGGCGCAATTGCGGCGGCCGCGAAGGCGAGCGCGAGCAGCGGCACCATCGCCGGCGCGGCGGCGGCATTCGCCGGGATCGTCAGGAGCGACACGGCGTGAAACTGGATCCACATCACGGGCGCGGTCGCGAGCCCGCACGCGGCGGACACCGCGACGGCCTCGCGGAGCCATCCCGGCATGGCATACCCCTCGAGCACCCGCCCGAGGCGCGGTACGAGCAGGAAGATCGCCGCGACCGCCAGGAACGAGAGCTCGAAACCCGCGTCGAAGAGCGTGTACGGGTTCCACGCCAGCAGCGCGACGGCGCCCAGCAACAAGAAGTGCCAGCGGTCGACCATGCGCGCGCTGAGCCAGGCAAGCGACGCGAGCCCGCCCGCAATTCCCGCGCGAATCACCGACGGCTGCGGCCCGACCGCGAGCACGTATGCGCCGATGCTCGCGAGCGCGCCGACCTCGCCGATGCGGCGCGACACGCCGAGTAACCAGCTGAGTGAAAGCGCTCCGGCGGCGACGAGAGCGACGTTCTGTCCGGAGACGGCCAGCAGGTGGTACAGCCCGGAGGCTCGAAACCGCCGGCGCAGGCCGTCGGACAGGCCACTGTCGTCGCCCAGGACGATCCCTTCGAGCAGCGCGGCACGCTCGCCGTGCAATCCCCGTGCGACCGAATGTCCGAGCCACCCGCGGAGCCGGTCTGACAGGCCGCCGAGGCCACCGCGACTCCCCACGGCGGTCCACGCGTCGACGCGGAGCACAACGTGCATCCCGTGACGACGCAGCCATCGTCGCTCGTCGAAACCCTTCCGGGCGGGACGCGGTGCGGCGAGCTGCCCGAGCGCGTCCAGGATCGCTCCCTGCGGAGGCGCGCGGCCCGGCGGCAAACGGAGCAGCACCGGTTCGTCCGGCCTCAGCGCGCCGAAACGCAGGACGTTCCCTTCGGCGCGGATGTCGAAGCGACCGCGGCGCGGCGTCGACGTCACGACGACGCGGACACGTTCTGCGGTCCCGATCCGCGGCGCCAGCGGACTGCGGTCCAGCGCCTCGAGCCGGGCACCACCCCACCACCAGCCGGCGAACAGGAAGGCGAGCGCAACGCACCCGAGGCGCCGCTCGGTGAATGCCGGCGCGCCAAGCGCCGCTGCCGCCAGCACAAGCAACAGCGGGCCGCCGCGTACCGCGTTTGCGAGCGCGAGACCCACGCAGACAGCGAAAGCGACCGCGTGCGCGGGACGGTGTGCGAGTGCGGTCACGGCGCGACAAGCTCCTTCAGCTGTTCCAGCCGCGCCGGTCCGATCCCCGGCACGGCGTCGAGCTCCTCCACGGATCCGAACGCACCGTGCTGCTGCCGGTAGTCGAGAATCTTCTGCGCCGTCACCGGCCCGACACCTGGAAGGGCATCGAGCTGCTCGAGCGTGGCGGTGTTCAGATGCACCGGCCCGCTCGCCGCGCCGGCTGCGCCCGAGCCCGCAATCGTCGCCGACCCGCGCCTCGGAACGACGATCTGCTCGCCGTCGGCGATCGGAGCCGCGAGGTTGACGAGCTCGACCTGTGCCTTCGGCGTGACGCCGCCTGCGCGCGACACTGCGTCCGCGACGCGCGCCCCGCTCGGCAGGCGATACAGCCCCGGGCGTCGAACGGCCCCGACGACGTCCACGACGAGGAGCGACTGCGCTGCCGCCGTCGTCGTTGCGGCGGCGGTCGGGATGGGTGGCGCTGCGGGGGCCTCCGCTCGCAAGAGGAGGCGACTTCCCAGGACGAGCACGACGAGGATCGCGACGGCTGCGATCGCGATCTGGCGTCGACTGAACGGAAGGTCGCGCAACACCTCGATCGTGGCGGAGAAAGCCTTACGTGTCCGTAACGACTTTGTGCCGAAAGTTCGGCACACTGTGCGTGTGATCCACGCCTTCGTCGCTGCCGTAATCGCTGTCAGCGGCGGGACCGGGAGCGGCCTCTATGGCAAGGTCGTCATCTCCCCCGCCCAGCCGGTGTGCGGTGTCGGCGAGTCCTGTTCGGCCCCGGACAAGAACGACGTGCTCGCATTCTGGCTCCGCGGCCGCCGCCTCGGGACTGCGCGGACGGACGTGAACGGCCGCTACCGCATCGCACTCCCGCCCGGGCGGTACACGGTCATCGCCAAGCACGGCGGCGCGATCGGTCGCGGTCTCGAGCCGGCGCACGCCGTCGCTCCGCGCGGACGCTACGCGCGCGTGAACTTCTCGCTCGACATCGGCATCAGGTAGCGCGTCAGCCGACGACGAGATTCACGAGCTTGCGCGGGACGACGATCGTCTGACGGATCGTCCCCCCGTCCAGGTGCGCCTTCACCTTCGGCGATTCCTTCGCCAGCTCAACGAGTTCGTTCTCGGTTAGGCTCGCCGACACCTGCAGTCGGTCCCGCACCCGGCCGTTCACCTGGACGACGAGCTCGAACGTCTCCCGGACGAGCATCCGCGGATCCGCCTGCGGCCACGGCGCCTGCCAGAGCCGGTCATCGTGGCCGAGCCGCTCCCACAGCTCCTCCGTGATGTGCGGCGCAGCCGGCTGGATGAGCGACAGGGCCGTCTCGACGGCAGAGCGCGCGCCGGCAGCCGTGGGCTCACGCGCGATCTCGTTCACGAGCTCCATGACCGCGGCGATCGCGGTGTTGAACGAGAAACGCCTGCCGATATCGTCGGTGACCTTCGCGATCGTCTCGTGCGCCTTGTGCGCGAGTGGGCCTTCCGCGGACGTGTCCGGGAGCTCGGCGATCTGCACGGCGACACGCCACAACCGGCGGAGGAAGCGGACCATCCCCTCGAGGCCGTCGTCCTTCCACTCGACCCGCGCGTCGGCCGGGCCGATGAACAGGATGTACAGGCGCACCACATCGGCGCCGAGCTCGCGCACGTAGTCGTCGGGGGACACGACGTTCCCTTTCGACTTGGACATCTTCGCGCCACCCATGTCCACATAGCCGTGGTTGAAGAGGCGCGGGAACGGCTCGCGGAACCCAACCAGACCCAGTTCGTGCAGCACCTTGGCGAAATAGCGCGCGTAGAGCAGGTGCATGACCGCGTGCTCGATTCCCCCGATGTACTGATCGACCGGCAGCCAGTAGTCGATCAGCGAGCGATCGAACGGGGCCTGATCGTTGCGTGGATCGCAGTAGCGGAGGAAGTACCAGGACGAGTCGACGAACGTGTCCATCGTGTCGGCCTCGCGCCGCGCTTCCTCGCCGCAGCGCGGACACGGCACGCTGATCCAGTCCTCGGCGGCTTCGAGCGGCGACTTCCCCTTCGGCGTGTAGTCGTCGATCTCCGGCAGGAGCACCGGGAGGTCGTCCTCGGGCACCGGCACGATCCCGCACGACGGGCAATGGACGACCGGGATCGGCGTCCCCCAGTAGCGCTGGCGTGAGATCAGCCAGTCGCGGAGGCGGTAACTGACTGCGGGCCGACCGCGCCCGCGCTGGCCAAGCCATTCGACAATCGCCGGCTTCGCTTCCGGGCTCGACATACCGGAGAACTGGGCCGAGTCGACCAGACGCTCGTTCTCCGTGTGCTCCGAAAAGGCGCCCTGATCGGGCGGCTCGTCCGCGTCGGCCGGGACGACCACGGTCTTCACCGGCAAGTCGTAGCGCTGGGCGAACTCATAGTCGCGCTCGTCGTGCGCCGGCACGGCCATGATCGCGCCGGAGCCGTACTCCATCAGCACGTAATCGGCGACCCAGATCGGAATCCGGGCCTCGTTCGCCGGATTCGTCGCGAAGCGGCCCGTGAAAACTCCGTCCTTCTCCTTCTCCTCGCGCTCGACGAACGTGTGCGCCGCTGTGCGCCGCACGTAGTCGAGCACCTCGGCCTCGTGCGGTGTCCCCTCCACTAGTTTTGGGACGAGCGGATGCTCGGGCGCAAGTACGAAGAATGTCGCACCGAAGATCGTGTCCGGGCGCGTGGTGAAGACCGGGATGTCGATGTCCAGCTCCTCGATACGGAACAGCAGCTCGGCGCCCTCGGAGCGGCCGATCCAGTGTCGCTGCATCGCGAGCACGCGTTCCGGCCAGTCCAGCAGCGCCATGTCGTCGAGCAGCTCGTCGGCGTACGCCGTGTAATGGAAGAACCACTGCTCGAGGTTCTTCGACTCGACGACCGCGCCGCAGCGCTCGCACCGCCCGTCGATCACCTGCTCGTTGGCGAGGACGGTCTGGTCGTTCGGGCACCACTTGACGGGCGCTTCCTTTCGGAATGCCTGCCCGGCTTCGAAGAACTTCAGGAACAGCCACTGCGTCCACCGGTACATCTCCGGTGTGTGGCTGGCGATCTCGCGGTCCCAGTCGATCGCCCAGCCCATCCGCTGCATCTGGGCGCGGATCGCTTCGATGTTCTCCTCGACGATCAGCTTCGGCGGGCGGCCCTCGCGGATCGCGGCGTTCTCGGCGTTGAGCCCGAACGAGTCGTAGCCCATCGGGCGCAGCACGTAGCGGCCGTTTCGACGCTGGAAATGAGTGACGACGTCGCCCTGTGTGTAGTTGCGGACGTGGCCGACGTGGAGCGTGCCCGACGGATACGGGAGCATCTCGAGCATGTAGTACTTCCCGTCCGGTGGCTCGTTCGGGTCGGGATCAGGGGTCGAGAATGCGCGCTCATCCGCCCAGATCCGCTGCCACTTCTCCTCGATTGCCTGCGGCTCGTATCGATCCATCACGTCTCCAGGGACAAAAAAACCTCTCGTTCGGAGAGGCCACGGGGAGCTGGCGCGGCCTGCGCCGCGGTGGCTCCCTACACTACGAAAGCAGCTCCGTCATCGACCTGACTGTAGCAAGCAGTTCGCGCCGCGTCACCCGACCGGAGGAGGCGAGATGGCTGGATACACCGTGCAAAACCTCAAGGAAATCGAGAACCAGGGCGTCAAATTCGGGTTGGACGAGAACGACATCCAACTGCGAATGGCCAAGGATCCGCTCGAGTGCACGAACTGCGGTCTCTCCTACGTGCGGCTCGGCCCGGGTTGGCGGGCGCCGTTCGGCCACACCCACAAGACGCAAGAAGAGATCTACATCCTCATCGAGGGCAGTGCGCGCATGAAGATCGAGGACGACGTCGTCGACCTGAAGCCCTTCACCGCCGTGCGCGTGTCGCCGGAGACGATGCGCGGCTACGAGGGTGGGCCGGAGGGCGCCGAGCTGATCGTGATCGGAACGCCGAGGACCGGGCCCGGCGACGCGGACATGGAGCAGAACTGGTGGAGCGACTGAGCCGCTCCACGCTCTAACCGCGCGCGTTCTCCAGCCACGCTCCCTCTTTAGGCACACGCGCGCGCGACCCCCACTCTCAGAGGGTGGGGACAAACGCCCACCACCCTCGAGGTCGACGATACCGGCCCCGGGCGCGCGTGTCTGTGCCCAATTGGTGCCGATCTTCACGCGACACGAGTCGTCACACTGTTCTCGTGCTCGAGCTCTTCCCCGAAACAGCTGCCATCGAGGAGGGAGAGCTGGTCCTCGGCGGCGTCCGCGCGACAGCGCTCGCAGCGGAGTTCGGCACCCCCCTAGTCGTCTACTGCGAACCCACGCTCCTCGGGCAGGCCCGTGCGTACCAGCGCGTGGATCCCGACGCGCTCGTCGTCTACGGGACGAAGGCGTTTCCAAACGTCGCGCTGTTGCAGCTCTTCGCGCGGGAAGGACTCGGCGCCGACGTGTCCACGCTCGGCGAGCTGCGCTTCGCGCTCCGCGCGGACGTTCCCCCCGACCGGATCGTCTTCCACGGAAACAACAAATCGGACGAGGAGCTGCGCGCGGCGGCAAACGCCGGCGCAACCGTTGTCCTCGACGCTCCGGACGAGGTCGAGCGAGCAAGCAACGCAGGGGTCGAACGCGTCCTCGTTCGGCTGACACCCGGCATCGAAGCCGAGACGCACGAATCGATCCAGACCGCTCACTCCGAGTCGAAGTTCGGCCTCGACCCCGACCAGGCGCTCGCAACAGTCGCAGCGGCGCGCGGGCGCCTCGACGCCGCAGGAGTGCACGTGCACATCGGGTCGCAGCTCGCGCGCATCGACGAAAGCCTGGCGGCGGTCGACCGTCTCGTCGAGTTCTGCACGCGCTGCCGCGAAGAGCTCGGCTGGACACCCCGGATCGTGGACCTCGGGGGCGGCCTCGGTGTGCGGCACGCGCATGCGGAGCAACTCCCCACCGTCGCGGATTTCGCCAGCGCGCTGGTGACGCGGTTTCGGGAGGGTTGGAACGAGCCCGCCCGCCTGATCCTCGAGCCGGGACGTTCCCTGATCGGCCGGGCCGGGGTGACGCTGTACCGCGTCGGCGCGACGAAGCGGAGCGGCCGCATCGACTACGTCGCGATCGACGGCGGAATGTCCGACAACCCGCGCCCGCAGCTCTACGGTGCGCGGTACGAGGCGCTGATCGCGAACAAGGCCGACGAACGGGTGGACGGCACGTATCGCATCGCCGGCAAGCACTGCGAGTCCGGCGACGTCCTGATCGACGCGGTCGAGCTGCCACGACCGCGCAGCGGCGACCTGCTCGCGGTGCCGGCGACGGGCGCGTACACACTCGCGATGGCGTCGAACTACAACGGCGTCCCACGTCCGGCGGCGGTGGTCGTTGCGGACGGCAAGGCCCGTCTGATCCGCCGCCGCGAGACGGTCGACGACCTGCTCAGGTACGAGACCTAGCTCGCGCGGGCCGCCGCGAAACCGGGCCGGACGAGCCGCGGCGGCGCCCTCAAGCCGGCGTCGCGGACCGGGGGATTCACCGGCTCTGCGAGCGGCGGAGCACCGAATGACGCGCGCCGTCGTTCCTCGGGCGCGTCTCCGTACAGAGTCGTTCGCTGGCGTGGCACGCGCCCGTTCGCACGGATCAGTTCCTCCATCCGTTCCGGCGGCATCTCCTGCCCGTGCCGGGCGCCGGCCGCGCGCGAGATCGACTCATTCATGAGCGTCCCGCCGAGATCGTTCACTCCGGCGCGAAGCGCGGCCGCGATCCCTTCCGGGCCGAGCTTCACCCACGAGGCCTGGATGTTCGTGATCCACGGATGCAGGGCAAGCCGCGCGACCGCGTGCACGAGCAACGTCTCGCTCCACGTCGGGCCGGACCTCGCCTGTCCCTTCAGCCACATCGGCGCCTCCATGTGCACGAACGGAAGCGGTACGAACTCCGTGAAACCGCCGCTCCGCAGTTGCTGTTCGCGCGCACGGAGCAGGTGACGAGCCCAGTTTCGCGGCGACTCCACGTGGCCGAACATCATCGTCACGTTCGACCGCAAACCGACGCGGTGCGCGTTGTCGTGCACGTCCAGCCACTGGGCCGTCGTCACCTTGTCGGGACAGATCACCCGTCGCACGTCGTCGTCGAGAATCTCCGCAGCCGTCCCGGGCAGAGAACCGAGGCCGGCGTTCCGCAGTCGCGCGAGGTACGTGTCGAGCGGGAGCCCGACCGTCGCGGCGCCCTGCCAGACCTCGAGCGCGGAGAACGCGTGCACGTGGATCTCCGGCACCGCCTCCTTGATCGCCCCGACGACCGACTCGTAGTACTCGCCCGTGAACGCAGGATGGATCCCGCCCTGCAGACACACCTCCGTTGCGCCGCGCTGCCACGCCTCGCGCACGCGTCGGACGATCTCGTCGTGCGGCACGAGGTACGGCGCGCCGCGCAGGTTCGCCGCGAGCTTGCCCTTCGAAAAGGCGCAGAAGCCGCAACGGAAGTAACAGACGTTCGTGTACTGGATGTTGCGCGTGACGACATAGGACACGTCGTCGCCGCACACCTCTCGACGGAGGCGATCCGCCGCGGCGAAGACGCGCTGGCGCTCCTCGCCGCGTACGCGCAGGAGACGCACGAGCTCGTCCTCACCGAGGTCGTCGCGGGTGGGGACGGGGAGCGCGTCGCGCGGAGTGAACGGGACGGCACCCGTCTCCCCGGGCGACCAGCTGTCCTCGCGCGCGAGCCCGGCCGCATCGGAAGCGCGCAGCACCGCCGGCATCACGCACGGGTCGATCCACGAACCGTCGATCCACTCCGGATACACCGGCAGCCGCGGCGCCAACTGAAGGCCGCGGCCTTCTGTCGCCGCGTGCAACCGCTCCAGCTCAGGCCAGGGGGCCTCCGGATTGACGTGATCGATGGTCACCGGCGAGACGCCGCCCCAGTCGTCGATTCCCGCGTCGAGCAGCCGGGGGAAGTCGTCGTACGACAGGTTCGGCGGCGCCTGCACGTGGGCGCTCGTACCGAGCAGGATCCGCGCCACGGCGATCGTCCACAGCAGCTCCTCGAGCGGCGGCTCGGCCGCGTCGGCCATGCGAGTGCCCGGCTTCGCGCGAAAGTTCTGGACGATCACCTCTTGCACGTGGCCGTAGCGCTCGGCGAGGTCGCGGATCGCAAGCAGCGCGTCGGTTCGCTCCGCACGCGTCTCGCCGATCCCGATCAGGATCCCGGTGGTGAACGGGACGCGCGCCTCACCCGCCCCGCGCAGCGTCTCGAGGCGAGCGGCCGGCAGCTTGTCCGGCGATCCGAAATGCGGCCCGCCTCGCGCCGACAGCCGATCCGACGTCGTCTCGAGCATCAGTCCCATGGACGCGCTCACCGGCCGCAGCCGACGGAGGTCCTCGACGGCCATCACGCCGGGATTCAGGTGCGGGAGCAATCCGGTCTCGTCGAGCACGGCCTCGGCTGCGCGTCCGAGGTACTCCAGGGTCGTCTCGCACCCGAGTGCCGCCAGCTCCTCGCGCGCGACGCGGTAGCGGAGCTCCGGCTTGTCGCCGAGCGTGAACAGCGCCTCTCGACAGCCCCGCTCTGCCCCCGCCCGCGCAACGGCGAGCACCTCGTCGATCGTCATATATGCGCGCTCCCCGCGCCGCGGCGGCCGCGCGAACGTGCAGTAGTGACACACGTCGCGACAGAGCTTCGTCAGCGGGATGAAGACCTTCGGCGAGTACGTGACGAGGCTGCCGTGCCCTTCCTCGCGCAACCGCCGCGCTTCCGCACACAGCTCATCGAGAGGTGCGTCGAGCAGGGCGGCGGCCTCCACCCCGCGAGCTTACGTCGCGACGCCTAGCCTGGGCGGACCGAGATCAGCTTGCCGAACGGGTGCCAGGCCCTGTTGTTCCAGCGCTGGAGTCGCACCTGGGTCAGCGGGAAGCGGAACGACGGCGTCGTGTGCACGACGATGCCGGGCAGGAGGAACGGGTTGCCCTTCTCGTTCAGGTGAGTCGCTGCGCGCATCACGCCCTGGCGCGTCAGGTTCTTGCCGGCCTGCTTGAGCGTATCGACCATGGTGTACGCGGCGCCCATGCCGGCGACGAAGAACCCATTCTGAAAATCGGCCGACTTGATGTCGGTGCCGTACTTGCGCCAGATCGTCTGGAAGAGCTTGACGCCCTTGTCGCGTGCGTACAGCGGCGTTGCGGGATCCTTCCCGAACGCGATCGAGATCGACCCGTTCGCGGCCTTCTGCGGCACGGCGATCATGAGCGCCGACGCGGACGAAACGTCGTTGACGTAGACCTGCGGATGCCAACTCACGCGGTTGAGCCCGTTGTACGCCTGCAACGAGAACTTCCCGAACGCGAAGATGCAGAGCACATTCGCCTTCGACGCTTTCAGCTGTGCGATCTGCGGCTGAACATCCGTCGTCGTGGGGTCGTAGCCGACCTTCGCGACGATCGCGCTCGCCTTCGTGCCGAGACCCTTCCGCAAACCGCCGAGCAGATCGCGGCCATAGTCGTCGTTCTGGTAGAGGACGGCGATCTTCGGGCTCTTCGAGTGCGCCAGGATGTACTGCCCGTACAGCCTTCCCTCCTCGGAGTACGGCGGGATGTAGCCGATCGTCCACGGGTACTGGACGTAGTCCCGGCCGAAGGTCGTCGCGCCCGAGCTCACGAAGAGCTGCGGGACGCTCTGCTGGTTGAGGAACTTGCGGATCGCCAGGTTGTTGTTCGTCCCCAGCGTGCTGAACATTGCGAACACCTGCTCCTGCTGGATGAGCCGGATCGTGTTGTTCACCGCGCGCGCCGGGTCGTAGCCGTCGTCGAGGTACGTGAACTTGATCTTGCGCCCGAACACGCCGCCGCTCGCGTTCACGTACTTGAAGTACGCCTCCGCCCCGCGCGCGACGTTTCCGCCCGCAGCCGCCTCGCCGCTGAGCGGGACGCTCGAGCCGAGGTGGATCTCCGTCGACGTCACCCCAGGCGTTGCAAGCGGGCGAGCGCCGGCCGCGGCGACTGCGACCCCCGCGCAGATCACACACGCAAGGACGACCCTCTTCCTCGTTCCCGGCACCTAGGATCGAGTGTACAACCGAGTTGTTAGAGGGCGAAGAAGCCTGCGTACGAAACCGCCGACCCCGGTCGGCAGGATCAGCATCACCAGGATCAACACCGCGCCGAAGACGATGCTCGGGATTCCGGGCTGCTTCGGGTCGAGGGAAAAACCGGGGAGATGGTTGGCCCATCGCGCAACGGCGTCCGCGTGGTACTGGAGGTAGTAGATGAGTGCCGCGCCTCCGATGAGCCCGGCGAGCGAGCCGAGGCCGCCGGCGGCCAGCCCGACGACGAGCCAGATCGACATCTGGATCGGGAACGTCCCTGGATCGACGAAGAAGACGGCGATCGCGTACAGCGAGCCGGCGATCCCCGCGTAGAACGCCGAGATCCCGAACGCGAGCGTCTTGTAGAGCGGCACGCTCACCCCCGAGGAGACCGCCGCAACCTCGCTGTCGCGGACTGCCTGCAGCGTGCGCCCGAACTTCCCGCGCACCAGGAACCACGCGACCGCAAGGAGCGCGAGCGCGATCGTCCAGGTGAGGTAGTAGAGCCAACGGTTGGGCGTCGTGTGGATGTCGAGCTCGGCCTTCGGCAGCCGCATGATCTTTCCGGTCGTGCCACCGGTGAAGTGCTGGTACTTCGTCACCACCTGGCGGAACGAGACGGCGATCCCGAACGTCACGATCGCGAGGTAGAGGCCCGACAGCCGCAACGCGGGGATGCCCACGAGAAGACCTGCAACGCCTGCGATGACTCCCGCGATCGGGATCGTCCAGAGGTCTCGGACGCCGTGGTCGACGGTGAGAATCGCGGTCGTGTAACCCCCGATCGCCATGAACGCGCCGTGCCCGAGCGATATTTGCCCGCTGTAGCCCGTCAGGATGTTGAGGCCGATCAGCGCGATGAAGTAGACGCCGACGAGCGCGAGCTCGCGGGCGTGGAAGTCGGAGATGAGTCGCGGCATGACGACGACGACGGCGACCAGCACGACGAACGCGAGCGCTTCGAGCAGGCGTTTGAGCCGCACTACACCTACACCCGCCTCTCCGCGACGCGGCCGAACAACCCGCCGGGACGGAACAGCAGCAGCACGAGGATCAGCAGCAGGGCGGCGGGTAGCTTCAGCGTCGACCCGATGTATCCGACATAGCGGCCGAGCAGGTCGATCGTCAGCCCGAGCAGGAGACCGCCGACGACGGCGCCGACGGGACTATCGAGGCCGCCGAGCACGGCCGCGGCGAAGGCGTACAGCAGGATCGCCTGCATCATGTTCGGGCCGAGGAACTGGAGCGGCGCGACCATCATCCCGCCGACCGCGCCGACCATCGCGGCCAGGCCCCAGCCAAACGCGAGCATCCAACCGACGCGGATGCCGACGAGGCGGGACGACTCGGGATTGAGCGCCGACGCGCGCAGCGCGAGCCCGAGCTTCGTGAACCTGAAGAAGAGGCCGAGCACGAGCAGCAGCGCGGCCAGGACACCGATGATGCCGATGTACTGGATGCTGATGTGCGCGCCCGCCACTTTGATCGTTCGGCTCGAGAACCCGCCGTTGAAGGAGCGATCGCCGCCGCTCCAGATGACGTACATCAATCCGTTGAGCAAGAGCGCGAGCCCGAGCGTGACAATCACGATCGTGAGCACCGGCGCGTTCTCGACCGGACGGATGATCACGCGCTCGACGACGACGCCGCCGGCGAACGAAATCGCGAGCACGACCGGAAACGCGGCCCAGAACGAGAACCCGTGGTTCATCAGCGACCACGCGATAAACGTGGAGAAGGTCGCCATCTCCCCCTGCGCGAAGTTGATCGCGCGCGTCGAGCGGTAGATCAGGACGAGGGCGAGCGCCAGGCTCGCGTACACCGAGCCGTCCGCAAGGCCGCTGACGACCTGCTCCGCAAACTCCGTCCACGTGAACGCGGCGATCATCAGTAGCCGAGGTACGAACGGCGGACGGACTCATTGGCACGCAGCTCGTCGCTCGCGCCCTCGACGACGACGCGGCCGACCTCGAGCACGTATGCACGCGAGGCGGAGGCGAGCGCGATGTTTGCATTCTGCTCGACGACGAGCACCGCCGTTCCTTCGTCCTCGTTGAGCTTCACGAGCGTCTCGAAGATCTTCTTGACCACGAGCGGTGCGAGCCCGAGAGACGGCTCGTCGAGCAGCAGCAGCCTCGGCCGCGCCATCAGCGCACGGCCGAGCGCGAGCATCTGCTGCTCGCCGCCGGACAGCGTCCCGGCCTGCTGGTCGCGCCGATCCTGCAACGGCGGGAAGAAACCGAACACGCGCGCCGCGTCCTCGTTCAGGTTCGCGCGGCGCGTGTAGGCGCCGAGTCGGAGGTTCTCCCAGACCGAGAGCTCGGCGAACGTGCCGCGGCCCTCGGGGACGTGCGCAATCCCGGCGCGGGCGGCGCCCTCGGGAGTGCGCACCTTTTTGCCTGCGAAGCGAACCTCCCCGCTCCGGCGCACGGTGCCCGAGACCGCACGCAGCGTCGTCGTCTTGCCGGCTCCGTTCGCGCCGAGCACGGCGACGAAGTCCTTCTCGCCGACGTCGAGCGACACGCCCTGCAGCACCTTCACGGGCCCGTATCGCGCCTCGACGTTGCGCAGCTCCAGCAGGCTCACGCCGCGGTCCCGAGATACGCCTCGATCACTGCGGGGTTCGCCTGCACCTCGGCCGGCGTCCCCTCCGCGATCCTGCGCCCGAAGTCGAGGACGTGCACGCGGTCGGCCACGCTCATCACGAGCCCCATGTGGTGCTCGACCAGCAGGATCGTCAGGTCGAAGTCGCCGCGCAGCCGGCGAAGCAGGCCCGCGAGATCCTGGACCTCCTCGTGGTTGAGCCCGCCCGCCGGCTCGTCGAGCAGCATCAGCCGAGGCGAGGATGCGAGCGCGCGCGCGAGCTCGACGCGCTTCTGTGTCCCGTACGGAAGGCCGTCGACCTGGAGGTGTCGCAGCGAGCCGATGCCGACGTAGAAAAGCGCGTCGTCCACGTTGTGATCACCCGTGCGCGCGTGCGCGCCGACCTGGACGTTCTCCAGCACCGTCAGGCCGCGGAAGAGCTCGACATTCTGGAACGTGCGCGCGATTCCACGTCGGATCACGCTGCTCGGGCGGGTGGCGAGGAGATCTTTCCCGTCGAAGCGCACGTGGCCTGCATCTGGCGTGTAGAGGCGGGTGATGACGTTGAACGCGGTCGTCTTCCCGGCTCCGTTCGGCCCGATCAGGCCCACGATCTCGCCGGCATCGACGTCGAACGAGACGTCGTCGAGCGCGACGATCCCGCCGAAGCGCTTGTTGACGCTCTCGACTTCGAGGAGAGGCACGGCCGGGGGTACCTTAAAGCTGTGCCGCTGCATCCAACAGCGTTGAAGGTGCAGGAGCGCCTGCGGCTGCGCGGGCTCGAGGTCGAGGTCCGGGAGCTCGCCGACTCGACCCGGACCGCAGCGGAGGCCGCGGCTGCGGTCGGCGTCGAAGTGGGACAGATCGTGAAGTCGCTCGTGTTCACGGAGGATGGCGGCGCCCCGTTCCTCGTCCTGTGTGCCGGCGATCGGCGCGTGGACACAGCCCGGTTCGGCTCCGTCCGCCCCGCGACGGCGGCCGAGGTGAGGGCCGCGAGCGGATTCGCGATCGGAGGCGTGCCCCCGCTCGGCCACGACCGCCCGCTGCGCACGGTGGTCGACGAGTCGCTCCGGCGATTCGAGACGGTGTGGTGCGCCGGGGGGACGCCGCACGCCGTCTTTCCCGTACTGACGGAGGAGTTGATCGCCGGCATTCCAGATCCCGACGTGCGCCCGGTCTCGTAGTGCTGGGCCTGCTCATCGCTGCGGCCGCCGCGATGCCGTCGCCGGCATCCCTGCCGACCGTCCCGCGCCTGATCCAGACCGCGCAGCCGGTGTACTGCGCGGGAACGCACGGCCGGAGCTTCGCGCTCACCTTCGACGACGGGCCGAGCCCGTACACGCTCCGACTGGTGCGCGTGCTCCGTGAGGAGCACGGGCGGGCGACGTTCTTCGAGGTCGGCAACCGTGTCGGCACCTGGGCGGCCGGCGCGCGCGCCTCGACCCGCGTCGGAGAGCTCGGCAACCACACCTGGAGCCACGCGAACCTCAGGGCCCTGTCCGCCCGCGATGCCTGGCGTGAGCTCGCGTGGACCCAACGCGAGATCGGCCGCACCGTCGGCGGCGTCCCACGCCTGTTTCGGGCGCCGTACGCGGAGGCCCGGCGGGTGGACGACCTGCTGGGCCGCGAGCTGGGGCTGCTCGACGTGCGCTGGAGCATCGACGGCGGCGACACGCTGGTCGGCGCCACGCCCGGCAAGACGATTCGCGCGGTCGTCAAGCGGCTGCGACCGGGCGCGATCGTCCTACTCCACGATCTCCACCCTTGGGAACCGCAGGTCGCGCGAGCCGTCCTCCGCGCGGCCCGGAAAAAGAGACTTCGTGCCGTCAGCGTCTCGCAGCTCCTGGCCCGGCAACCCCCGACGGCCCGGCAGCTCGGCTCCGAGGGTGCGGCCCGCTGCCCGGTGAGGTGAAAGCGGCGCAGGGTTTCGCCGCCGGCGCGGGTCTCCTCTCCCGAGGGGGCGCCCTTGGTTGTCGGCCTGCTAGGAAGTCGCCAGCTGCAGTCGCGCCCCCTCCTTAGTAGGTGCCGCTAAGGAGTTGCGAGCCCAGCCGGCTCCGTGACCGGCGCGCGGCAGACGAACCGCTCGCAGACGTAGACGGCGGGACGGCCGTCGACGTAGTCCTTCCCGTCGAGCAGCGGCACGCCCTCCGCCGGGCCGAACGCGACCACGGTGCTGGGATCGAACGGCGCTAGCGCGGCGCGCGCAACCTCGCTGTCGGGCGAGCCGACGATCGCCAGCTCGCGGGGCGCGGCGAAGTGGAAGTCGAGCGCGCAGAGGAGGTGGCCGAACGCCGACGGCGCCTGCGGCAGCAGACGCGCGGCGAGTCGGAAGACGCCGACTGCCTTCCGTTCCAGGTCGTCGTCGCCGTAGATGCGCGCAAGCCGAAGGAGCACATACGCCAGCATCGAGTTCCCGGACGGAGTCGGATGGTCGTCGAGCTCCTTCTTGCGGTTGACCAGGCGCTCGCCGTCGGCGGGCGTGTGGAAGAAGCCGCCCTGCTCCTGGTCGCCGAACAGCTCGACGGCCAGCAGCCCGAGCCGGCGGGCTTCCTCGAGCCAGCGGAGCTCACCCGTCGCGACGTGCAGCTCGTAGAGGCCGTTCGCGACGTCAGCGTAGTCCTCGAGGAAGCCGTTCGTGTGCGCGCGCCCGTCACGCCACGTGCGGAAGAGCCGGCCGTCCTCCGTCGAGAGCGGGCCCAGCAGGAACGCCCCGAGCC
>JBASRJ010000081.1:0-11378 GCA_049273785.1 Gaiellaceae bacterium | reverse complement strand
GGGTTCGGACTCGACCGCATCGGTTGCGTGGTTCTGGCAGACGCTGCACGAGGGCGGCTACCACGTGCTCGGCTCGACCCATCACACGCTCACCGGCGCACCCTTCGGCTGGAACGAGACGAACGCGCTCGAGATCCAGGTGATGCTCCCGTACTACCCGACGTACCTCATGGCGCAGGTCGTCGGCGAGGTCGCAGCCTTCAACTTGATCACGCTCGCCGGCTACATCCTGTCCGGCGCGACGATGTACGTGCTCGCGCGCTATCTCGGTTGCGCCCGACTCGTCGCGATCTGGGCGGCGCTTGTCTACATCGTGTTCCCGTGGCACCTCGCGCGTTCCGAGCACGCTTCGCTGACTCACCTCGAGCTGCTCGCGCTCCTCGTCCTGGCGCTCGTCGCCGCCTCCCGTCGCCCTTCATGGCTTCGCTTCGCATTCGTCGGCGCGGCGACACTCGGCTGCTGGCTGACGTCCGGCTACTTCGGCGCAATGGCGGTCGTGACCACGATCGCCTTCACCGTCGGTGCGGCGCTGACATCCGAGCGGCGCCGCGGCGTGCTGCTGGTCCTCGGCTCGACAGCGTGCGCGATCGTCGCAACCGGTCTCGTCGGAATCGCGGCGACGGCTTCGGGGACGAATGCCGGGGCAGGCCTGAACCGCGTTTCCGGAGACCTCTCTGCGCTCGGCCTTCACCCGGTGGAGCTCGTAGTCCCTGCGGCGCACAATCTCGTGGTCGGCGACGGGCTCGATTCGTTCTGGGCCCGGCACAGCCACGGATCGAACCCGACGGAGATCAGCAACTACGCCGGCCTTCTCACGCTCGCGCTCGCCGTCGCGTGGGTCCTGATCGCCTTCCGGCGGCGGGTAATGCTCCCCGAACGCGAGCGGCTGGCAACCGCAGGCCTCGTGGCTGCATTCGTCGTCGGACTCGCGTTCGCACTCCCGAGCCCCGCGCTCGGGATCCCGATGCCTTCGCGCCTCCTATGGAGCGTCGTCCCGGCGTTCCGCGTGCCGTCACGCTGGGATCCGCTCCTGATGACCGCGCTCGTTCCGCTCGCGGCACTTGGGTTGCAGGCAGTCTGGCGCAGACTCGCACGGCCCGGCCGGCTGCCCACGCTTGCGATCGGCGTCGTCGGCGCGGCGATGGTCGTGTCGTTCCTCGAGCTCGCGATCCACCCGGCCGAGAAGCGATTCCGGACGGTCCCAACCCCGCCTGAGTACACGGCCCTCGATCAGACGCCTCGCGGCATTCTCGCGGAGTATCCGCTCGGCTACTCGGACATCTACCGCCTCTGGCAGCGAAGGCACGGCCGGCCGCTCCTGAACGGCGCACCGGCAGGCACGCCGGCCGACTCAGCGCGGCTGATGCTCCTCGATCCCGCGCAGCCGGGAACCGCGCCGGCGCTGTCGCTCCTCGGCGTCACGGCGATCGAGATCCATCCCCACGCCATAGTCGACGCGGAGGTGTCGCCGAACGAGCCCACCTCCGCCGACGGGTACAGGCTCGTCGGGCGGTTCCCCGACGACACGTCGGTCTGGGACGTCGTCGCGCCGGCCGCCCCGGCGTTCGTGACGCTGCCCGGCGGCTTCGGGGCGCCGCAGCGGGCCGAGGACGGCTTCGTCGGCTATCCCTTCATCGCGCAGGGAGGAGTCGGCGTGGCCGACTTCGCCGCGAGTACACCCGGGGTCGTCCGGCTCGTCCTCGACGCAGAGGTCTCGGGGGGCGGGCAGAGCGTGCTTCGACTTGCCGACGCTCGAAGCGAGCAGGCCTTCATCGTCAAAGGCCGGGTGCGCATCTCGGTCCTCGTAGAAGTCCCCCGCGGGCACTCGCGGCTCTTCATCAAGACCGACCCGACGTCGGACGTGATCGACGTGTCGGCGCCGAGGGCGGAGCAGGCGTCGGGCGCACCTGCTCTCCACGCACAACTGCTCTCGCCCGATCCTGGGTTCTGATCCGTTTCAGCCCGTCCGTTTCGCGTAACCGAGGAGCGCGCGCATCGGCGTCGGCCGGATGATCTTCGGCATCAACGCGCGGTCGGGCACACGGCGCTCCCGTTGAACGACTCGGCGTTTGCGAAACGTGCTGCGGAGATGCGTCACGTTCCAGGCAACCCCTCGCAGGATCGCGAATGCCAGCCCTGCTCGTCCGCGCAGGGCGTACCAAGCCGCGAGACCGAGACAGAGCACGAGGTGGTACGGCAGCATCCATGCGAGCCGCGCCGGCCCAAGGTTCTTGAGCAGCATGCAGATTCGGTTCTTGAACGAGTGGAACTGGACGAATGGGGGCGGGAGAGCCGACGC
This sequence comes from Gaiellaceae bacterium, assembly GCA_049273785.1. Lineage (GTDB taxonomy): Bacteria > Actinomycetota > Thermoleophilia > Gaiellales > Gaiellaceae > 3-1-20CM-4-69-9. The sequence continues at coordinate 9,079 of JBASRJ010000081.1, read as the reverse complement.
CGTTGCGCCGAGCTTGTGCAGGACGCGCGCGTCCGCAGCGAACCCCACCTCCCATCCGGCAAGCCACAGCCGCCAGCAGAGATCCGTCTCCTCGAGGTACGCAAAGAAGTCCGGGTCGAATGCGCCGACGTGTGCGACTGCGCGCCGGCTGACGAGCAGCGCGGCTCCTTTGGCCGCGAAGATCTCATCCGACGCCGCGAATCGCTCCTCCGGCTCGTACGCTCCGCGGTGGACGAGGAACCCCGTTGCGGTCAGGAACGACCCGGCCGTGTCCAGCCGTCCGGGATCGTCCATCAGCAGCAGCTTCGCCTGGCAGGCACCCCAGGACGGGCGCTCACAGAGCGCGCCGACGAGTGCCTGCAGCGCTGCCGGCTCGAGCGCCGTGTCGTCGTTGAGCAGGAGGATGAGCTCGCCCTCCGAGGCCTCGATCCCCTGGTTGCTGGCTCCCGCGAAGCCGCGGTTCTCCTCGTTGCGCAGGATTCGAACGCCCGCAAAGCGCTCCGGCAGGCGTCCCATTGCCGGGTCCGGTGAAGCGTTGTCGACGACGACCACCTCGAGTTCGGGGTAGCCCTGCGCGGCAAGTGTGGTGAGGCACCGCTCGAGGTCGGCACCGCCGCGGCTCGTCGGAATGACGACCGAGAGGGACGGCAGGGACTCGTCCTTCACGGGCGGGGAAGGTACCGCGGTACGGTCCTTCGTGTGCGTCTGCCGCTTCCGAAATCCATGCGCCGTCTCGTCGGGGAGCTCGTCATCGCCGACCGCGAGCGGCACGGCTCGGACTTCTCGCACGTCAGGAGCTGGCCTGACCGCATCGCGGGCTTCGAGGACCTCACGTTCCTGTTCTCGAGCACGATCCTCGCGCACGGGGTTGCGTCGTTGCGCCTCGACGAGGCCGCACATCTCTACCGGCTGGTTCGCGAACTGCAGCCGCGAACGGTCGTCGAGATCGGACGCTTTCGCGGTGGGAGCACGTTCCTGATTGCGGCAGCGCTCGAGAACGGCGTCGTTCACTCCTACGACATCGAGACGCGGCAGGGGCGCGAAGGAGGCGAGCTCGACCGCCAACTCGCGGCCGCGCTCGGCCGCTATCGCCTCTCCGACCGTGTCCGCCTGCACATTGCCGACTCGCGGACGGCCGCACCGCCTGAGCCGACGATCGATCTCCTGTTCATCGACGGCGATCACCGCGAGGACGGCGTACGCGCTGACTTCGAACATTGGGCGCCGTTCCTGACGCCGGGCGGGCACCTGCTCTTCCACGACGCCGTCGGCGCACCGGACTTCGTGCCGCCGTACGAATCGGGCCCCGCGCGCGTGGCAGCACACGTCGGCGACGCATTCGAGGCGCGCGAAGGCGCCGGGTCGCTCGCACACTTCGTGTGTCGCGCGTAGTCACGTGCGCATCTTGATCCTCAACTGGAAGGACACGTCGCATCCCCTGGCCGGAGGCGCCGAGGAATTCACGGAGCAGGTGGCGCGATGGCTCGTCAGACGCGGACACGCGGTCACGCTGTTCGCAGCGGCCGTCGAGGGCAACCCGGAGCGCGAGATCGTCGAAGGCGTCGAGGTCGTTCGCCGCGGAGGCCGACTCGGCGTCTACCGCGCCGCACGGCGGTTCTGGTCGAGCGAAGGGCACGGCTCCTACGACGTCGTGATCGACGAGATCAACACCCGTCCCTTCCTGACGCCGCGCTGGATCCGCGACACGCCGATCGTCGCGCTCATCCATCAACTCGCCCGGGAGATCTGGTCGTACGAGATGCCGTTTCCAGTCTCCGTGCTCGGACGATACGTCCTCGAGCCGTGGTGGCTGCGTGCCTATCGCGGTGTGCCCGCGATGACCGTCTCGGCCAGCAGCGCGGAGTCGCTTGCGCGACACCATCAGTGGCGCGACGTCACCGTGATCCCAGAAGGCTGGACGCCGCATCCCGTTCCGAACGTCCCGAAGGAAGCAGAGCCGACGGTGGTCTTCCTCGGACGGCTCGTCGCGATGAAGCGACCAAGCGAGGCGATCACGGCGTTCGAATCGCTTCGCCAACGCTTTCCGCACGCTCGGCTCTGGGTGATCGGTGAGGGCCCGCTCTTTGCTCGACTCCGCGGAGCAACCCGGGGCGGAGTCGAGTTTCTGGGCCGTCTGGAGCGGGACAAGCTCCTCGAGACGCTCGCGCGGGCACATGTCCTCGTCGCGACGTCCGTGCGCGAGGGCTGGGGGCTCAATGTGAGTGAGGCTGCGGCGTGCGGGACCCCGAGCGTCGGCTACGACGCCCCAGGCCTCGTGGACTCGGTGCCGGCCTCCGGTGGCGCACTCGTCAATGCAAACCCGATCGCGCTCGGTCGAGCGCTTGTTGACTTCTTCAACGGTTCGCTCTCCCTCACACCGAGGATCTCGACGGTGCCATGGCCGGAGGTCGCGGACGCCGTCGAAGAGCGCCTAGCTCAGACGCGCGCAAGACCGCGCTCGCGCAACCACGCATAGGTCTCGCGCAATCCCTGCTCGACGGTCACTTCGGGTTCCCACCGCAGCTCGCGACGGATCTTCTCGATGTTCACGACGCGTCGACGGATGTTGTCGATGTCCCGTCTGTCGACGTGGCGCGGCTCGACCGATGCTTCGGTGATCTCGGCGATGAGTTGCGCCAGGCGGTTCACGGACGTCTCTCGCCCAGTACCGACGTTGTACACCTGTCCGATCGCCCTGGGCGAGACCGCGACGCTCAGTGTCGCGGTGACTGCGTCCTCGACAAAGGTGTAGTCGCGGGTCTGCTCCCCGTCACCGTGAATCTGCAGCGGTTCATTTGTCATCGCAGCCTGGAAGAACTTGGCGACGACGCCGCAATACGGATTCTCGGGAGTCTGGCCGAGGCCGAAGACGTTGGAGTAGCGAACAACAGCAGTCGGAAGGCTGTAACTCTCGTAGAACGCGTGGCAGTACCCTTCGCCGCCGAACTTCGAGACTGCGTACGGGCTCAGGAGGTTCACCGCGTCTTCCTCGGCGATCGGAAGATAACGCGGATTGCCGTAGATCGAGCACGACGACGTGTAAACGATCCGGCTGAGCCGAAGATCGCGGGCGGCGAGAAGGACGTTGAGCGTGCCTCCGATGTTGACTGCGTAATCGTCCCGCGGGTTCTTCGTGGAGAGAACGATGTTTCGCGCGGCGGCGTGAATGACGACGTCGCACCCACGAAGGACCTGCTGCACCAGCTCGAGATCGAGGACGCTGCCGTCGACGACCTTGAGCGAGGGGGTCGACTCGGGGAGATTCGCGCGCGACCCGGTTGAGAAATCGTCCAGCACGACCACGTCGGCTCCCGCGGCGATCAGTCGCGCAACGATCCTCGAGCCGACGAAGCCGGCGCCGCCGGTGACGGCCACGCGGCGACCCGCAAGATCGGCTGTCACGTCCATCGCCGTCCCCCCCTCCTCGCCCTGATTGCCTCCGCCAGGAGCATCCCTAGGCCGCGCCACAGGCCCACGCCGAGGGCCCCCGCCCACACGGGGGCAAGAGCGGCCACCGTCCTGACCTCCGCCCCGGAGCGCCGCGCAGACGCGGCCACGAGGCTCGCCCCTACAGACGTCCCGACGGCGGCGACCGGGAGGAGCCTGGGCCGCAGGATCGACGCGAGAGTCAGCGCGGCACTTGCCGGATAGAACGCGACGATCATCGGAAAGAAGCGCGACTCGCGGCGTCCGTGACCGTCGAGAAACACCGCGCCGCGATGAACCGAATGCTTGATGAATGTTCGAAAGGACGCTCGCGGCACGTAGTCCGCCGCAAACGAGGGCGAAACATGGATCGGTCCCGAGGCGGCGATGCGCCGCAGCATCGGTGCGTCGTCGTTTGCATGACGGACGTCAGCGTACCGCCTCGGCAAGGCGTCGAAGACGTCGACCAAAAGCTTGCGTGGCGCGACGAAGCAGCCGCTTCCTTTCGGGTACCGGTCGAACTCTGCGAGGCCGAAGCTCGTCGTGCGAGGGCGATTGAAATAGTCACGCCAGGCGATTTCGGTGATGACGTTCATGAACGTGCCGTACGGATTTCCCTCCGTGTGAATGTGAACGTGGCCTGTCCAGACCATTTCGCCCGCACTTTGGCGTTCGCGAACGAACGCGAGCGAATCGGGCCGGAGGCGGACGCGTGCGCCTAACATGAGGACGGCTGTGCCGGAAGCGCGTTCGAGGCCTGTGCGGACGGCATGGAACCGCCCGAGGTTCGGCTGCCGCACGACGGCGAGGGGCAGACGTTCCTTCAACGCCCTCGCCGCTGCGTCCGTGCTTTCGTCCGTCGAACCGTCATCGACGAGCACGAGCTCAGCGTCGAAGCCGCTGCGTTCAATCGCTTCGACCAACCGGTCGATCGTCGCACCGACATGCGGTGCCTCGTTGTAGACGGGCACCACGACGCTGAGTGCCGGGGTCATCGGCTGGCTACGAGGCCTCGAAGAAACCCGGCAACGTACGCCGCCTGCGTGGCGACGAGCGCGGGCGCCGCGAGCATGGCGACGCGTCCCGAGCGAAAGCGGAGTCCCGCGAGGGCCGTCGACCCTGCGACTGCAGCTCCGTACCCGGCGACAAGGCCTACGCCGACGCGACGCGCGTCGGCCGACCCAAACGCGAGCAGCGAGGCACCGACTACGGCACAGGCCGCGGGGACAAGCGAGAGCGTCGTTGCGGTGCTCAGACTCGTACCGCCCGTCCTGCGTGCGGTCGCCCCGCGAGCCATCGCGTACGCATACGTGGCTTCGAGGTGAGGCGCGAGGAGTGGTGCGGGCGGTGCGGCGACCGACGCATCGGGCGTGTAGATCGTCCGTCGGCCGCGCTCTGCGAGCCAGGCGACGAGGCGCTCCGAGCTCACGCCCGCCGCGAGCGCCGCGGAGAAGTCCGCCGTCCGGACGATGATCGTCTCGGCAGGCTCGTCGTCGACGAGGCGAACGTTGCCGGGGAAGTACCGCGATCGGCGCGAGGCACCCCCGAGTCGCGATTCGAGCACCGCACCGGCGGCACGCTCGCGGAGTGTCGCGTCCGGCGGCGTCAGCGCGGGAACGACGACCGCAGCGATGTCAGGATCGGCGAAGAACGGCACCGCTGCCGTCACCCAGTTTCCCGACGGGCGAGCGCCGGCCGCGAGCAGGGCGACCAGCTCGCCCCGAGGCTGCTCGACGGTCGCGAGCTCGAGCCGCGGGTAATCGAGCCGGCCGGCCGCCGCCGGGTCGCCGAGCAGCGAAACGAGAGGCTGGGCCTCCGGCGGCAACGTAGAGCTCCCGCGCAGCAGGTGGCGCTTTCGTTGGTACGTCCTGAGCAGGCGAAGCCGGTAGAAGATCGCCGCGGTGTCCCAGAGCGCACGCATGACGGCACGGGAGCGAAGCTCGGAACCGCTGAACCTGTAGTCGAGCCGCACGGGGAGCTCGCGCACGCGGCCGTAGCCGAGCGCCGACGCCACAGCGAGGAGCTCGAGATCGAAGGCGAACCGCTTGACGAGCAGGAGCGGCAGGATGTCGTCGACGACGGCGCGCCTGAAGACCTTCAGCCCAACCTGCGTGTCACGAACGTCGAGTCGGAAGAGCAGGCGATTCAATCGCTGATACAGGCGGCTGGCGATCCGCCGGGACAGCGGATAGTGCACGACCGAGTCGGGGTGCCGCTTCGAGCCGATCGCGAAGTCGAGGCCCTCGCGCCGCGCAAGCTCGAGGTAGCTCGGAATCGCCGTCGGGTCGAGATCGAGGTCCGCGTCGACGAGCGCGATCCAGTCGCCGTGAGAGGCAAGCGCGCCGGACTTGACCGCGTATCCCTTTCCGAGGTTGCGGTCGTAGTGAATGACGCGAATGCCTTTGTCGGACCGACTCTCGAGGAGACGCTCTGCGCTACCGTCGAGCGACCCGTCGGAGACGACGATCAACTCGACCTCCTCTCCCGGCAGGCCGCCGACGATTGCGCTGCGGATCGTGTCTACGTTCTCGACGATCTCGTCGCCCCCGTTGTAGACCGGGACGACGACCGTCAGCGACGGCCGCAATGGCGATGTCTCCGAAGCTGTGACCGGGCGGCTCGGGGAGGCGCTCGGGACTCTCACCGAGAAGATTCTAGGCGTCGACTCGACCAGGCGGTTCGGTCTTTTAGTGGACGCTGAGCGTGAGCGCTTTCGTCGAGACCGCGCCGAGCGCGTCGCGCACCCGAAGCGTGATTCGGAAGGTGCCCGCGGTCGCAGGAACACCGGAGATCGTTCCGGTCTTGGCGGCCAGCTTCAGCCCTCGGGGCAGCGCACCGCCCGCGATCGTCCAGCGGAACGCCGCAACGCCCCCTCGCGTCGGGACCTTCGCGTTGTACTTGTGCCCAACTGCTCCACCGGGAAGGCTCTTCGTCGTGATCGAGAGTCGCGCGCGCACGGCCAGCGGCACCTGCACGTCCTTCGCTGCACCGCTCGCGTCGACGAGGTGCACCGTGATCGTGTACGAGCCGGCCTTCGTCGGCACGCCGGTGATGACGCCGTCTGCGCCGACGGCGAGCCCCGGCGGTACGCCTCCCGCAGCCGACCAGGCGTACGGGGACTTACCCCCACTCGCGGCGAGCGTCGAGCGAAACGGGATCCCCACTTCGGCCGCGCGCCGCGAAGCAGTGGCAGTCAGGGCGATCACGCTGAGCGTGAACTGCTTCGTATCCGTGCGCGTCACGCTGTTGATGTCACTCGACGTCGCGGTTACGGTGAAGGTCGAGGCGCCGACCGACGTCGGCGTACCGGCGATCGTCCCGTTCGTCGCAAGTGTCAGTCCGGCCGGCAGCGTGCCACTCGTCACCTGCCAGCTCACAGTCGTCACAGGCCGGTCACCCGCCTCGAGCTTCGCCGAATACGGCGACCCCGCGACGGCGGAAGGGAGCGAAGACGTCTTGATCCCCCACGTACGGTTATAGACTCCGAACGAGAAGAGCGTCTGGGCGCTCTTGCCTGCGCAGTCGTGCAACGAGATCCAGGCACTCCAATCCCCGCCCTCTGTTGGAACACCGGAGACCAGACCCGTGCGCTCGTCGAGATCGCTGAGCTTCAATCCCGGCGGCAGCGCGCCCGAATCGATCACGAAGTGATACGGGAGACAGCCGGCGTGAGCGCCGATCTTGTAGTAGTACGTCGCCCCGACTTCGCCCGTCGGCGGCTCGGGGTTCTCGTCGTCGAAGTCCAACGCGCGCGCGACACCCGCGTAGGCGCCGGCCAGCACAGCAAGCAGAGCGACGATCTGAATGAAGCGGAAGCGCATGTAAACCCCCTGTAAACGACCCTGGTCCGTAGCGTCCTGCGACGCGCCAGAGTAGCAAGGGGGTTCGACGGAATCGGCTCGCCGGAGAACAGCTACGGTCCGCCGGTGACCGAACCGGCCACCTGGGGACTGCGACGGACGCTCCTCGATCTGACCGACAAGCTCCACCTCGCGCGACCGGCCGTACGGCTCTACGAGCTCGCTCTCGCGGCCAGATCCGAGCTGCGGTCGAAAGGGATACAGACGGCAGAGGGCGTGCCCGTCCCGCCCGCACGGCTACGCGCCCAAATCGGGCCGCTGCACGCCGACGCGCAGTTCTTCCTGAGCAGCGGCCAGAGTCAGGCCGACCTCGTCCGAGACGCCTTGCAGGAAGACGGCACGTCGATCGACGAGCTCGATGCGATCCTCGATTGGGGCTGCGGCTGCGGACGAATTCTGCGCCACTGGTCGCGACTCCCGCGAGCGCGTGTGTTCGCGTGTGACATCGATTCCCGCATGGTGGACTGGTGTCGGAAGAACCTCACCTTCGCCGATGTCACCGTCAACGACATCTCGCCGCCGCTTCCGTACGAAGCGGGGACCTTCGATCTCGTTTACGCCTTTTCGGTCTTCACCCATCTTCCCGAGGATCTGCAGCACGCGTGGATGCACGAATGCTTTCGCGTGCTCAAGCCCGGCGGTCATCTGCTGTTTTCGACGCTCGGCGAGTACTACGCGTCGCTCAACCGCTTGACGGAACCGGAGCGTCGTTCGTTCGCCGATGGAAACCTCGTCGTGTTGTACGAGGGCGCCGCAGGCAGCAGCCTCTGTAGCGCGTATCACCCACCTGACTACGTGCATCGCAAGCTCGCAGGAGACTTCGGCGTCGTCTCGTTCCGTCCGGCGGCGGACGACGGACGGCACGACATCCACCTGTTCCGCAAGCCGGCTTCGAGCAGTGCCGCCGCTGAACGGTGACGACGCTCGCACGTGCGCTCGCGTGGCTCGAGCAGCTCGCTAGCCGACGGCGCGGCGCGATTGTCCTCTTCGGGCTAGGTCTCGCTGTCTACGCGGTCCGCGCGATCGGGTGGCCGCTCGCGGGCGGCCGCGACCTCGATGAGTACGTCTACGGCTACATCCAGTTCCTCGACCGGCACCCGCTGCTGCCGTGGCCGATGCTGTTTCGAACGCCGGTAACCCCGATCGTGGCGGGCGCCTCGCTCGACGTCGCCGGTGGATTCTTCGCCGAGCCCTTGATGGCGGTGCTGTTCGCTGGCTCGGTCGTCGCGTGGGCTGTCGCCGCGCGCTCGTACGGCGCCCGCGCCGCACTGCTCGTGGCGGCAGCCTTGCTGGTCTACCCAGCGTACGGACTTCTCTTCCACGAGCTCTCGAGCGACGCGCTGTTCGGCGCGGCGTTTGCCGGCTGGGCGCTCCTCGTCACGCGCGCCGCCGCACAGCCGTCCACGCGACGGTTCGCGTTCGTCGGTCTCGGCGTCGCGATGATGGCCCTGATTCGGCCGGGAAACGCGCTGCTGCTCGTCTTCCTCCTCTTTCCGCTCGTGCTGCGCGCGACTTGGCGGGCGAGGACGAGGTGGGCTGCCGCGCTCGTCGTGGCCGGTCTGCTCCCGCTCGTCGGCTGGGCGGTCCTGAACGGCGTGCGCTTCGGCGACTACACGCTTGCGCGCGGCGGCAATGCTGTCATCCCGTTCTATCGGGCCTTCATCTCGGATCGCATCGTGTCGCCGAGCAACGGCCCATCGTCGCGCAGGCTCGCCGACGCGATCCAGCAGCATCTGCTGACGCGCAACCCGTACAAGTCGTACGGCGTCACGCTCGACAAGGTGTTCTCGAGC
>JBASRJ010000210.1:0-11440 GCA_049273785.1 Gaiellaceae bacterium | reverse complement strand
GCACGGAGCAATGCCGCATCGACATCGAGGTGCTGCCGGCGTACGCTCAGTTCCTGCGCGACCGCGAGCGGCTCGACGAGGCCGTCGAGCTCGAGGCGCGGCTGGCCAAGCTCGCAGCGCCCAGCGCCGCGTAGATCGCCTGGCTCGACTCGACGTCCGGCGACTCGCTGATCACGGTCGCGGGCCGGTCGAAGCGCGCCAGTGCCTCGCCGAGCGGTTCGGCGCGCAGCGTCCCCTCGCCGTACGCGAGGTGCTTCGTCTCGTTGCGGTTCGCGAACTGGATGTCCGAGAAGTGGATGTGGAACGGCGCGTCCGGCTCGATGATCGAGTCGGCGGCCTCCAGCACGCCCGCGAACATCTCCGTGGTCGTGAACGCGCCGTCGCTCGTGGCGTGCATGTGCGCGAAGTCGAGCACGGGCCGGACCCAGCCGAGTCGCGCGGAGATCTCGAGCACGTCCTCGACGGTCCCGAGCTCGCGCACGCGTCCCATCACCTCGATCCCGAACACGACGGCGCGGTCCTTCTTCTCCAGCCGTTCGCGAAGCTCACCAAGTTGCTCGACGACGGAGTCGATCGCGTCCTCGCGCGTGCGGCCGAGCAGGAAGCCGGGATGGAACACCACGAGCTCCGCGCCGCACACCTTCGCTACGCCGGCCGAGTGGTCGAGCATCCCGACCGCCATGTTCAGCTTCTTGCCCCGCTCGGCGTGGCCCATGAAGCCGGCGATCGGGGCGTGGACAGAAAGGACGATGCCGGCCTCGCGCGCGAGCTGGCCGAACCGCTCGGCCCAGGGGTAATCCATCCAGAACTTGCCCTCGAAGTCGATTTCGCAGGCCGAGTAGCCGAGCTCCCGGAGGATCGCGATCGCCTCCTCCGGGCTTTCCCGCGAGGGGACGCGGGCCGGGCCGAATCTGATCTCTGCCATGTAACCGAGGGTACTAGCGGAGACGAATGCTGTCCGCCCGGCGGCGGAGCCGCCCGTCCGCGAAGCGGACCGGTGGAGGGGGTTGGGGAACCGGGAGGTTCCCCCAACCGGCGCAGGGGAATGCTGTCCGCCCGAGTGCGTACCCTCGATGCATGGCCAACTCGCCGTCGCGCATCGACCTACTGGAGCTCGACATCGACCTCCGCCTCACCGACCTCTGGCGGGAGGCGGCCGACATCACCGACTGGAACCTCGAGGTCGTCGCGGCGTTCATGCGGGCCGCGTACGGTAAGGGCTACTGCGACGCGCTGACGGAGGATGCGCCCGGGTCGCTCTGCCACGACCACGGTTATCGCATTCCGGCTAGGCGTCCTGCGCCCGCGACCGAGGTGTAAGCCGCACCCTCCGCCTCGCGGAAGCCGGGGAACTGCAGTGAGAAGATCGACCCCCGGGTCGACGTCTTCACGCTGCAACGTCCGCCGTGTGCCTTGACGATCGCGTCCACGATCGACAGCCCGAGGCCGACGCCGCCCTGCGCCCGCGTGCGTGCGGGATCGGCCCGCGCGAACCGGTCGAAGATGTGCGAGACCGCGTCGGCAGAGATCCCGGAGCCCTCGTCCGCGACCTCGATCACCACGGAAGCCCCCGACGCACGAGAGCGAAGCTCGATCGCGGCGCCGGCGTCGGTGTACTTGACGGCGTTCTCGACGAGTGAGTCGAGTGCGATTCGAAGGCCTTCGGGGTCGGCCGCGAGCGTCCCGGCCGCGACCTCCCCAAGCCGCCACGACCGGGGCGCCACCTCCGACCAGCGCATGAACACATCCTCGAGGAAAGGCTCGAGATCGATCGTCTCGACGACGACGAAGTCAGGCTGCTCCGCTTTCGCCAGCAGCAGGAGCCGCTCGAGGATCCGCTCGATCCGCTCGAGCTCGTCGAGCGCGACGTCCATCTCAGGTGATGGGTCGCGCCTCGTCCGCTTCAGGACCTCGAGATGGCCGCGCGCGATCGTCACCGGCGTGCGCAGCTCGTGCGACGCATCGTGGAGAAAGCGCCCCTGCTGCACGAGCATCGCCTCTCGCTGCGCGGATTCTTCCTTCGCGACATCGAGCGCGGCTCGTCGGCGGTGCGCGTGCCACACCATGGCCAGGAACATGGCAGACATCAGCGGGACCTCGGAAATCTCGTCCCACGGTTGCGTCCCTACGATGGCGTCGTGGCCGATCCCGATTCCGGTCGCGACGAACACGACGCTGAGGATGGCGACCGTCGCCTTGGCAGTGAACAGTCGAAAGCCGTAGAGGAGGGTGAGGCTCACCCAGATGAAGTGAAACGGGATCGTCTCCCAGCGTGGGAACGCGAGCATGACCGCGAAGTTCGCCGCCGCGAACACGCCCCAAGCGAGCTCGAGCCACCTACGTCGCAGAAACGCGATAGCCAGCATGACGCACGGTTTGGATGGGCGCATCTGGTCCGAGCTTCTTCCGCAGCCGCCGGATGCACACCTCGACGACGTTCGACCCTGGCTCGAAGTGGTAGCCCCAGACTTCGGAGAGCAGGCGCTCACGGCTGATCACCTCGTTTGGATGCTCCGCGAGCTGACGCAGCACCTGGAACTCGCGCGTTGTCAGGTCGGTGACGGTGCCGCCGAGGTGTGCGCGCCTCGTCGCCAGGTCGAGGACGAGCGCACCGGCACGAATGACGGTTCCTCCGTTCTTCGGAGGAGTGCCCCGCTTTAGCTGCACGCGGACGCGCGCGAGCAGCTCGTCGAACGAGAACGGCTTCGCGAGGTAGTCGCTTGCGCCAAGCTCGAATCCGCGTAGCTTCGTCGGGAGGTCGGAGCGCGCCGAGAGGACGAGCACCGGAAGTCCCGGTCTGCTGTCGTGCAGCGCACGCAGCACGCTGAGGCCGTCGAGCTCCGGGAGCAGCAGATCGAGGATCACGAGGTCGTAGTCCTCTTCGAACGCTTGCGCGAGCCCGCTCCGTCCGTCGACGCTCTCGTCGACGTGGAGCCCTTCCGCGGCCAGGCCCCGCGCCAGGAACGCCCGGATCCGGGGCTCGTCCTCGATCACCAGTACTCGCACCGCAGGCGACCCTACGCCTCCGAATATGACCTGTAAATGACCAACCGATGACGATTCGGTCATCGAACGTTCCCCGGAGCGATGCCAGGTGTATATCCAGCCGTCGGACCACCTAGGCGAAGGGGCAGATGAGCGTGGGAAGATGAGCAAAGCCGCGCGCTTCGGCATCGTTTCCGCTGGGATCGCAGCAGGCGCGGCCCTGATTGCGTTTTACATCGTCTCGTACCTGACGGTGACGCCGCCTGTCGTGGCCGCGACGGGATCGGCGCCGCAGGTGAATCTCACCCTGCAGACCGTCGCCTCGTTCGGCCACCCCCCTCATGCCGACTGGGTCTCGTACCTCGCCGAGAACGCGCAAGGAAAGTGGGTGCACAGCACGGTCCTGCGCGTGCCAGCGAACTCGAGGGTGAACGTGACGATCTACCAGTTCGATACCGCAACCGGTCTGCGGAATCCGTTCTGGGGTCAGCCGCGCGGAACGGCCGGAGGCACGATCAACGTCGACGGCAAGACACTCAACGTCCTCAATCCCGATCTTGCGTCGCACACGTTCGCGATCCCGGAGCTCGGCGTGAGCGTCCCCCTGAAGGGCGTCGCCGACGATGCGAAGAACCAGTGCAGCGTCGCGCCGTGCAGCCTCTCGGAGGCACACACGACGGTGAAGTTCTCCTTCCAGACCGGCAAGCCCGGCAAGCTCCGCTGGCAGTGCTTCGTCCCCTGTGCCGCGGGATTCCCGCTCGGTTTCGGCGGGCCCATGCAGAGCCTCGGCTGGATGGACGGCTATCTCGAGGTCGTCGGGTGACGGAGATCGTCTCCGGGCGCAGCCCGCAGCATGGCCGGCGCATCATCGGGATCTGGCTCGTCCTGACGGCTGTCGCTGTGCCTTTGATCGTGCTCGTGCTCGGACCGCATCTTCCGCCGGGCCGGATGACGGCCGAAGCGGGGTCTCAGCGCGACGCGAACACTCTCATGACGGCGTTGCTGGTGCCGATCGCGCTGCTGGTCGTCGTCTGCTTCGTCTATTCCTTCGCCGTCTTCCGCCAGCGCGGAGAGGTGATCCTGGACGGCCCGCCGCTGAAGGGGCACGCAGGTGCGCAGCTCGCCTGGATCGTGCTGACGAGCGTGATCGTGCTCGCGCTCGCCGTGTGGGGGAGCTACACGCTCATCGCGAGCTCCCACGGTGCCGGCGGCGGCCAGGGCCCAGACCCGGTAGCGAAACCGAACGGCTATCAGCACGCCCTTCCCGTGCAGGTGATCGGACAGCAATGGGAGTGGACGTTTCGCTACCCGACCTACGGCGGCCTCGAGACGCGCGACCTGGCGATCCCCAACCACGAGCTCGTCGCCTTCCACGTGACGTCGATCGACGTCACCCATTCCTTCTGGGCATACGAGCTTGGGGTGAAGGCGGACGCTGTTCCGGGCGTCGACAACATCGCCTACGTCAACGCGCATAGGACCGGGTTCTTCCAGATCCGTTGCGCGGAACTGTGTGGTCTCTGGCACGGGCACATGGCGAAGAAGGGTCGCGTCCTCTCCTCCTCTGCCTTCCAGGCGTGGGTTGCCGCAGCGAAGACGAAGAACGCTGCGGTCATGGCCTACCTGCCCAAGTACAACCGCGTCTATTTCCCGGCGCCGCTGAGGCGGGCGGGTTAGGTGAGGAGGTAACCGCGTGAGCGCGACAGCGAGTGCCGTCCGGCCGCCGGTCTGGCGGCGCGTGATCGGCTTCAACATGCTGACCGGCCTCGCGCTCGGGATCGGCGGCTGGTTCCTCGGCGGCTGGATCGGCGGCCAGATGGCCGTGGGCCACAACTACCTGCTGGGAACCGACCAGAACGACGTCGGCATCTTCATGGGTTATCTGTTCGCCATCATCGGCTGGCTCGTCGGGCTCGGCTTCGCCAACTATCCGCTCGGCCGTCTACTCGGGCGTTCGCCGACGCTGCGTGAGCACGAGACCGCGGGCTGGACGCGCTACTTCAAGATGTGCACCGACCACAAGGTCGTCGGCATCCAATACCTGTTCGGCGTCGGCATCTTCTTCTTCATCGGCGGGTTGAACGCGATGCTGATGCGGACCGAGCTCTTGCGTCCGGTGGAGCAGCCGTGGCCTGCAGGTCAGTACCTCACCCTCGTCAGCCTGCACGGGACGATGATGATCATGATGACGTCGGCCTTCATTCTGGGGCCGTTCGGGAATTACTTCGTCCCCATCATGATCGGCGCGCGGCGGATGGCATTCCCCCGCATCGAGGCCCTGACGTTCTGGCTGGTACCGGCCGCAGGGCTCATCCTCATGTCGGCGATCGCCTTCGGCGGCATTGCGACCGGCTGGACCGGATATTCGCCGCTTGCCGACGAGGGTCGCGCAGGCATGGACGCCTACGTCGTGGCATTCATCCTGATTGCGATCTCGCTCACGCTCGTCGGACTCAACCTGCTGGTGACGATCCTGACGATGCGCGCGCCGGGGCTGACCTGGACGCGGCTACCGATCTTCGTCTGGGGCGTGCTCGCGACGTCGGTTCTGATGGTGCTCGCCGCGCCGGTGCTCGTCGCCACGATGACCATGGTGCTCATGGATCGGGCTGCGAACACCTCCTTCTTCCTGGCAAGCGCTGGAGGCAGCCAGTACCTGTACCAGAACCTCTTCTGGTTCTTCGGCCATCCAGAGGTGTACATCCTCGCCCTGCCGGGGTTCGGGATCGTGCTCGAGATCCTCCCCGTGTTCACGCGTAAGCCGTTGTGGGGCTATCGACTCGCCGTCGCCGGGATGCTCGGCGTGACGCTGCTCAGCTTCATGGTCTGGCAGCACCACCTGTTCGTGAGCGGGATGAACGCGGGGCTTCGCCCGTTCTACATGCTGACGACGGAGCTCATCTCCATTCCGACGGGCTTCATCTTCCTCAACGCAATCGGGACACTCTGGCGCGCGCGTATTCGATTCACGGTGCCGATGCTCTTCGCGCTCGCGTTTTTCTTCAACTTCCTCATCGGTGGCCTGTCCGGCGTCTTTCTGTCCGACGTCCCGAGCGACGTGACCACGCACGGCAGCTACTTCGTGATGGCGCACTTCCACTACACGATCATGGGCGGTCTCGTCTTCGCGTTCTTCGGTGCCGTCTACTACTGGCTGCCGAAGATGTTAGGCGTCACTCTCAACGAGAAGCTCGCCAAGATTCATTTCTGGATGATGTTCGTCTTCTTCAACCTGACGTTCTTCCCACTGTTCGCGGCAGGCTTCCTTGACATGCCACGTCGTGTCTCGACCTACGCGCCGCGTCTGCAGGTGCTGAACGACTTCGTGTCTGCGTCTGCGTTCTTGCTCGGCTTCTCGATGCTCATCTTCATTGCCAACCTGGTCTGGTCGCTCGTGTTCGCGCGCGTTCCGGCGCTCGCGAACCCATGGGCGTCGCGTGGACTCGAATGGCAGTTGCCGACGCCGGTTCCGACCGAGAACTTCGAACGAATCCCGGTCATCACGAGCGGCCCCTACGAGTACGGCGTCGCGGGTGCGCCGCCGGTCGCGGACTTCAAGCCGGCGGCTCTTCCGGCGGCGGGGAGCTGAGCCGTGGACACGACCGCAGCGGGCACGCACATCGAGGAGATCGAGCCCGGCGACGTGCTCGCGCGGAACATCCACCTCGGATCGCGGGTCTGGGCTGCGTCGGAGGCCTTTTTCTTTCTCGCGTTCTTCTTCGCGTTCCTCTACCTTCGCGCGTTGAACACGAATGGGATCTGGCGAGGCTGGCCGCACCACCATCCCAACCCGTCCCTCGCGTTCGGCATCGCGATCCTGATCTGCGTGCTCGCAAGCGCGGCGGTCGCGCGCGGTGCGGCCTCGGTCGCTCCGGCGATGTGGCGCAACGCCGCAGCGGCGGCTCTGGTGTTCGCGCTCGCGGCTGTTGGGTTGCAGGCCGCGCAGTTCTCGTCGCTGGGCTTCGGCCCGACGGACGGCGCCTACGCGAGCGTGTTCGTCGGCTGGAGCGGCCTCTTCGCCTTCATGCTCCTGGGCACGTGCTACTGGCTGGGGACGGTTCTCAGCGACGTGACGCGTGCGGGCGACGCGCCGCCCGAGGTCCGGGCGGCTGCCGTCGACGGCGTCGGATTCGTCTTGATCGTTCTTGCCGGAGTCGAGATTGCCGCCTTCATCCTTCTCTACATCGTCAAGTGATCTGAGCGGCACGCCCCCGGGCCCGTGGCTTCGGCTGACGGCGCTGTCGGGCGCGGGTGCGACCCTGCTCGCCGTCATCAGCGGCGCGACGGGACCGATCGGGGCGCACCGGCTGCTCGCGGCACTGGCGTTCCCGCCGCTCGTTGCGCTCGTTGTCGCAGCGTGGTTCGCGCACCGCCGCTTGTTCCCGCTTGCAGCTGCGGGGCTCGTGTTGTTCGCAGGCGCTGCGATCCTCACGTCGCGCGTCGTGCACGTCGCCATCGCCTCCGCGGCATTCGCCGTCGTTCTCGTCGCGACCGCGGTGACGCTTCGCGGCGAGCCTGCTCCGCGCGGGGCCTGGCGGGACTACGTCACGTTGACGAAGCCGCGCATCATGTCATTGCTGCTCCTGACCGGACTCTGCGGGATGTTCGTCGGTGCGCGCGGCGTGCCGCCGGGGTGGCTGGTCGGGACGACGATGCTCGGGCTCGCGCTTGCGTGCGGCGGGGCCTCCGCGCTGAATCACGTCCTCGACCGCGACATCGACCGTTTGATGGGCGAACGGACTCGGGCGCGCCCGGTTGCCGCCTCGCGGATGGCACCCTCTCGCGCGCTCGAGTTCGGCCTCGCGCTGTCGGCGTTCTCGTTCGTGCTGCTTGCGTCGGCCGTGAACGTGCTGGCCGCCACGCTCGCGCTCGTCGGGAACCTCTTCTACGTGCTCGTCTACACGGGATGGCTGAAGCGATCGACGCCGCAGAACATCGTCATCGGCGGCGCGGCCGGCGCCGTTCCCCCGCTTGTCGGGTGGGCTGCTGCAACGGGCAACCTCTCGCTGCCCGCCGTGTGGCTGTTTCTGATCGTGTTCCTGTGGACCCCGCCGCACTTCTGGGCGCTCGCGTTGCTGTTGCGGGAGCACTATGCGCAGGCACGGATTCCGATGCTGCCGGTCGTCCGCGGTGTGAAGACGACGACGCGCCGGATCGTCCTGTATTCCGTCGCGCTCGTCGCGGTGACCGCCGTGCCGTTCGTCGCGGGTCCGCTCGGGCCCGGTTACGTGATCCCGGCGCTTGCGCTGGGAGCGTTGTTCGTCTGGCTCGCGCTGCGGCTCAGCTGGCGGACGACGCCCCGACGCGCAGCCCTGCTCTTCCACTATTCGCTCCTCTATCTCGCCCTGCTCTTCGTCGCGATGGCGCTTGACGGCGCCCTCTGAATGGATGGAGGTCACTGAATGAGCCATGTGTCCGCAGGAGCCGTGATGACGCTCGTCGTGCCGCTGGCGCTGCTCGTCGTCGTCCTGGCGCTGTGGTTCCTGGACCCCCGCAGCGGGTTCACCCGGCGTCGCGTCCGGCGCCCTGCTCGCGTTTCCGATCGAGATGAAGCCCCGTAAGCTCGACGGCCGCCGTGCATTGACCGCTCGTCGCGGCTGGGCCCTTGCAATCGTCGTCGCCGCCGTTGCCGGCTCTGCCGCGGGCACCGTGCTCGCCGTCCAACGACCCGCGAGCTCCGCCGCCGTTCCCGAGCTACAGGCGCAGGTCGTCTGGCCGGCGGGAGCCAAGCCGGCGCCGAACTTCGCGCTCCGCGACCAGGATGGGAAGTTGGTCACGCTCGCGAGCGAGCGCGGACGGCCGGTGCTCATCACCTTCTTGGATTCTCGCTGCAAGCGCGAATGCCCGGTCGAGGGCCGGACGCTGGCGGACGTGCAACGACGGACGGCCGCCTCGGGCGCGGTTCTGGCAGTCGTCAGCGTCGATCCCTGGGCTGACACGGCCGTCAGCGCGCGGAAGTTCGCCGCCGAGGCCGGTTGGCGTGGCGACTGGCACTGGCTGCTCGCGAAGAAGGCGACCCTCGCCCCCGTTTGGCGGGCGTACAACATCGCTGTCGAGCGCACGCCGGGAGACATCCTGCACAGCACCGCGCTCTACTTGATCGACGCCCGGGGCGATCTCCGCGCCGGTTACCTGTTCCCGTTCTCGCCCGGCGTGGTCGCGCACGACGTGCGTCGGCTTGGAGGATCGACCTGATGGATCTCCTCCGCGAGCCGTCGATCCTCGTCACGGTTGTCGTCGCTGCCCTGTGGTACTGGCGCGGCTCGCGACCGTCGCGGCTTCGCGCGCTCGGCGGTTCGCGCCGTCGGGTCGCTCCCTGGCGCGCGCTCTCCTTCGCCGGAGGTCTTGTCACGATCGTGATCGCGCTCGACTCACCCGTCGAACGGCTCGCGGACGGCCTCTTCTGGGCGCACATGCTGCAACACGTCCTGCTGATGATGGTCGCGGCGCCGCTGATCGTGCTCGGCGCTCCGTGGATGACGTTCTGGCGCCCCCTGCCGCTCGGCCTTCGCCGCAGAATCGCCCGCACGATCGCGAAGAGCCCGTCCTTTGGATGGCTACGCCGGACTGCGACGTTCATCGCCGCACCGGTGCCTGCCTGGCTTCTCTTCAACATCGACCTCGGGATCTGGCACGTCCCCGCCGCGTACGACTTGACCCTCCGCAACGGCGCTGTGCACTACGCCGAGCACATCTCGTTCCTCCTCCTCGGGATGTTGTTCTGGGTCCAGCTCATCGACTCGCCGCCGTTTCGTTGCCGGCTCGCTCCGTTCGAACGCGTCGTCTACGCGACGGCCGGATCCGCGGCCAGTTGGCTGCTCGCGGTGGTCCTGGCGCTTGCGACGACGCCGCTCTATCCGGCCCAGCACGTGGGGCATCGCGGGCTGTCCGCCCTCGCAGACCAGCAGGTCGCCGCGGGCGTGATGCTAGGGCCCGGCTCGATCCCGTACGCGATCGTCGTGTTCTACTGGCTGTACGTGTGGCTCGGCTCGGACGAGCCGAGCCGGAAGCGGCGCGCGTCGAGACGTTCGGCGTTCGGGACCGAGGCGCGCTGAGCATGTCGTCGAGATCTCCACGAGCTCGCGTCGCCGTCGCGGCGGTGCGGGGAGTGGCCTTGTCGGCTGTGTGCGTGCTCTTTGCGGTACTCGTCTATCGACTCGTGCACGCCCCCAATTCCGGGCTGGTGCGGGCCGTCAACGCGCACCGCGCACCGACGGCGCCGGACGTCCGGCTCAGCGTCATCTGGCCGCACGCGCTGACCTGGCCCCGCGGTCTTCGTGCGTCGGTCACGCGCGGAGAGCTGCGTCTCAGCGACCTTCGCGGCTACCCGCTCGTGATCAATTTCTGGGCGTCGTGGTGCGGGCCCTGCCGCCGTGAGGCGGACGTTCTCTCGTCTGCGGCCAAAGCCCGCCGGGGACGCGTCGTCTTCATCGGCGTCGACGTCAACGACCTCACGAGCGATGCGCGCCGCTTCCTCGGCAAGCACCAGATTCCCTACGTCGCGGTTCGGTCGGGCGATTCGATCACCGAGCGCTTCGGTCTCGTCGGCCTTCCGGAAACGTTCTACGTCGATCGCCGCGGTCGGATCCGGAACCTGACGCAAGGCGAGCTCTCGTCGAGCACGCTCGAGCGGGAGTTGGACCGCGCCTCGCGCGACTGAGGCTTCCTGCACGAGGCGCGGTAGTCGGCGCTAGGCCGCACGCTCGAGCTCGTACCGGCGTACGGAGTCGTTTGTCAGAGCTGCCTCGTCGAACCTGCCGCCTGCGACCAGTGCGGCAAGCCGGGTCAGCCCGACGAGGCCGCCGACGGCGAGGACGGAGAAGACGAGGTTCAGGACAACGGTCGTGGTCATGTTCGGGCTCCTTCAGCGTTGGATGGTCTTCCCCACGGTCGCAAGCCCGTCTGAGAGAGACCTGTGCTCCCCGTAGGAGCTTCTTGAGAGCTCAGGTGCCGTTTGGCGCGTGGACGGCACGCCTCCACACGGGACCACGGAAACGCCGTGGGACTACAATCCCGCCGTGCCCCGGAACGGCAGTCCGGCACGCCTGGTCGTCGCTCTCTCCGTCGCGGCCGTCCTTGCGATCTTCCTGCTCTACACGTCGATCGCCGGCGGCGGGACGCCCCAGCTGCAGCCGAGCCAGCTGCCCGGGCACCAGGGGAAGGTGACGCTCGGGGGCCTGGTCGTCGGCCAGCCGACCGGCGATGCGCACGCCGCGGGCCTCCGCTTCACGGTCCGGGATCCGAAAGGGGTCTCGACCGCGCGCGTGCTGTATCGCGGGACCGTGCCCGACCTGTTTCGCGCCGGCCGCGACGTGCTGGTGCAGGGCCGGATGCAGAACGGCACGTTCGTCGCGGTGCCCGGGTCGCTGATGACGAAGTGCCCGTCGAAGTACACGCCGAAGCACTCGTCCAACTCGTAGATGCCTGATCTCGGCCGCGCGGCGCTCGTCACCGC
>JBASRJ010000071.1:0-12635 GCA_049273785.1 Gaiellaceae bacterium | reverse complement strand
GAACGACGCGCTCGTGCTGCTGCGCCGCGCGGCGCCGAAGCGGCCGCTGTTCGTCGGGCTCGAGCGCGGGATCCCGGAGACGATCCCGCAGCGCGACGCCCAGCTCCTGCGCGCGTTTCGCCAGCGGTACGACCGGCTGGCCGCGCTCTCGGCGCGGCTGTCACTCGAACGCCTCTGCGAGCGGATCGTGACGGAGCACGACTACGACCTCGCCGTCCTCGCCCACTGGGACGGACGCCGCCGCTACGCGAATCTGCGGAAGCTTGCGCGCCTCGCTCGGTCGTACGAAGAGCTGCGCGGCCCGGACGTCGAAGGGTTCGTCCGCTTCGTCCGCGATCAGGAGGCCGTCGGCGCGCGCGAGCTCGAAGCGGCCGCGGAGGAGGAGGGTGCGGACGCCGTGCGGCTGCTGACGATCCACGGCGCGAAAGGGTTCGAGTTCAAGGTCGTCGTCGTCGCCGACGCGGGCCGCGACAAGGCACCGCCGCCAGCGGACGAGATTCTGGCGCTCTCCGACGGGCGCTTCGGTTTCCGCGTCGCCGATCCGATCACGAGTGAGCGCCGCGGCGCGTTCGCCTACGAAGCCGTGCGCGAGGCTCGGAAAGCAGAGGAACGCGCCGAGCGCTTGCGCCTCTACTACGTCGCGATGACACGCGCGAAGGACCGGCTGATCGTGTCCGGCGCGATCGACCCGACCCGCAAGGCGGACGAGACGACGCCGATCGGCTGGGTGCTCGGGCGCCTCGATGCCCTCCACGAGCTCGAGCGTGCGGGCCGCGATCCGGTGGAGCTGGAACGCGAGGGCGCGCGTGTCGTCGTCCGTGTCGATCGCTGGACGCCCCTGCCAGAGGAACCTTCCGCTCCCGTCCCCGAGGACGGCCAGCTGGCGTTGTTCGAGGCGAACGGCGCCGGCGCGCTGCCGCGACTCGTTCCCCCGCTCGCGCCGCTCGTTCCGGTCCCGCAGCCGCCGCTCCATCGCGTGCGGCGCCTGTCGTTCACCGCGCTCGGACAGTTCGAGAGCTGCTCGTACCGTTATTACGCCGAGCGCATCGTGGGGATGAAGGCGACGGACGAGCGGCTCGCCGCCCCCGGGACGACGGGGCTCGCGGCGACCGAGATCGGCACGGCCGTCCACCGGCTCCTGGAGCTCGTCAACCTGCGCGAGCCCGTGCCGCCGGACGATCTGGCCGGACACGTGCGCGGCTGGTATCCGAGCGTGACCGGCGAGGAGCTCGAGCGCATCTCGGCGTTCGTGTCGTCCTACTGCGAGTCGGAGCTCGCCCGCCGGATCGCGGGTCTTCCCGGGGCGGCACCGGAGCGGCCGTTCGCGTTCGAGCACGACGGCGTGCTGCTCCAGGGCCGTCTCGACGTGCTTCAGATCGACCCCGCGCGCGCGCTCGTCGTCGACTACAAGACGAACTCGCTGGCGGAGGGCACGCCGGACGAGATCGTCGAGGCCGACTACCGGCTCCAGCGGCTCGTGTACGCGCTCGCGTGCTTCCGGGCGGGGGCCGCCGAGGTGGAGGTCGTGTACCACTTCCTCGAGCGGTCCGACGCGGTCGTCTCGACGGTGTTCGCGAAGGAGGAGCTGCCGGAGCTCGAAGCCGAGCTGTCGGCGGCGATCGACCGGATCAACGCCGGCGACTTCCGGCCGTCACCGGACGAGTACACGTGCTCCGGCTGTCCCGCGCTGGACGTGGTGTGCGCCGGGCCGCGGCTTCGCGAGCACGGCTACGCCGAGCCGGCACTCGCTACCGTCTAACCTGGTGGCGCAACCGACCCCGTTCGGCGGCGCCTGGCGCGCCATCACTCTGCGCGATGCCGCGTCCTCAGTCGCGCCCGGGCTTCAAGCCCGAGCGCTCCCTGCGTCCTTGCCTCGCTTGGTGCTGACACGCCAGGCATCCACCAACGAGGCCGGCTGAGCCACTTGCCACGCAGCTTCGTCCACGAGGCGCGGAAGCGCGTCGGTTCGAAACGCGCTCGCATCCGGCCGATCATCGAGCGGCTGCAGGAGGCACATCCGGACGCGAGAATCGCTCTCCGGTCCCGTGACCCGCTGCAACTCCTCGTCGCGGTGATGCTGTCGGCGCAGACGACCGACGTGAACGTCAACCGTGTCACGACGGTGCTGTTCGAGAAGTACCACCGGCCCGAGGACTACCTCGCCGTGCCGCCCGAAGAGCTCGAGCGCGACATCTACGCGACCGGATTCTTCCGCCAGAAGGCGAAGTCGCTGCGCGGGACGATGAAGATGCTGATCGCGGAGTACGGCGGCGAGGTTCCGCGCACGCTCGAGGAGCTCGTTCGCCTGCCCGGCGTCGCGCGCAAGACCGCGAATGTCGTGGCGGCCGAGCTCGGCACTCCACAGGGGATCGTCGTCGACACGCACGTCCGCCGTCTCTCGCAACGTCTCGGGCTGACGAGGGAGGAGGACCCCGTCAAGATCGAGCGCGACCTCATCCGCCTCGTCCCGCGTGAGGATTGGGGCCGTTTCCCGCACCTGCTGATCTGGCACGGGCGCCGCGTCTGCCTCGCGCGGATGCCCCGCTGCGGCGAGTGCGCGATCAACGACGTGTGCCCGTCGAGCCGCGTGTGAGCGAGCTCCAGCATCCCGACTCGCGGAGCTTCGAGCAGGTTGCAGGGCTGTACGAACGTGTGCGGCCCGGATACCCCGAGGAGATTCTCGTGTGGTTCGCCGACCAGCTCGATCTGCGCTGTGGTCGCACAGTGCTCGATCTCGGCGCGGGAACCGGAAAGCTGACGCGCGAGCTGGTCGCGACCGGTGCCGAGGTGATCGCGGTCGAACCGGGAGACGAGATGCGCGCGCAACTTCAGCGCGCCGTTCCCGAAGCGCGGGTCCTAGCGGCGGGCGCGGAGGCGATTCCCCTGCCGGACGATTCCGTGGACGCGGCGACGGCGGGACAGTCCTTCCACTGGTTTCGGCTCGACGAGGCCGTTCCGGAGGTCCATCGCGTCCTGCGACCAGGAGCGGGTCTGGGCCTCGTGTGGAACATGCGCGATCAGGACGACGAGCTCCAACGCGAGATCACCGAACTGGTCGCGCCGTTCGTGCCGCCCGGGCGCGAGGGGGAGGGTCCGGGGGTGACGGAATTCTTCCGCCGGGAGGCATTCGCAAAGAGTCCTTTGTTCGAACGATTCGAGGAGCGCGAGGTGCGCTTCGCCGAGGAGCTCGATGCCGAGATGCTCGTCGGGAGGATCTCGTCGATCAGCTTCGTCGCGGCTGCGGCGGCCGAGGAGCGTGCCCGGCTCCAGGAGGCGTTGCGCGAGCTCGCAGCTGCGCGCGGCGGCCGCGTGGACTTCCGCTATCTGACCGAGGCGCTCGTCACGTTCACCGCGGCGTGAGCGCGACGAGCAATCCCCCGTCCTCGTCATAGGCGGGGAAGAAGTCGGCCGTGACGGACTTCTCGTGGCCCGCACGTGTGCGTAGTCGTAGCTGCTCACCGAGCCGGCGTACGCCCCACTCGAGTGCGAGCTTCGCCGGATTTCGTTCGGCCTCGAACCCGCTCAGTCCGAGCCGGTCGACCACGTCGGCGCCGAGCAGCTCCTGTTCCGGGTAGCCCGTGAGCTCGAAGACCCCGCGCCCCGTCGCGAGGATGCGCGCGTTCTGATCGCAGACGACGAAGCCCGAGTTCGGGGCGGGGTAGTAGTCGTCCATCAGCTCGAAAAGGAATCCGAAGCCGCACCGGTGACAGGCAACGGGAATGTCGTCGAGCTCCTCGAGCCGGTCGTGGTCGACGGAGCGCTGCTTGCAGTTCGGGCAGATGAAGAAGGGCACGTGTCCATCGTAGAGTCGACCCCCGCCGCTCCGTCGGTGGAGCAATCGGCACCGAGCAGGCACGGATCCGGCACCCACGCGTGCGGCCTTCCCCGGTATCGTCGATCCCGAGGGTGGTGGGTTACGCCCCACCCTCGACCGGGTGGGGGTGCACGGACACGGCCGTTAGATCCACCTCTTCCGGCGGAAGAAGGCGAGCTGCGCGATCGTCGTCAAGACGATCAGACCCCACGACCAGGCGTAGCCCCACTGCCAGCCGAGCTCCGGGAAGTGATGGCGGAAGTTCTGGCCGTAGAGGCCGACGATGAAGGTCGGCAGCAGCAGCACCGAGGCGATCACCGTCAGTTTCTTCATCACCTCGTTCTGGTCGTTCGAGATCTTCGACTGCAGATAGTCGCGGACCCCGGCCACGAGATCGCGCGACAGCTCCAGCCCGTCGTACGCGCGGAGGAACTTGTCGTAAGCGGCGGCGAAGTTCAGCTCCACCTCGCGCGTCATCAGCGGCTGGCCGTCGTCGAGCTCCACACGGTCGTCGATCACCGCACGGATCGCGTCGCGCATCGGGGCGAGGATGCGCCGAATGTGGAGCACGTCGTGGCGAAGGTCGGAGATCCGCTTTCGGGTTTGCTGCGGATTCCACTGCTCCACGTTGTCCTCGACCTCGTCGATCTCATCATTCAGGGCGTCGATAAAGTCGAGGTAGCACTCGGCCATGTCGTCGACGAGGTGGTAGACGTACATCCCGACGCCCTCGTCCTCGCGGCACGACTTCCTCGCTTCCGAGATGTCGAACGGCTCACCGTTCTGGGGGGTCTTGCGAACCGTCAGTAGCGTCGTTCGCGTGCCGATGTGGTCGAGCTCCTGGTAGTAGACGCGATCCTCCTCCGGGACTGCACGCGGGACCAGGAACACACCGAAGATGTAGTTCCCGTGCCCTTCCAGCTTCGGTCGCGGCTCGTCGTCGTGTTCGGTCGGCGCGAGCAGCTGCTCCAACGCCCGCGGGTGAACTCCCTCGGGAAGATGCGCTTGCAACTCCTCCGGCGACGGATCGAGGAGGTCGACCCACTCGGCCACAGGCCCGAGGCTAACTCGGGTGTCGGCTGGCGCGTCTCGGTGCTAGACCCGCGGGGCCGCTTCGGCGGCCATCACGTGGCCTTCCTGCGCGGCGAGGTAGCGCTCGGCGTCGAGCGCTCCCATGGAACCCGTGCCGGCTGCCGTGATCGCCTGCCGGTAGACGTGATCGACGACATCGCCAACCGCGAACACGCCGGGAATGTTCGTCTCCGTCGAGCCCGGCTTCGTGATGAGGTAGCCCGCTTCGTCGTGGTCGAGCTGATCGAGGAACAGGCCGGTGGTCGGGTCGTGCCCGATCGCAGCGAAGAGGCCGTCCGCCTCGATCTCCCACCTCTCGTCCGTGTTGACGTCGCGCAGCCGCACGCCGGTCACGTGCCCGTCGCCGAGCACTTCGTCGACAACGGCGTTCGTGATCCACGCGATCTTCTCGTTCGCCCGGGCGCGGTCGAGCATGATCTGGGACGCCCGGAACTCCTCTCGGCGATGCACGATCGTCACCTTCGACGCGAACCGCGTCAGGAAGGTCGCCTCTTCCATCGCCGAGTCACCGCCGCCGACTACGACCACGTGCTTCTGGGGGAAGAAGGCCGCGTCGCACGTCGCGCAGTAGGAGACGCCGCGTCCCTGCAGCTTCAGCTCGGACTCGAGCCCGAGCTGCCGGGCGCTCGCTCCGGTCGCGATGATCACCGTCTGGGCGCGATGCTCCTCGTCCTCGACCCAGACGCGGAACGGCCGCTCCGAGAAGTCCACCCTCGTGACGTCGTCGGTGACGAACTCGGCGCCGAAGCGCTCGGCCTGGCGCCGGAAGTCCTGGATCATCTCCGGGCCCATGATCCCCTCGGGGTACCCCGGATAGTTCTCCACGTCGCTGGTGATCATCAGCTGGCCACCCCAGTTGAAGCCCTCGATCACGAGCGGCTGCAGGTTCGCCCGGGCGGCATAGAGCGCGGCCGTGTACCCGGCCGGCCCGCCACCGATGATGATCACTTCGCGCACGTCGTTGTTACTCATGGTCCTCCAGACTGTCTCCCCGCTCCCTCTTTATTTAACGTTTTGGGGCGGTCGGAGCTTCCTCAGGCCACGAGGCTGCCGCAGAGGAACAGGCGGCCGTCCCGGACTTCGGACTCATCGTAGAGGCGGTGCGGCTCCCGTCGGCCGGGGCCGAGGAGGTGGATCACGGTCTCGCCGCGGGCGGCCAGGAGCTCGGCGATCAGGCGCCGGTGGCAGCGGAACCAGAGCGTCTCCGCGCACAGGAAGCACGGGACGGGCTCGCCAAGAGCAGACCGGAGCGCGGCCTGCCACGTCTCGGCGCCCATTCGCGCGGCGTAGCTCCGGAAGGCGGCGACGCGGAGACACGCGAAGCGCTCCTCTCCCGGCTCTCCGCTTCGCCGCCCGCCGAGCTCTTCCGAGTGACGGTACGCGATCCCTACCGCTTCGATCGCCGCCGCGAGCGGCGTCTGGTTGTACTGCGGATTCCTGCGGGAGCTGGGAAATCGCCGCACGTCGACGAGCGTCCGAACTCCCGCTCCCGCCAGCGTCTCGACGAGCTCCTCGATCGGACGCACCCCGTGGCCGATGGTGAACACGGTCACGAAGCCACGGTACGCATAGAATCGCTGCTTCGTGGTAACGAACCGGCGGGTGATGGCTGGAAGCGTGACGTGGCCGCGACTGCGAGAGCTCGCAGCATTCCGGACCGAGAACGGGTGCGCGATCAGCCTGTATCTCAACCTCGACCCCTCCGAGGTGCCGACGCCGAGCGACGCTCAGACGCGCATGAACGCGGTGCTGGGCGAGGCTGCGAAGATCGACCGGTCGGAGCTGACCCACGACGCGCGGCTGGGGCTGAAGTCGGACTTCGATCGGATCGAGCGCTGGTTCGACGACGAGTTCGAGCGCGACGGGGCGCAGGGCCTCGCAATCTTCGCCGCATCCCTCGACAATTTCTGGGACGCCCTGTCCCTCCCGGAGCCGGTTCCCGACAGTGTCCGTATCGGCCGCGACTTCCATCTCTCTCCGCTCGTCCCCGTGATCGCGCGCACGGACGGAACGATTGTCGCGGTCGTCGGTCGTGAGCAAGGACAGATCTACCGTCTGCGCGCGGGGCGGCTCGACCCGATCGTCGACCAGTTCGATGAGCAGCCGGGCAAGCACGACCAGGGCGGCTGGTCGCAGGCGCGGTACCAGCGTCACATCGAGCATCTCGTTCAGGACCACCTGAAAGGCGTCGCCGAGGAGCTCGACCGCAGCAGGCGGCGGCTCCACTCGCCCAAGATCGTACTCGTCTGTTCGGAGGAGACACGCAGCGAATTCATCGACGAGCTCTCGAAGGAGGCGCGCGACGCGCTCGTCGGCTGGACTCAGGCG
Source organism: Gaiellaceae bacterium (assembly GCA_049273785.1). Taxonomy (GTDB): domain Bacteria; phylum Actinomycetota; class Thermoleophilia; order Gaiellales; family Gaiellaceae; genus 3-1-20CM-4-69-9. The sequence continues at coordinate 5,401 of JBASRJ010000071.1, read as the reverse complement.
GAGGCGCACGCTTCGCCTGCCGAGCTGCTGCATGCGGTGACTCCCTTGCTGGAGAAGGCAGAGGCGAAGGACGAGGCCGAAACGATCGAGCGGTGGCGCGAGGAGGCAGGACGCGGCGGGCGCGCATCGTCCGGGTGGGCAGAGACGCTCGAAGCAGCATCCGACGGCCGCGTCGAGCTGCTGCTGTTCCAGGAAGGCACGGACCGGCCCGCGTTTCGTTGCCCGAAGTGCGGACGCGCGTCGCTCGAGGGCGGAAGCTGCCCACTCGACGGTACGCGTCTGGAGCGGGTCGACGCCGGCCTCGACCTCGCAGTGCACCAGACACTCGCGCACGGCGGCGCCCTGTGGGCGATCCGCCACCACGACGATCTCGCGCCGGTCGAGGGCATCGGCGCGCTGCTGCGCTACTAAGCGGCGTCTGCAGAAAGCGGTAGCTCGAGCACGGTCTCGGCCTCGAACTCTTGCTGTTCCTCGGCCGCGCGCTCGAGCTTCGTCTCGAACCGGTCGAGGCGCTTCCCAGCGTCGTGGTACTTCGACTGGGCGTGGCCGATGTGCGTGCCGACCTTGTCGAAGTCATCGGCGAAACGCTCGAAGTCGCGCTGCAGGTCGGCGACGTACGCCATCACCTCGTGGGCGTGCTCCTCGATCTGCATTCCGCGCAGCCCGAGGGCGATCACCTGCAGGTAGGCCGTGAACGTCGTCGGGGACACGGGGAAGATCCGGCGCTCGTTCGCGTAGGCGAGCAGCGCGCCGGTCTTGCCGCAGGCGAGCTCGTAGTAGACGGCCTCGACCGGGATGTACATGAAGGCGAAGTCGTACGTCCCCTCGTCGGGCCGGATGTACTTGGAGGCGATCGCGTCGATGTGCTGCTTGACGTCGCGCGCGAACTGGCGCTCGGCGAGGGTGCGCTCGTCGTCCGACTCGGCCTCGACGAGCCGGTTGAAGTTGTCGAGTGGGAACTTCGAGTCGATCGGGATGACGCGGTCGACGCGCACGACGGCGTCGACTCGCTCGCCGGAGTCGAACGTGTACTGCATCTCGTAGGCCCCGGGCGGGAGGCGGTCGCGTAGCAGGTTCTCGAGCAGCAGCTCGCCGAAACCGCCGCGGGCCTTCGGCGGGCGGAGCGCCTGCTCCAGCCGCGCGAGGTCCTTGGCGCGCTCGAGCATCTGCGTCGTCGCCTCGTCGACCTTGCCGAGTCGCTCGTGGATCTTGATCGTCGTCTGGGACGCGCTCTCGAGGCGCCGGTCGACCTTCGTGTCGAGCTGCGCGAGCCGGCGGTCCATCGTCTCGATCACGCCCTGCAGCCGGCGGTCGACCTCGGCGTTCCGCTCGGAGAGCGCCGTCGTCGACTCGGTCCGCGACCGGGCCATCTCCGCGCGCAGGTACCACGCAAGCCCCGCGAGCGCGGGCAGGAGGACGAGGATGACGATCACGCCGACCATCGGGCCGACGGACGATAGAGAAGGGATCGGACGGAGCCGGAGCCACGCTGCCCGGACCGTAGGCACAAAAAACGCCAGAGCCGACAGACCCTGAGGTCCATCGGCTCCAGCGCGGAGCAGCATATGAGCGTCCGACCCGACGAGTCAAGCGACGTCCGCGCGGAAAAGTATGCACGTTGCGAACTTCCACGGACTCGGAATTGGCTCCGGTACCATCGCGCGGGCTGTGGCCAAGAAGGCGCGCACGCCTGCACCACCCAAGCGACCCGTTCAGGCGCCGCAGCGACGCGATCCGAAGCGGGCCAAGAGCGCCGCGCCGGACCGCCAGCGGCTGTGGATGGTGATTGCCGTCCTCGTGGTCGTCGCCGCGGCCGGGATCGGGGCGGCCCTCTATTTCGGGCTCCGGGGAAACGGCGGCAGCAGCACGCCGAAGGCTGTCGGGCCGAACACCTTCAACAAGCTCGCCGGCATCCGGAAGACGAAGCCGCCCTGGCCACCCGAGGTCGCGCACCTGAACGACCGGCTAGCCCCACTGGGCCTGAATCCGAACCCGACCGAGCAGCTGGCGTACCACATCCACCAGCACCTCGACATCTACGTCAACGGGAAGCACATCACGGTGCCTCAGTGCATCGGGATTTACGGCTGTTACAACAGCTTCGTCTACATCACCGAGCTGCACACGCACCGGACGGATGGCGTGATCCACGTGGAAGCGCCGGCCAAGGCGCGCTACACGCTCGGGACGTTCTTCGCCGAATGGGGCGTCTTCCTGAGCAAGAAGTGCGTCGGCGGCTATTGCCAGGGCTACAGGTGGTACGTCAACGGCAAGCTGCAGACTGGCCCGGCCTATGCACTCGAGCTCAAGCCCCACGAGGAGATCGCGATCGTGATCGGCAAGCCGCCGGCGACGATCCCCTCGACGTATAACTGGACCGGCTTATAACGGGCTACCCTGCTCCGGCCGGGGTGGCGAAATTGGTGAGACGCGCCTGACTTAAAATCAGGTGTCCCCGCGTGGGGCGTGCGGGTTCGAATCCCGCCCCCGGCACTCACAAACCGGGCCTAGACTCCGATCGTGGCCAAGCTAGAGGAGCCGCCGGTCGAAGAGGTGCAGCTCGAGTGGGACACGCCGCTCTTTCGGACGGCGATGACGCAGTTCGAGCAGGCAATTCCCTACGCGGAGGTCAACGAGTCGATCGTCGCCCGGCTCTCCTCGCCTGAACGGGCCGTGATGGTCGCGGTGCCGATCCGCCGCGACGCCGGCAACGTCGAGGTCTTCCCCGCCTACCGCGTCCAGCACTCGAGCGTCCTCGGCCCGACGAAGGGCGGGCTCCGCTACGACCCGCACGTCACCCTCGGCGAATGCGCCGCACTCGCGGTGTGGATGACATGGAAGTGCGCGCTGCTCCGGCTTCCGTACGGCGGCGCGAAGGGCGGGATCCGCTGCAACCCGCGCGCGCTGTCGATGCCCGAGCTGCAGCGCCTGACACGGCGCTATACGTCGGAGCTGCGGGGCGTCATCGGCCCGCAGGAGGACATTCCCGCGCCGGACATGGCGACGAACGAGCAGACGATGGCCTGGATCATGGACACGTACTCGATGCAGGTCGGCTACGCCGTGCCCGAGATCGTCACCGGAAAGCCGGTGTCCCTCGGCGGCTCGCTCTTCCGCTCCGAGGCGACGGGCGCCGGGGTCGTGATGGTCGTCGAGCGCGCGTGCGAGCGACTCGGCTGGAACCTCGCGGAACAGCGCTGCGTCGTGCAGGGCTTCGGCAACGTGGGCGGCATCGCCGCGCAGGAGCTCGTCGGCAAGGGAGCGACTGTCCTCGCGGTGTCGGACTTCTCGGGCGGCGTGTACTCGGAGCGCGGGCTGGATTTGACGGCCGTGCGTGCGTGGATCGCCGAGCACGGAACGCTCGAGGGCTACCCAGATGCGGAGCACGTGTCAAACGCCGAGCTGCTCGAGCTTCAGTGCGACATCCTCGTCCTCGCCGCGCTCGAGGGCCAGGTGACCGACGAGAACGCGGCGCGCATCGACGCGAAGCTGGTCGTCGAAGGCGCGAACGGCCCGACGACGATCGAGGGCGATTCGATCCTCGGCGAGCGGGGCATCCTGATCCTTCCGGATGTGCTCACGAACGCGGGCGGCGTCACGGTCTCGTACTTCGAGTGGGTCCAGGACCTCGGTCGGTTGTTCTGGACGCGGAACGAGATCCGCGCGCGCCTCGCGGACAAGCTCAACGACGCATTCGACCGCGTGTGGACGCTCGCCGACAAACAGGGCATCTCGTTGCGCCAGGCTGCGCTCGTCGCCGGGATCAACGAGGTCGCGGCGGCCCTGAAAGCGCGCGGTATCTACCCGTGAGCACGCAGCACGTCCGCGATGCGATGGTGCCCGAGCCCGGGACGCTCGACGTCTCCGCGAGCGCGCAGGAGGCGGGGGAGCGCCTGTCCGATCCGGCCGTGCGGGCGGTGCTCGTCTGCGACGACGGCGGCAAGCTCGTCGGGGTGATCACGCGCAAGACGCTCGTGCGGGAGGTCGTGGCGACCGGTTGCGACCCGCGTACGACGCGCGTCGGCGAGATCGCAGAGCCGCCGCTGTACACGATCGACGCCGGCCTGTCGCTCGACGAGGCGTTCCACGAGCTCGAGGAGCAGGATCTCGAGCGCGTGCCGGTCGTCGAGGACGGGCGACTCGTCGGCGTGCTCTACCGGAGCGTGCTCCAGCGGCGCCTGGCCGAGGACGAGCCGCCGCCGGTCGAAGCAGCGTGACCAAGGATCAGACCCTCCGGGTCTGATCCGCTCTTCGGGCGTCCGTCAACAGCAGGTGTAGGCGCCGGGCGGCGCGGCGCCCTCTTCGGGCTCCGGCAAGTCCAGCGAGGCGAGCGCCGCCCCGTCGAGGATGTCGCGCTCGCTCACCTCGAGCCTGTCGAGGCCGAAGAAGTCCACCACCTCCTGAACGATCACGGCGCCCGCCACGATCACCGGCGCTCGCTCCGGGTCGAGGGGACGGATCGCGCGCCGCTCCTCGACGGGCACAGCGGCGAGGCGCTCGAGCTGACGCTGGAGCGCATCCGCCGTCAGCACGTGACCGTGGACACGCCCGCGGTCGTACTCGTCGAGGCCGAGGTCGAGCGCAGCGAGGCTCGTGATCGTGCCTGCCACGCCGACGGCCGCGGATACTGCCGCGCGGACGTCCTCGGGGACGCGGTCGGCGAGCAGCGCCGGCACCGAAGTTGCGCACGCATCGAGCTCCTCGCCCGTCGGCGGGTCCGAGTGGAGAAACCGCTCCGTCAGGCGCACCGAGCCGATGTCGAGACTGTCGTGCCAGCGCACGCCGTCCGGCCCGCCGGCGACGAGCTCGGTCGATCCGCCGCCGAGGTCGACGATCACGGTTCCTGCTTGGAGAGCGTGCTCGGCCGTGACGCCACGGAACGTCATGAGCGCCTCGTCGTGTCCGGACAGCAGCCGCGTTACAAATCCGTAGCTCCATTCGATCTCGCCGAGAAATGCCTCGCCGTTCTCGGCGTCACGGACGGCGCTCGTCGCGATCGCGAGCGTCCGTTCCGCGCCGAGCGTCTCCAGCGTGCGGCGAAACTCGGTCAGGACATTTCGCACGCGCGCGATCGGCAGCGGCAGGAGTCTCCGGCGCCCGTCCACTCCTTCGCCGAGCCGGGTGACACGGGTTTCCCGGTCGACGTCGCGGATGCGGCCATCCACGATGTCGGCCACGAGCAGGCGGGTCGAGGTGGTCCCGAGATCGACCGCGGCAACGCGCATCACCGCACCGATGCTACCCCTGCGCCTCTGGCTGGATGTCGCGCGGACGCTGGTATAATCCGCCGCGCGACGCGGGGTGGAGCAGTCAGGTAGCTCGCCGGGCTCATAACCCGGAGGTCGCAGGTTCAAATCCTGCCCCCGCTACTGGGAAGGCCCTGGAAACGGGGCCTTTTTGC
>JBASRJ010000066.1:0-3906 GCA_049273785.1 Gaiellaceae bacterium | reverse complement strand
GTGTTCGATCCCGCGTGCGCGGCACTGCTGGTTCCTGCGGCTGGGACCGCGGGCGACATGGCGAAGCTCGTCCCCAGCTACGAGTACCAGCGGCGTTGCCCGAATGCACAGAACCTGATCGCGATCGTCGGCGACTCGAACGGCGACGGCGTCTGCGACGACAAGTGCAACCTCCAGATCGAGGGGACCGGGCAACGGCCTTCAGACGTCCTGATCCTTGGTGACCGCCGGAAGCTGAACGTGATCCGCGCCGACCGGGCGGACGGGATCGTTCTCCGCAACTTCACTGTTCAGTACTCGGACTTCAACAACGTCTACGTGATCGAGACGAACGGCTTCCGGCTCGAGCGCATCGTCTCCCGCTGGAGCCGCGAGTACGGGTTTCTTTCATTCACCTCCGACCACGGTCTCTACAACAGGGTCGTGGCCTACGGGTCCGGCGACTCTGGTGTCTACACCGGCTCCGGCCCCGAGGGCCATTGCGTCCGTTACGGGATCGAGGTCCGTAACGTCGACTCGTACGGCAACAGCAACGGCTTTTCGGGCACGTCCGGGAACGGCATCTGGATCCACGACAGCCGTTTCCACAACAACGGGATCGGAATGAGTGTGGACTCTGCATTCGCGGGCCACCCGGGAATGCCGCAGGACTGCTCGAAGTGGCAGCGCAACCGGATCTACTCGAACAACGCCGACGTCTTCTCGGCCAAGCGCGACCGCTTCTGCCGCAGGCCGTTCCTCCTGCGCGACCCGAAGGTGCCGTGCCCGGTTGTGATCATCCCGATCGGTACGGGCATCCTCATTGCCGGCGGGAACGACAACCTCGTCCGGGACAACTGGATCTACGACAACTGGCGGAACGGCGTGCAGCTCTTCTGGGTCCCGTCTCTGGCGCGCGGGGAGCCCGATCCGGCCAAGGCGTTCGACACCTCGAACGGCAATCGGTTCCTCGGAAACCACATGGGGACGCGTCCCGACGGAAAGCGCGACCGGAACGGTGTCGACTTCTGGTGGGACGAAGAGGGCCGCAGCAACTGCTGGAGCGGGAATCGCGGGGCCGGTGGGGGCTCCGTGACCAGCAACCCGGCCTCGCTTCCCAGCTGCCCCGGCTCGTCCGAGTTCCATTCGGCGAACACGTCGAAGTTCGCAGAGATCGTCGCCTGCTTTACCTGGGACCCGCTGACGAACCCCGACCCGGCGGGCTGTTCCTGGACCGTCCGGCCGCGTCCCGCGCGCTGACGAACCCAGCGGATGCCGGTTTGACAGGTGACCAGATAGTCACATATGCTCGGCGCCATGGACGCGGTGTTCAAGGCCCTCGCCGACCCGACCCGCCGCAGCTTGCTCGACGAGCTGTTCAAGGAGGACGGGCAGACTCTGAGCGCGCTCGAGCTGCGGTTGCCGATGACGCGTTTCGGCGTCATGAAGCACTTGCGCGTGCTCGAGGAGGCGAACCTCGTGACGACACGACGGCGAGGACGCGAGAAGCTCCACTTCCTGAACCCGGTCCCGATCCGGCTCGTCCATGACCGCTGGGTGAGCAAATACGCCGAGCCCTGGGCCGCAGCGCTTACCGGGCTCAAGCGCGACATCGAGGAGGGAACAATGGAGAAGGTCTTCGAGATCTACATCAAGACGACGCCGGAGCGCCTCTGGGAGGCGATCACCGACGGCGAGATCAGACGGCAGTACTCGTTCGGTTTGCGGGTCAGCTCCGACTACACGCCTGGCTCGCGCTACGAGACCACGGGTCCGGACGGGACCGGGATCTGGGTCGAGGGCGAAAATCTGGAGGTCGACCCGCCCCGCCGGCTCGTTCAGAGCATGACGGCGCTCTGGAGCGAGGAGGTGCAACAGGAAGGGCCCTCGCGGGTGACCTACGAGATCGAGCCGGTCGGCGACTCCTGCCGGCTGACGGTCATCCACGACGAGCTCCGCGAAGACGCCCACGGCGAGCTCTACGGCGGCTGGCCGATGATCCTCTCCGGTCTCAAGACGCTGCTCGAGACCGGCGAGCAGCTGACGACCCCGGCCTCGCTGCGCTTCTCGGGATCCCCGAGCGGTCAGGCGGCCTGAGCCCGGCCTCAACTGAAGAGATATGGAAAACCCCCGCGTTTGCGGGGGTTTTCTGTAGCAGGCCTGTAAGCCGGATTCTGTCTTGGGTGACCATCCCTCTGTGCAGCAACCCGGTCCCTCGGCGGGCCGCCTGGTAGCGGGACCTGTTTGCCTTGCACCGGACGGGGTTTGGCGAGCCGCCGTGTCGCCACGGCGCTGGTGGGCTCTTACCCCACCTTTTCACCCTTACCTTCGGCGTCTCCGGAGAAGAATTCGCCGCAGGCGGTCTCCTTTCTGTGCCACTTTCCGTCGGCTTTCGCCGCCTGGGTCGCCCCAGCGTCCTGCCCTATGGTGTCCGGACTTTCCTCGAGCCCTTGCGGGCCCGCGGTCACCCGGCCTGCAGATCGAATCTTAGCGGCGCTTGTTCGAGTCCGGCTGCAACTCCAGCCGCGAGATCGGTCGTTTCAGACGGACGCGCGGTCACCCGGCCTGCGTCTCGAATTCTAGCTGCGAGATTTCGAAACGGCTTTCCGCGCGCAGGGTCGAACGGCACTCGGGACACGTGATCATCCCGGCCGCGTGCAGCACGAACTCGCCGCAGACGAGGCACTCGAGGCTCGCGCTGCGGAGGAGGGCCTGCAGCTCCTGCTCGAGCGTGCGGTGGATCGGCGCCACGGTGCTCACAACTCGCGGAACACCCCTACGACCTTGCCGAGGATCTGAACGTTGGCGGCGTAGATCGGCTCGAGCGCGTCGTTCTCCGGCTGGAGCCGCACGCGTCCTTGCTCGCGGAAGAAGCGCTTGACGGTCGCCTCGTCCGCTGTCTCGTCGTCGCCGGCGAGCGCGACGACGATGTCGCCGTTGCGCGCGTCTTGCGCGCGCTGCACGACCAGTAGGTCCCCGTCGAGGATCCCGGCGTTCACCATCGAGTCGCCCTTGACGCGGAGGATGAAGTCGCCGTTCAGCCGCTCGGGGACGGCGATGTGGTCTTCGATGTTCTGGTCGGCGAGGAGTGGCTCACCCGCGGCGATCTGACCGAGCAGCGGCAGCTTGTCGCCAGCCTGGGCTGCGGCCGGCTCGCGCCCGACCAGCTCGAGCGCCCGCGGCTTCGTCGGGTCGCGCTTGAGCAGCCCTGCCCGCTCGAGGTTCGCGAGGTGGGCGTGGACCGTCGAGGGCGATGCGAGCCCCACCGCCTCGCCGATCTCGCGGACCGTCGGCGGGTAGCCGTGTCGGTCGACGTAGTCGACGAGGAAGTCCCAGATCTCCTGCTGTCGTCCCGTCAGCATGTCCGCCTCCAGGGTCGGTTGGCCAGTCGAACGTGTGTTCGACGAACAGAGTAGGGACTCCTCCGGACGGCGTCAAGGAACGCCCGCCGCGGATGCCGGCTTTGCCGGCGCCCGCCGAGATCGCCGGCCCCGAGAAAGACCCGATCGAAGTCGTCATGGCTCGGGGCCAGCCGAGCCGGACTTCGATCGGTTACGAGCCGGACTTCGGTCGGTTATGCGCTGGAGAGGACTTGAACCTCCACGGCCGTTTAAGGCCACTAGGCCCTCAACCTAGCGCGTCTACCAATTCCGCCACCAGCGCTTGAGGGATTGGCAGTGTAGCCGTCGTGACTAAAGTCCGAAAACTGTGCGCGACCTGTGCGCAACTGCGGTCGATATGGCTCTCGGCGCTGGTGCCGAGTACGCCGACGCTCGCGCGGTCGTGCGGCGAAACCAGTTCGTAACGACGAAGAACGGTCGCGTCGAGCAGCTTGCGGACGCGGAGAGCGAAGGCATCGGCGTCCGTGTGCTCGTCGACGGCGCCTGGGGCTTCGCCTGCGACCGCCGCTTGTCCACAGAGGGTGCC
>JBASRJ010000054.1:0-11769 GCA_049273785.1 Gaiellaceae bacterium | reverse complement strand
CCAGCTGGGCGGCGAGGTTCGCGGCGTGCGCGCTTTCGACGCAGGGCGTCAGGACGAGGTCGCGCTCTGGCTCGAGGGAGCGCGAACCGTCGTCCTCGCCGATGCCGTGGTTGGGGACCAGCAAGGCGGACTGCGCATGTCCCCCTGGTACAAGTTCGACGCGGAGCGAAAGCGGACGCGACTCGCGCTTCTACCTCTGCTCGACCTCCCGGTCGAGATCGTCCTTCCCGCCCACGGAAACGCGGTCCTCGAGGGTGGAAGCCAGGCGCTCGAGAAAGCGCTCGAGATATGACCTGGGTTCCGGAGTGGTCGAGAAGCCCTTTTTATCCCCGGCGCGTCTAGGCGATTCGCGACTGCGGCTCTCTTGACAACAACTACTTATTGGCGCAACCTCGGAGGACCGAGGGATGTCGGACGCCGCCGTCGATCCGGTATCTCCCTGGTCGAAGGCTGTCATGGAGCGGCTTCGCGACTGGGAGCGCCGCGCTGCCGCTGCGGCCGAAGTGCACTTCCAGACCGCCGAGTATCTGTCGCGGTGGAACATCTTCCTCGGTATCCCTGTGGTTGCCCTCTCAGCGATCGTCGGCACCGCCACGTTCGCGACGCTTACGCACCACGTCAACGTCGGCATCCGCATTGCGGCCGGAACGCTGAGCGTCATCGCCGCCGTACTGGCAAGCGTCCAGACGTTCCTTCGATTTGGAGCACGCGCCGAGCAGCATCGGGTCGCGGCAGAGCGCTGGTCTGCGATCAGGCGCGAGATCGAGAAGGTGCGCGCCCTTCGCCCGGAGCTCGCTGGCGACCCGAAGCAGCTGCTCGACGACGTTACGGCGCGAATGGACGAGGCGGCGGAAAAGTCGCCCGCGATGCCCGACCGGCGCTGGAAGCGGGCGCTGGCAAAGCGGGAGCGGGAGGCCACACACCACCGTCGCCCAGCCCGGTCGGCCTAGTGCGCCCTGGCAAGCTTCGACGAGTAGAAGGGGTGGCGTGATGGAAGAGTGGCGGCTGACCGTGGACATGTCTGACCAGCCGGGCGAGCTGCAAGAATTGCTTGGTGGCGTCGAATTACACGTCGGTGGCGAGCAGCGCGGCGACGAGCGGACAGAGAAGATCGCGTTCGTCGAGTCGTTCGGCATCGGCTTCGACGTTTACTGCATGTTCGGGTTCGTGAAGGTGATCTGCGAGAGCGGCGCGATGCTGTTGTTCTACACGGACGGCGCGATTCACGACCTCGACGACCTCAAGATCGGCAGGCATGACCTGACGCTGACGAACGTTGACGGCCGTCGGTTGCTCGCGAGGAAGGCCTAACCGATCCGGGGTCAGGTCTTGCGTTCACGCACGGGTGCACGTGCGCAGGACCGATCAGCCGTCGTACTCGTCATGGCGGCGCCACCAGACGCCGGTCTCGTTGCGTCCCTTCGGCGCCCGGTCGAGCCACTGATACATCCCCCAGAGCCCGTCGAGGCCGCGCGCGTACGCCGAATACGTGTGGTAGACAGCGCCGTCCTCGAGCGCGAACGCGCTCATGCCCGGCGCCTGCCGGAGGAACGTGTCCAGGTCGGTGCCGACGCTCTTCGCGACCTGCGCGACCGGACTGTCTTCCGGAACGTCGGCGCGCTGCCCCAAGTCACGGGACTCGAAGTTGTACTCGACGACGGCGCCCTGTCGCTGCTGCTCCTCGGTATACGAGACCCCGAAGTCGTAGTTGAAGTCGTTGCCGTACGACGAGGCCCACGGGAAGCTCCAGCCCATGCGCCGCTTGTACGCCTGGATGTTGGCGAGCGGTGCGCGCGAGACCGCCATCAGCGTCACGTCGTGGTTCGCCAGATGCACGACGAAGCCGTCGAAGCCGTCCGCGATCGCCGAGCACGACGGGCAGCCGGCCTTGTACTCCGGCCCGAGCATGAAGTGGTAGACGAGCAGCTGCGATCGCCCGCGGAACAGGTCGGCCAGCGAGGCGGTGCCTTCCTCCGTGTCGAAGGTGTACTCCTTGTCGATGCGAACCCACGGCAGCTCCTGCCGCTGCCGCGCGAGCTCGTCGCCGCGGCGTGTGTGCTCCTTCTCCGCGGCGAGCAGCTCACGCCGCGCCGCAAGCCATTCCGCACGTGTTCCGATCTTCATTTCAGCCACTCCGTGTCTCGAACTTCGGATCTACGTGGATGTTAGATGCGGGGTCAGGTCGTGCGTCCACGCACAGGTGCACGTGCGCAAAACGAATCGCCGCCGCGTCCGGCCTTGCCGGATGCGGCCGAGCACGCCCGCCTCAACCAGGCAACGCCGCGAAGTCGTCATGCTCGCGCGTCAGCGCGAGCGGACTTCGCGGCGTCTAACGGAGCGGCACAGGAGTCGAACCTGCCTAGCGTCGGGCTACGACGCCGTACTGGTTTTGAAGACCAGTTGGGCCACCGGGCCCGGCCGCTCCGCGCGGAGCGTAACTCGCTCTGACCGCGCTCTTGTAGCTCGCTCGGCCACGGCGGATACTCCTCGTGTCAAATGCGACGTTCGTCCCTCTTGCTGCTGTTCTTGCTGGTCGTCGTCGCCGTTCCGCTGACGGCCGACGCGAAGCAGACCGCTGGTCGCGCGACCGTAAAGGTCGCGTTCAACGCGAAGCTCAAGCTAAAGATCCTCGTCGACGCCCGTGGCTTCACGCTCTACATCTGGGAGAGCGACCTGCGCAACAAGTCGACGTGCTACACGGGCTGCGCGCTGGCTTGGCCGCCGCTCACGACCCGAGGCGCTCCGGTCGCAGGACGAGGCGTGAAGAAATTGCTGCTCGGGACGACGAAGCGCACGGACAAGACGGTCCAGGTCACGTACAACCATCACCCGTTGTACACGGACGCGGGCTCGGATCAGCTCGGCCTAGTGGGGGACAAGAAACCGGGGGACATCAACGGCCACGGGTTCGCCAATTGGTACGCGATGTCGCCGACGGGGAAGCCGATCCACAAGCTCCCGTAGGAGCTGGACCGGAAGCCCGTCCTCGACCCAGCTGCGGGTCAGGTAGAGCCAGAACGCCAGTCGTGCAAATCCCGCGTCAGTGCGCCAGATCAAACGATCGAGCGACCGCGAGCGCTTCGGCAATGCGTCGCTTCGTGGCTCTATCGCCAACCATCACGTTCACTTGGTAAGCCCTTCGGCTAAGGGTGACTTGCGCCGCAGCACCGCGTCCTGCAAAACACTCGAAGCTCGGGCGGCGAACCGCGCGGAGTGCTCGGAGGGGAGCGCGGCCCGGCTTGAGATGGGCGCCGCCGGACGTCGAGGTTCTCCAACCGACGACTACGACGACAGCACCCCGAGGCGGAACCTGGTAGGCGGCGATCTGACATTCGGATGACCCTGGCCGGACTCCTACCGTGCCAACTACAAGAAGCGTTCGCGGGTCAGGCCGGTCGTTTGCCGCTTGGACACGTTGCCAGCCTGTAGGGACGATGAGACGAACACCGTGCGACGCGATGATCCGCCCAGCGATCGCCGCCAGCGCCAGAGACGCGAACGCGAGTCCCACGATAACGGCAGCGGTCAGACGCATCGACTGGAAATACGGAGTTCCGGCCCAGGCGAGTCCATCCTCCGACGGGAGTTTCACATCAAGCCTCCTAGTCGGGAACCCAGTCGCGCGTCAGGTACAGCCAGAACGCGAGGCCGCTGTACCGCCCGTACCGGCGGAAGCGGCGCTGCACTGTCGCGTCGCTCGCCTTCCGACCATTCACGGACGCGTACTTTGGCCTCGTCCAAGAATCGAGAATCAGTCGTGAGTGCCGCCCCAAGAGCATCATGAGATGCGCCGCGCCGTACGGCCCGATCCCCGGAAGGGCGAGAAGCCGCGCGGCGACTTCATCGTCGGGAAGGTCGTGCTCCGCGCCAAGCTCTTCGACCTCGAACTCCCCGGCGACCACGCCAGATGCGAGCGCATGGAGGTACGCGCTCCGGTACCCGGCCCGGACGGTCTCCCGATAGAAGCTCTCCGGGACGGACGCCATCGCTTCGGCGGTTGGAAACGCGCGGGCACCACTCGCCCCGGACTCACCGAGAGTGTCCACGAGTGCGTTGACCATCCGAACCGTTGCCGACCAAGCGACGTTAGTTGTCGTGATCGTTTTGATGGCGGCCTCAAAGACTGTCGGCGTTCGCAGCATCCGGCCCGCTCCGGCAGCGGCCCACGACAAATCGCGGTCATCCGCGACGAGGGCGTAGAACTCCGAGAGGTCTTCGTCCAGGTTGAGAATCCGTCGGACCGCCGCAGTCAGATCCTCCGCTTTCCGCTGGCCGAGCTTCCGCCCTTCGATCTCCACGCGGGCGAACCCCGGACGACCCTCGGAGATGCGAACCGTGCGGGGCTGCGTGCGCGGGAGAGCGAGAGTCGTCGTGTACGAGCGCGCCGCCTCATCTACGCGGCCAGGAAGCAAGTCGGCCACGCCGTGCGACATGAATGTCCTGACGAGGTCAACCGGCTCACCGCCGGGACCTCGGAGCGGAATCTGGAACTCGCCCGGCATCCTCGGCCCGCTTCCCCCTTACGCGGGGCTGAGAAGGGCAACGGGAGCCATCGGGAGGCATCTTCGGGCCTGATGAGCGGTTGCGATGGCCCGGCCAGCGGTTCGTACGAGCGTGCACATTGTCTTGACGACGTCCTCGAACACCGTCGGCGCCCGCAACATGCGTCCCGCCCCGAGGCCGCACCATCCGAGCTCCGGGTCCTCGCGCGCGAGCACATAAAAGCCGGACAGGTCCTCGTCCAGGCGAAACATGTGCGCGACCGTTGCAGCCAACGTGCGCGCCGCTCGCTCGCTCGATCGGCCGGCCACGAGCTCGATGCGCGCGTTGCCGTCGGCCTCGGAGATGCGCACCGTCCTCGCCCCGCCGGCAATTGGAAGCGTCGCCTCGAGCATCCGAGCCTCGAGATCCAGGCGATTCGGCGGCAGCTCCGCGACGCTGTGCGAGACGATCGTGCGTGCGAAGTCCACCGGCTCCCCGCCTGCTCCCACGAGCGGGATTTCCGCGACGATGCTCACTCCGCGGTTTACTCGCTCGCGAGGTGTTCGCCGACGGCGTAGAGCCGCCACTCTCCGACCCCTTTTAGCTCGTGGAGGCCCCGGTCCTCGAACGTGATCTCCGAGCCTGCGACGAGATCCTTGACGGTGCTCGAGACGAGAACCTCGCCGGGCTGTGCCTCGGCTGCAACGCGGGCTCCGATCGGAACGGCGATTCCGCTCGGCTTCTTTCCCATCAGCTCGCACTCCCCGGTGTGAAGACCGGCACGAATCTCGAGCCCGAGCGAGCGCACGTCCTGTACCAGTGTGCGCGCACACTCGATCGCCCTCCGGGGGCCGTCGAAAGCAGCGAAAAATCCATCGCCCGCAGTGTCGATCTCCGCCCCCTCGAACTGCCCCAGGCGGCGGCGAACGAGAGCATGATGTCGCTCGAGAAGCGCACGCCACGCCGCGTTCCCGAGCTCAGCCGAACGTTGCGTGGAGCCGACAATGTCGGTGAACAGAACCGTTGCGAGTACTCGATCTGGCTCCTTCGGCCTGCCGATGCGCGCAACGAACCGCTCGGTCTCGCGCATCGTCTGTTCCTCGACCTCGCCATCGACCCACGTGAAGAGCCCGCGCAACCCGGGCAGCTCGGCGATTTCGCTCCCGGGGATCCGCGCCGCGACGTAGTCCGCCTCGGCACGTTGCGTCGGTTTGCAGAGGATGAGCGTTGGCACGCCCACCGACGCCAGGACGTCGCTCACGTCCGCATCCTTCATCGTCCGGAAAAACGAGAGCGCTGCGCCCGGGCTGAGGCTTCGGCGCATATGTCCGGTAAACCAGTGCTTGAAGGCGTCGTCGTGGGCCACGCTGGGGGCCCACTCGCGCAACAACTCGGCGAAGAATTCGCGCTGTCCCCACCCGTCCCGCACCGAAGCGAGACGCCGACGCCACTCCTCTTCGCTAGGAGCCCACGGATAGTCCGAGCTTCCCGTTCCGCGGACGGACGGTTCGAGCAGGGCGAGCCCGGCCGTGCGCTCCGGGTACGTGGCTGCAAACAAGAGCGCGGTCCGGGAGCCTTCGTGCGCGGTCCACAGCACCGCGCGCTCCGAATCGGCCGCATCCATCACAGCCCGCACGTCATCCATCCGCGTCTCGAGTGTCGGAGCCTCACGAACGCGGTCGGAAAGGCCGGTGCCACGCTTGTCGAACATCAGCAGGCGCGAGAACCCGGCCAACCCGACGGCGTGCCGCACGATCAAGGGCTGATCCCAGGTGGACAATAGGTCGCCGGCCATGCCGCGAAACCAGACCACGTCGACTGGGCCGTTGCCCACCACCTGATAGGCGATCGCGACGTCGCCACTTCGCGTGTACTGGATGTCCGGGACTTCCATGAGTCGTCAGTCTCCTCGACTGTCGGAATGGTCACATAACTGCAACGACCCTCACAGGCGTTGGAGGAGCTGCTCGAGCGAGACGTCAGCGAACGACTCCAGGACGAGATCGGCCTCGTCGAACGCGAGCGTCGCCGTCACCGGATTCGGGACGGCGACGCACACGAGCCCGGCGGCCTTCGCCGCGCGGATCCCGTTCGGTGAGTCCTCGAACGCGATCGCCTCGCCTGCGCGTAGTCCCAGTCGCTCGAGCGCATCCAGATACAGGTCGGGTCGCGGCTTCGCGCGTGCCGCGTCGCCGTTTGCGGCCACGATCGCCCGCCAGCGGTCGAAGTGGCCGAGCCGCTGGAGGATCGGCTCGATCCAGCCGTTCGTGCTGCTGGACACGACCGCAGTGAGCAGACCGCGACGCTCCGCCTCCTCTAGGTACTCCTCGACGCCCGGTCGAAGCGTCTGGAGGTCGATCAGCGCGAACTCACGCTCGCGGCGCCGCGACGTCAACGCCTCGCGGTTCAGCGGCGTCCCCACGAGTTCCTCCAGATGGCCCATCGGATCGAACGGGCCCTCGATCGTGCCGACGAGCGTCGCCCAGCTGTCGAGCGGCAGTTCGTGCCCGTGCTCCCGGTAGAGCTCCTCCCAGACGAGCCGGGCAGGGCTCTCGGTGTCGACCAGGAGGCCGTCGAAGTCGAACAGGAGTCCGCGGACGTTCACGCTGTCAGTCTTCCCGAATGGCCATCCTCGGCGTCGACGTTGGCGGAACCTTCACGGACGCGGTGCTGCTCGACGAGGGGCGCGTGGCCACCGCCAAGGTGCTGACGGCGCCGCGGCAGGAGGAATCCGTCGTCGCCGTCGCACGGGCGGTCGGCGCGAGCAACGTGGAGCGGTTCGCGCACGGAACGACCGTCGCGACGAACGCCTTGCTGGAGCGGAAGGGGGCGCGCACCGCGTTCGTCACCAACGCCGGCTTCGATCACCTGCTGCACCTGCGCAGGCAGACCCGCGCGCATCTCTACCGGCTGTGTGCCGCACACCCGGAGCCGCTCGTTCCGCTCGAGCGCTGCTTTGGCGTGCCCGGACGGATGGGCACGGACGGCGAGCTCGAGCCACTCGCCCTCGACGCGCTGCCGGAGATCGACGCCGAGGCGGTCGCCGTTTGCCTCCTGCATGCGGACCGCCATCCCGCGCACGAGCACGCAGTTGCGGACGAATTGCGCCGCCGCCTTCCCGACGTGCACGTCGTCGCGTCGCACGAGGTGGCGCCCGAGTTCCGCGAGTACGAGCGCGCGTCCACGACCGCCGCGGACGCGTACCTCGGGCCGGTGGCCGGGCGGTACCTCTCGGCTCTGGCGGACGCGTGCGTCGCCGCCGGTCTGCCCGAGCCGCTCGTGATGCGCTCGTCAGGTGGCGTGGCGACGCCACGCCAGGCGGCGGCGCATCCCGCGACGATCCTCGTCTCCGGTGCTGCGGCGGGTGCGGTCGGAGCCGCGAAGCTCGCCGCGCTCGCGGGCTTCGAGGACGCGATCGGACTCGACATGGGCGGAACGTCCACGGACGTCTGCGTGATCGCCGGCGGCGCGGCGGAGCGGACGAGCGAGCGGCGGATCGGGGGACTCCCCATCCGGCTGCCGAGCGTGGACATCCACACCGTCGGCGCTGGCGGGGGCTCGCTGGTCTGGCGCGACCGCGGCGGCGCGCTTCGCGTCGGGCCGCAGAGCGCGGGCGCAGATCCCGGGCCGGCGTGCTATGGCCGGGGCGGAACGCAAGGGACCGTGACCGATGCGAACCTGCTGCTCGGCCGCCTTCCCGAACAGCTCGCAGGCGGAGTCGTGCTCGACCGGGCCGCGGCAGAGCGCGCGCTCGACGGCGTCGACCCTGCCGCGGTCGTCGACGTCGTCAACGCGGAGATGCTGCGCGCGCTTCGCGTGGTCTCGGTCGAGCGCGGCCACGATCCGGCGCGATTTGCGCTTGTCGCCTTCGGCGGAGCCGGCCCCTTGCACGCATGCGAGCTGGCAGACGAACTCGGGGCGACGACGGTGATCGTCCCCGAGGCCGCCGGCGTCCTTTCGGCGCTCGGCCTCGTCGCGTCGGACGAGCGGCGTGACGTCGTGCGTTCGTACGTCGTGCCGCTGCGCGACGCAGTCGAGCTGCCGCGGGACGGGGAGGCAGACCTCCGTTACCGAGGGCAGTCGTTCGAGCTGACGCTGCCGCTCGAGGACGAGCTCGCGTCCGCGTTCCACCGCGCGCACGAGGAGCTGTACGGCTTCGCCGACCATGACCGCGAGATCGAGCTCGTCGCAGTCCGCACCGCCGAGATCCGACGCGGTCCCGTGCTCGAGCTCCAGTCGGACCACCAGGCGGTTGTGAAGGGCCCCGAGGTCGTGAAGCTCCCCGGAGCAACTGTCTGGGTCCCCGCGAGCTGGTCGGGTGCGACCGACGCCCACGGAACGATGATCCTCACCAAGCGGTGAACGTCGAACTGCAGATCGTCGGCTCGCTGCTGCGTGCGATCGCGGAGGAGATGGGTGCGGTCCTCGTTCGCTCCGCGTTCTCCGCGAACATCAAGGAGCGGCGCGACTGCTCGACGGCCCTCTTCGACGCGCGCGGGCGGATGATCGCCCAGGCCGAGCACATTCCCGTGCACCTCGGTGCGATGCCCGACGCGGTGGCCGCGGTGATGCGGCACGAGCCCGCGCGTGACGACGTCTGGATCCTCAACGACCCGTACACCGGCGGCACGCATCTGCCGGACATCACGCTCGTGTCGCGGACAGCGGTCGGCTTCGCCGTCACGCGCGCCCACCACGCCGATGTCGGCGGGGCCGAGCCCGGGTCGATGCCTGCGGATTCGCGCACGCTCAAGGAGGAGGGCGTCGTCATCCCGCCGACGCGGCTCGACGAGGAGGCGCTCGACGGGCTCGTCGCGCAGATGCGCAACCCGGAGGAGCGCCGCGGCGACCTTCGCGCCCAGCTCGCCGCGCACGGTCTTGCGGACCGGCGCGTGGCGGAGTTGTGCGAGCGGCGCGGCCCTGACCGTGTCATCGCGGCGATGGACGAGCTGTTCTCGTACTCCGAGCGGCGCATGCGTGCGGGGATCGCAGCGCTTCCGGACGGGCGGTACGAGGCGACTGACGTGCTCGAAGCGCAGGCTGAGGACCTCGAGCTGCGGGTCGCCGTGACGATCGACGGAGACGCGATCAACGTCGACTTCGCGGGTACCGCGCCGCAGCACGAGGGCAACCTGAACTGTCCGCTCGCGGTCGCGCGCTCGGCGTGTTACTTCGTCGTGCGCGCGCTCGTCGACGCGGACCTCCCGGCATCCGGCGGCGCGTTCGCGCCCGTCGCGGTCCGGGCGCCCGAGGGGTGCCTCGTCAACGCGCGGCCGCCCGCCGCCGTCGCAGCGGGAAACGTCGAAACGTCGTCGCGAATCGTGGACGTCGTCATGCGCGCGTTCGGCGGCGCGATCGACGTGCCCGCGCAAGGACAGGGAACGATGAACAACGTCACGCTCGGCAACGAGCGGTTCACGTACTACGAGACGATCGGCGGCGGTCAGGGCGCTTGTCCGGACGCCGACGGGCCGAGCGGCGTCCACGTCGCGATGTCGAACACGCTGTCGACCCCGGTGGAAGCGCTGGAGCTCCAGTACCCGCTACGCGTCGAGCGTTACGGCTTGCGGACCGGCTCCGGCGGCGCTGGGCGCCATCGCGGCGGTGACGGCGTCGTGCGCGAGCTGCGCGTCCTCGAACCGTGCCGCCTCTCGATCATCTCCGAGCGCCGACGCCATGCGCCGCAGGGAGAACGGGGCGGAGCGTCAGGGGCGTCCGGCCGTAACCTGCTCAACGGCCGGCCGCTCCCCGGCAAGGTGACGCTCGATCTGGCGGCCGGCGACGTGATCACGATCGAGACGCCGGGCGGCGGCGGGTTCGGTCGCTAGGGTTTGGCCATGTCCGACGGACGCGTCGAAGGGATCTTCCTCACGGAGACGCACGGTGAGGTGCCGCAGAGCGTCCCGCTCGCGCGTGCTGTCGCGGGCGGTGGTCTCGTGGGCAACCGCTACTTCTACGAGGACGGCGACGCGCCGCCCGGCCGCGCGGTGACGCTCATCGCGGCCGAGGGGCTCGAGGCGTTCGTGCAGGAAACAGGCATCTCGCTCGCCGCCGCCGAAACACGCCGGAACGTCGTCACGCGCGGGATCGACGTGAACTCGCTGGTCGGAAAGCGGTTCCGCATCGGCGACGTCGAATGCGTCGGCGTCGAGCTCTGCGAACCGTGCGCGCACCTGCAGTCGATGACGAAGCCCGGCATCCTCAACGGGCTCGTTCATCGCGCAGGACTGAACGCGGACGTCGTGACCGGCGGTGACATCGCCGTCGGCGACGCCGTGGCCGAGTTGTGAGCGATCCGGACTTCGGCGTTCGCTAGTCGCCTAGGACGCGTGCGGCGTGCGAGGACGAGTAGACGTCCTTGCGCTTGATCAGGCCGTCCTCGAACGGAAACACGTCGACGCCGTCCCATTCGAGCTGCTGACCGTCGCGTTCCGCGCGAGCCGTCCATTCGCTGACGACGAGCCCGTCCCGCGCGTACAGCTGACGGCCGGTGAAGCGCAGGGTCGGCGTGTTGCGGAAGATGCGTTCGAGATGCTCGCGGACGGCGTCCCCCTCGACGCGCTCGTTCGCGGTCCAGTTGTGGAAGACGAAGTCGGGCGCGTGCATCGAGACGATCGCGTCGACGTCGTGCCGGTTCCACGCGTCGTTGTAGCGCTCGATCGTCTCGCGGAGAGCTTCGGGGCTGTCCCTGTCCGTCATTCGCCGGATCGTACGGTGCTGCGCCTCAACACGCGCTCGTCACCGACGCGTCGCGTGACACCGTCGGCGTCGAACCGCTCCAGCAGGAGCTGCGCCGGCTTCCGGGAGATGCCGAGGAGGTCGCGGAACCGCGCGAGCGTGATTCGGCCCGCCCCTTCCAGCTCGGACACGAGCGCTTCTCGCGCGCGGTCGTACGCCGACGGCGATACGGCGTAGCCGTCGCCAACGCGTATGAGCCGGCCCTGCTCCTCGAGGAACCGAGCGAGCTGCCCGTCCTGGACCTTGATCGGCTCGAGGCCGAGCTGCGCCTCGAGGTCGGCTGCCTCGCGCTCGCGCAGGCCGAGCGTGCCCGCAGCGCCGGGGCGGTACAGCTTCGGGCCGCGGCGCTCGAGACCCAGCCTCGGGATGACGGTGTCGGCCCACGGCTCGCTCGGCGCGGGGACCCCGGGATCGAGTGGGTCGGCCGCGTCGAGGCGCCGCTCGAGGTCGACGCGAACCCCGTCCAGCCACTCGTCCGAGAAGACCCACTCTCCGCCGTCCTGCACGGGTGCGAACACGAGTCGTTCGCCGCGTTCCGCCCGCTCGAAC
>JBASRJ010000053.1:0-4386 GCA_049273785.1 Gaiellaceae bacterium | reverse complement strand
GTCGAACGTCGAGCTGCAGGTCGAGCCGGAGGGCTGCCTCGTCTCGTACTCGAGGCAGTTGGTGACAACCACCATCGACCGCAGGTAGTGGCTCACGTCGTCGAACCCGTTCGCCGCCAGCGTCGTGAACAGGATCACGTCGAGCAGCCGCTCGATCCCGAACTGGCTCTGCAAGTCCCTCAGGCCCCGCGCCGCGCTGCGTGCGAACGGCTTCGTCGTGCGGCCGAGCGCGTCGATGTCTCTGATCACCGAGTCGGAGTTGAGGAGCGCGCGGCGCGCGACGTCGGCCGCGTCGCCGAGCGTGCGGATCGTCGGCCGCGAGGCCGTCGCGAAGGTCCCCAGCGATCTGAACAGCTGGCTCACCTGCGGCGCGACCGCGCGCAGGTCCACCATGACCGGCGTGGCGGCCTCGGCCAGCTCGCCCAGGCGCCGCACGGTCGGCCGCAGCTCCTCCAGGAAGCGCGGGAATCTCGCGAAGCTCGCCTCGAGGTCCTCGCCGCGCTCCGCCGTCGCCGTGGCCGTTCTGCCGGCGGTGTCGACGAAGCGGGCGATGCTGTCCGCCTCTCTGCCGACCGACGCCAGCGCCCGGTCGGAGTCGCGCGCGAGGTCGGCGAGCACGCGGTTCTGGCCGGCGAGGATCGCCAGCACGCGATCGAACTCCTTGAACGCCGGGTTCGCGCGTCTGACGACCCGACGCAGCTCCTCGCCGTTGCCCGCCAGCCCGACGCCGAGCTCGTTGAGGATGATCGCGAAGCGCTGGCGCTGCGGCGCGCGCATGATGTTGTTCAGCAGGTCGACGTCGACCGGCGAGGAGGTGTTCTCGACCGGCAGCAGGTACTCGCCCTCGTGCTCGCCGTCGCGGATCCGGTGCAGCGAGGGGACCGCGGGCGCGTCCGACGGCTTCGGCTGCGTCGGCTTGCAGGAGATGTACTTCTCGCCGATCAGCGACTGCAGCCGGATCGTGCAGGAGGCGTCGCGCTTGAAGTCCTGGAAGGCCGGGTCGGTGATGTTCAGGACGATCGCCGCCTTGTGGGCCTTCGTGACCTCGAGCGACTCGATCGCGCCGACCTTCACGCCGGCGACCTTCACGTCCTCGCCGGGGACGAGGAAGCTGGCGGTGTCGAAGATCGCGCGCACGCGGTAGCTGTCGCCCCCGTCGCCCGAGGCGCCGAGCCCCAGCACGACGACGAGCAGGATCGTCAGCGCGAGCCCGCCGACCGCGATCCAGCGCTTCGTGGCTGCGGAGGCGCTCGTCATGGTCCGGGGAGGACGTGGCCCGGGTCGCAGTCGAAGCCGTCGGGCGCGAACGGGTTCGAGCCGTCGGGGCGGGGCTGGCTGGCGGCGCCGGGGCAGCGGCGGTTGTAGCCGTGGGGAAGGTCTTCGAGCCGCTGGTCCGGCGGGATCGGGTTCAGCTCCGAGGTGCCGTCGCCGTTGTCCTGGAACTGGAAGATCCCGAAGATCGGCATCGTGCGGGCGTAGTGGCCGTTGGCGTCGTAGTTGGCGGCCCCCTGGCCGAAGTCGCGGAACCAGCCGACGAGGTCGGGCGAGTAGGGCCGCAGGAAGTCGATCACCGGCTGGCCTCTGCGCATCGCCCGGATCGCGCGGCGGAACGTCGGGGTGCCGATCTGCTGCAGGCGCGGCAGCGCGCGGAACGCGTCGGTCGCGTCGTTGAACGTGCCCGGCTGGCTGACGAGCTTGCTGAAGCTCTCGAACGTCGGCCGAGCGGCGTCCGTGACCGGCCGCAGCTCGCGGAAGAAGCGCGGCAGGTCTCTCGCCGCGACGCTCGAGGCCGCCACCAGCGGATCGAGCGCGTCGAACGTCGAGCGCAGGTCGACGAACAGCGAGCTGCCCTCGCGCAGCGTGCCGGGCAGCGCTGCGAGCCCGTCCGAGAGCGACTCGTTCTCGGCCGCGATCGCGCCCATCATCCCGTTGAGGTTGGTCACCAGCGACGTGAACGCGTCGCTCTTCGCCGCGACCGCGTGGGTGACGCTCGCGCCCGCGACGATCGCCTGCTCCAGCATCGCCTGGTCGCGCGTCAGCTCCTTGACGAGCTGGTCGGTCGTCGACAGCAGCGGGTTGAAGTACCTGGCGGACCGGTTGACCTCGGCGCCCTTGCCCGCGTACTGCGTCGCCGAGCCCTGAAGCACGTCCTGCAGGCCCTTGCGCGTCTTCTCGTCGAGCGTGTTGAAGAGCTGGTCGAGGTCGACGACCGAGGTCGTCTGCTCGACGCCGAGCGTCGACCCGGGCGCCAGCTCACGCCCGCTGTTCGGCCCGGGCGCGAGCGCGACGTAGCGGTTCGCGACGCCGGAGAGCGACGTCAGGCGGATCGTCGCCGTCGTCCCCGCGTGCAGCGGCGCGTACGGCGACTCGACGGTGATGCGGACCTCCGCCTGGTTGTCGTCCGTCAGCAGGATGTCGTCGACGTTGCCGACCCGCCGCCCGCCGATCTGCACGTCGTCGCCGCGCACGAGCTGCCCGGCGTTCTGGAAGACCAGCCGGTACTGCTCGCCGCCGCCGCTCGACAGCACGAGGATCGCCAGCACGGCGACCACGGCGATCAAGGCGCCGAGGACGGCGCCGCGGGCGAGCGTCATCGAGCTCTCACTCCATCCCGAGCGGGCCGTCGGACTCCCCTGTGAGGAACTGCCGCACGAACGCGTTGCCGGAGTTGAAGAGCTCCTGGGCGGGGCCCGACTCGACGATCCGCCCGCGCCACAGCACCGCGATGAACTCGGCGACGCGGCGGGCGCTCATGATGTCGTGCGTGATGACGACGTAGGTGCCGCCGTTCTCCGCGTGCACCTCCTTGATCAGCTCGCACAGCAGCGCCGTGCGCACCGGGTCGAGGCCGGAGTCGGGCTCGTCGAACAGCACGATCTCCGGGTCCAGCACGAGCGCGCGCGCGAAGCCGGCGCGCTTGCGCATGCCGCCCGACAGCTCGTTCGGCATCTTCTCGCCCGAGTCGCCGAGGCCGACCTCCTGCAGGCGGCGGTTGACGATCTCGGCGATCTCGTCCTCGCCCTTGTCGGTGTGCTGGCGCAGCGGGAACGCCGTGTTGTCGTAGAGGTTCATCGAGCCGAACAGCGCGCCGTCCTGGAACAGCACGCCGAACTTCTTGCGCATCTCGAACAGGCGGTCGTCCGTCATCCCGGGCACCGACTCGCCGTGCACGAGGATGTCCCCGCCGTCGGGATACAGCAGCCCGACCATGTGCTTGATGCAGACCGACTTGCCCGTGCCCGACGGGCCGAGGATCATCGAGATGTTGCCCTCGGGGATGCCGAGGTTGAGCCCGCGCAGCACGCGGTTGCGGCCGAACGCCTTGTGGACGTCGATGAATTCGATCGCGTCCTGGACGCCCTCGACGGCGTGGCGCTCCTCGCTGTGGAAGCGGAACTCGTCCTCCTCGGGCGCCCCGCCGTCCGAGCCGTCCGCCGACGGCGGCGCCGGAGGGCTCGCGGGCGGCGCGGGCGGCGGGACGTCCTCGTACGTCTCGAGTTCCTCCTCGAAGCGTTCCCTCTCGGATTCCGAGCGGCTCACTGTGCCCTCCTGTCGGCTCCCGCGCCCATCAGCGGATGATGTTGATCTCCGGATGCGTGGCCAGCAGCGTCTGCGTGAACACGTAGTTGAACGCGAAGACGCCCATGAACGCGATCACGACCGCCTGGTTGACCGCGCGGCCCACCCCCTCGGCCCCGCCGGAGGCCGTCATCCCCTTGTAACAGCAGACGATCGCGATGATCGCCCCGAACAGCGTCGTCTTCAGCACCGACCCCCACAGGTCGGTCGTCGAGGCGTTCGTCAGGAAGGTCGCGAAGAACGGCCCGAGCGGCGCCCCGTTGACGAGCGTCGCGACGACGCCGCCGAAGACGCCGAACAGCAGCGCGTAGATGTCGAACAGGCCGGTCACGAGCATCAGCGCGAGGAACCGCGGCACGACGAGGTTCTTGACCGGGTCGACGCCCAGCACCTGCAGCGCGTCCAGCTCCTCGCGGATCTTGCGCGCCCCGAGATCGGACGTGATCGCCGTGCCGGCGACGCCGGCCAGCACGATCGCGGTCACGAACGGCGCGAACTCGCGGATCGAGGCGAGCACGAAGAAGCCGCCGAGACGGTCGATCGCCCCGAACAGCACGAGGAAGTTCGCCGCCTGCAGCCCGGGCGCGCCGTAGCCGAACGCGACCGTCGAGACGAGCAGCGGGAACCAGCACAGCTTCAACGCGAACAAGAACTGCGAGACGAACTCGCCGCCATAGGGATACGGCGGACGGATCGCGGAGACGATCGTCTTGCCCGTGAGGATCATCATGTCGCCGATCTCCTCGAGGGCGTTCCTCGTCGGCAAGAACGCTCGGTCGGCGACTGCTCGGACCATCTCCTCTAGTC
>JBASRJ010000204.1:0-7556 GCA_049273785.1 Gaiellaceae bacterium | reverse complement strand
ACCGGCAGCTCGTCCGCATCGGCCCACTCGCGCATGCCCTTCGCCAGCGCCGACGCGGCCTCCCGAGCCGACAGGACACCCTTGAGGCTAGCCGGACATGCGAGCGCGCGGGCGCTCCGCATCGGCGGCCTCCGCCGGCTCCCGCCGCGACGCCGGAATCTCCGCCTGCGACGCGTCCGGCATCACGCGCAGCATTGCGAACGACAGGCCCTCGCGCGCGAGGAAGATCAGCCCGACGCCGACTCCGACCGACGCCTCGATCGCTTGCAGCCCGAATCCGAACGCGACGCCCGTCGCACGCGCGACGTTGTAGTACTGGTTGAGCGGGATCGAGATCGCCGCCTGCACGAGCCCGACGTTTCCCGGCCAGAGCGGGAAGACCGTCGCGACGTTCATCAGCACGAGGACGAGCCCCGCCGCAGGGAGCGGCTTGTCGATGTGGAACGCACGCATCGACGTCCAGACGGCGAACAGCTGGCACATCCAGCCGAGCAGCTGGAAGAAGCACGCGAGGGCGGCCGCGCCGGGCTTGCGCATCACGCCGAGGCCATGACGTGCCAGCCGCACGAGCTTGCGGGCCGAGCCGAGGCCACCGAGGTCCGAGACAGAGTGCTGGCGTGCGCTCATCACCGCCACCGAGAACAACACCACTCCGCTGCCGACGACGACGAGCAGGCTCGTCACCGCCCAATCCGGAATGTGGGTCGTCGAGACGACGTACCCGACCAGCGCGATCACCGCGATGAGATCGAAGACGCGGTGCGCGAACACGGTCCCGAGCAGCGTCGCCCACGCTCCCTCCCGCTCCGGGAGCTTGCGCGTCAGCACGGCGACGCGCGCCAGTTCGCCGATGCGCCCGGGCAGCACGGCGTTTGCGAACAAGCCGATCGAGAACGCCGAGAAGACGAGCGGGAAGCTCGGGTGCGGCGCCGGCATCGCCTGCACGATCACCGTGCGCCACGCGACCGCGCGCACGAGCACCGACAGCAGGTTCAGACCCACCGCCGCCAACACCCATCGCAGCTCGACGGTCGTGAACGCCGTTGCAACGGCGCTCCATGCCGGGCCGCGCCACCAGAGGAGCGCGACGACGCCGCCGAGCGCGGCGAGCACGATTGCGGCGCGCACCCAGACGCTGCGCAGGATCGCTTTCACGCAGCCGCCCGCTCGTAGATCTCCAGGAGCCGCCGCGCGATGTCGTCCCAGGAATACCGCTCGACGGCGAGGCGCCGGGCGCCTTCTCCGAGCGCCTGGCGGCGCGGCTCGTCCTCGAGCAACGCCACGACGGCGTCCGCGAGCGCGCGCTCGTCGCCCGCCGGAAACGCCACGCCCGCCTCAGGCGTCATGACCTCACGGTACCCGGGAATGTCCGACGCAACGACCGGCGTGGCGGAGGCGAATGCACGCGTGAGCACCATCCCGAAGCTTTCGCCGCCGAGCGACGGGGCAACCAGCAGCTTCGCGGCGAGCAGCTCCGCCGTCAGGTCCTCCTGGGGAAGGAAGCCGAGGATGTCGATTCCCTCGTCGGAAACATGCTCGCGCGTGAGCAGAAGCCGTAACGCCAGGGGATCCGCCCCGGCGATCCGCAGCCGAGCGCCGCTGCGACGCCGAATCTCCGGCCAGGCGCGCAGCAGCACGTACAGTCCCTTGCGCGGCTCCTGTCGCCCGACGAACAGGATCCGATCCTGGCGGCCGCCTGCATCCGCGCGGTCGGGGATCAGAACGCCGTTCGGCACGACCTGGTATTCCCCGGGCAGCCATCGCTCCGCAGTGGCGCGCGCGTGCGGCGAGACGGCGATGCGCGCGTCCAACCGGTCGATCAAGAACCCCCAGAGCGGCATGCCGGCCTTCATCCAGCCGAGGTCTCCGTTCGCATGGAACGTCGCCACCATCGGCACGCGTGCGAGCGCGAGTGTCGCGATGCAGATCGCCGGCGTCATCGGCTCGTGCAGGTGCAGCACATCGAAGCATTCGCGCTCGAGGGCGCGGCGGATGTTCCCCACCGATCGCGGTGAGAGGACGATGTTCGGCAAGGAGCCGTTCGCCGGCACGATCACCGAACGTCCGACAGGGATCACGTCCGGCGGCGGGTGCCCGTGTCGGCCGAGCCGCGGATGGAGGACGCGCGTGAAGCTCCCGGGCGGATCGTTGCCCATGATCGTGCGGGTCTCGACGCCGAGGCGTTGCAGCGCGGCCGCCTGGAGCTCCGCGTGCTCGACCACGGCGCCCCAGAACGACCAGGAATAGGGAACGACGATCCCGACCTTCATCGTCGGAGGATACGGTCAGGGAGTCGTCACCCTAGACTCGGGGAGTGATCGGTCGGATCCTCGCCGGCGTCCTGGCAGTCGCTCTCGTCGCCTTCGCGGCGACTGTCGAGTCGGACACGGGAAGGCTCAGCGCGGAGCGCACGGCGGCGCAGATAGTGAAGCCGTACGGCCCAGACGCGCGCGCGTCGTGCCAGGAGAAGCGCGGGTACTGGGACTACACGTGCCGGGTGCGCCGCCCCGGCCCGACGAGGACGTTCACAGTGGACGTCCGCGTCGACGATCACCGGATCGTCGACCGGAGCAGCCCCTAACCTAGCGTCGAGGCGCCGCGCCTGACTGTTTCGAGCAGGCGAGCGCGCCCGGGACGCTGATCTTGAAGATCCCCCGCTTCCTCGCGATCACCTTCAGCAGCACACGGCCCGCGTCGTTCGTGATCCCGGACGCGTTGATACCCGCGCCGGTCACGACGACCTTGACGTTCGTCACGGGCTGACCGAGGAGCCGCAACGTGATCGTCATCATCGTCCACTGCCACGTGACGAGACTCTTCGGAGTCACGCCGATACCAGAGCAGTCCAGGCTCGGGCGCGAGCGGAACGTCCTCGGACCGCAGCCCTCACCCGAGACGGTGAACTTCGCACCCGCCTTGGTGGGGTGAACGGTGAACGACGCTTTCCCCTCCGAGTCGCTCGTCTTCGACTGGTCGTGGATCCCACCGGTTCCGGTGAGCTTGATCGCCGAGCCCGCGACCGGCGCCCCGTCGCTGTGCGTCGCGGTCACGGTCACCGTCGTGCGGATGCCGACGTAGAAGCCCGGCGCCGTCACCTTCAGCTGGCACTCGGAAGGCGGTCCTGGCCCTGGGCCGGGGCCGGGCCCGGGGCCTGGACCAGGACCGGGCCCGGGGCCCGGTCCGGATCCGGATACCACGGTGACGGTCGAGCTCGCCGTGTTGTTGCTCGGAAACGGGTCCTGTTCGGTCGCGGCGACCGACGCCGTGTTCGTCACGTCGCCGGCACGGTTAGCGGACACCTTGATCGTTACGGTCGCGGCTGCGGCGAAGGCGAGCCGGCCGAGCGAGCACGTCACGGTCGCCGAACCCGAGCACGTCCCCTGGCTAGGCGTCGCCGAGACGAACGTCGTGCCGGCAGGAAGGCTGTCGGTGACGACGACGTTCGTCGCGGCACTCGGACCGAAGTTCGCCACGCTCATGTCCCACGCGAACGTCGAGCCAACCTTCGCGGCGTCCGGCCCCGTCTTCGCGAGCGCGAGATCCGCACCGGCCGTCGCGCAGCTACCGATCGCCGTCACGGACGCTGACTGTGGCGGATACGCGGTCCCCGCCGAGTCGACGAGCCGGGCCTGGTTCACGATTGTTCCCTGGCCGCAGAACGAGTTGTTCCGGATGGTGACGAGCACGTGGGACGTCTGCGGCGCGTCGGAGTCCGTGACCTTGACCGAGGGGCCCGGTGTGCACGCGAGGCCGGCCGGGCACTGCGTGACCGTGTCGGTGATGGTCGCCGTCGGATTGACGGCGTTCTGAGCCGGGAGCGCGAAGTGAATGGTCGCGGTCGCCGTGTTTCCGGTCGAGCTGACGTCGACGGAGTTCGTGCAGTCCGTCGTCTGAGTCCTGCTCGTCGTGCCTGGCACGAACGTGATGTCGTATGCATAGCTTTGCGTCTGCCCTGTGCCGAGCGCAGCGGCTGGCGTGATCGTCTGCGTGCCGCCCGCACTGCCCGGGCACGAGACCGTGTCCACGATCGTCAGGCTCGACGTCGCCGACGCGCTGTTGTTCGTGACGGTGATCTTCCCCGCGACGCGGGCCGACGTGGAGCCGACCGTTCGCGTCGCAACCAGCTTGTAGCTCGCCGTCGAGGGCAGCAGTCCGGTCGCGACCGTCACGCTTGCCTGGTCGGCGGTCTTCTGCAAGGCGTACTGGAACGTGCGCTTGTTCGTCAGCGCGGTCGACGTGTCCTTCGCGGCGGTCAGGCACTGGCCCGCCGTCACGGTTACGGCGACCTGGTCGGACGCCTGGGCGGTCTGCAGGGAGTTGTCGCCCGGAGTGACCGTCGCGGTGTTGTTCACGTTCTTGCTCGAGGTCGCATCCTCGGTCGCGTTCCCGACCGGGGCGCACAGTGAGTTGTTGGCGATCAGCCGCGTGTAGGAGATCGCCGTCGTCCCGGTCGCCGTTCCGAGCGCCGGGCCTGACGAGGCAGCGGTGAAGTTCCCGCTCGGCGAGACGTTCTGTGGATCGCCGCACGTGAACTCCGCAGGACATGTTGTCGCGTCCGCGATGTCTGCCGTTGCGCCAGCGGCCGTCTGGTTCGTGACGAAGGAAACCGCGGCGTCCGCAGAGGCGAGCACCGGGCCGCTCTGTGTGGCGAGGACGTCCACGTGATTCGTGTAGCTCCCCGTGTCGGCTGGCGGCTCTGCGAAGACGATGTCGTACGGCACCGTGACCGAGTCGTTCGCTGGGACCGTCGTCGTCGTGGAGAACGGGTCTCCTCGCGCCGCGGCTGTGTCCGTCGTGCGCACCTGGTCGACGACGACAACCTGCTGAGCGACGCTCGACGCGTTGGCGATCGAGATCGAGCCGCTGACGTCGTCGGTCGTGGTCGACGCGGATTGGGTTCGGGTGGCATTGATCGTGTAGCTCGCCGCGGCGCTCTGGCCCGGCAGCAACGAAAGGGAGGGTGTGGACGTGTTCTTCGAGACCGACCAGGTGTATGTCGTCGCCACCGATCGCACGCCGCTCGCCGTCTTCGAGACCGAGAGCCCGGAAGTCCACGTCTTCGTCACGGGAGTTGCGTCGCCCGTATCTCCCGCGTGGTCTGCATGCGCGTCGATCGTGTCGTCACCCGGCGCGTTCCCGGTGTAGGTGAACGTGGCCGTGCCGCCGGCGTCGGTCGTGGCTGTGCCGGTCGTCGGATTCGCACCCGTAACTGTGAACGTGACCGTGGCTCCGTCGACCGGGTTCGACAAGCCGTCCTGAACCGTCGCCGTGACCGTGTGCTCGGTCCCGACGACGTTCGAGGCGGTCGCCGGCGTCAGCATGACCGTCAGAGTGTCGAGCGTCCGCTGGAACCGGCCCTGAGCGAGCCCGACCGCGCTCAGCGCGGCCACGGCTGCTACCGCGAGCACGAGCCCCTTGACGAACCTCCTCATCACCCCTCCCCGATTCCGCAGTCCGCGGACCCACGATGGTCGCACCTGTCACTTTAGGTTTCAAGCCGCATGAAAGGGCCGCTCAGAAACTAGAATCACTCCATGGAGGGACTCGCCGAGCTGCACACGCACCTCGGCGGCTCGGTCGCCTCCGACATCCTCTGGAGCCTCGCGCACGAGCAGGGAATCGCGCTCCCTGTCAAGGACTACTGGGAGTTCGACCGCCTCGTCACCGTCAGCGACCCGCGCGGCGTCGACAGCCTCGAGGCGCTCGATCGGATTTACCACTGGACGGAGCTGATCCAATCGAGCCCGATCGCGGTGGAGCGCTCCGTGCACGCTGCGATCGGCGGCGCGTACCGCTCGCAGGGCATCACGACGCTCGAGGTGCGCTTCAACCCGATGAAGCGGAACCGCGGCGGCGAGCGCGACCTCGACCACATCATCCTCGCCGCGATCCGCGGGCTCGACCGCGCGTCGCTCGAGTACCCGCAGGTGCGCGCGGGGCTGATCCTGATGATGGACAGAACGTTCACCGCCGAACAGAACATGGTCATCGTCGAGAAAGCGATCCACTGGGCGCCGCGCGGGATCGTCGGCGTCGACATCGCCGGCCCGCGCGTGGAGGGCGCGCGCTACGACTACCGGCAGGTCGCGCCGATGGTGGAGGAGGCGCGCGCGGCCGGGCTCGGCGTCACGATCCACGTCGGCGAGGAGGGCGGTGACGTCGGCCGCGAGGAGATCGCCGAGGTCGTCGAGGCGCTACGCCCGGACCGGATCGGGCACGGGATCTTGGCCGCCGGCGACCCGGGGCTGATGGCAGCGCTGCGTGACGCGGAGATCGTGCTGGAGATCTGCCCCACGTCGAACCTGCTGACGAAGGCGCTGCCGGACGAGAACGCCGTGCGAGACACGTTCCGCACGTTCGTGGAGCACGGAGTGCAGTTCACGATCGCCACGGACGGCCCGGAGATGATGCACACGCACCTCCGGGACGAGCTCGATCTGTTGCGCAGAATCGGCGCGCTCGACCAAGACGAGCTGGCGGAGGCGAACCGCCGTGGGCACGAGGCGAGCTTCGTGCGCTTGGGCCTCGATCGCTCGACGCTTTAGCTAGCGGCGCGCAAGTTCGCGGCCCGGGCCGAGTCTACTAGGTGCGAAGCCAGGGTCCGCGCGCGACGACGGCTACGCCGAGACGCGCATTGGGAGTCGGGGAGAGGCAAACTCCCGGCCCTGGCTCCGCGTCTCCACGGTAGCCACCACGCCGCGCCCTGGTCGGGAGCGCTTTCGACTCAGACGATCGTCTCGACCGGCACGTAGGGCAGGAACTGTGGATCGAGCGGGCTCTGCGCGGCCGGCCTCCCGCAACCGCACAGAGCAAGGGCGCCCTCGCTGAAGCCGTCCAGGCCGAAGCTGCTCCTCCGCGTCGACCGAGTTGATCGCCGCGGTCACGAAGAGTTCTCAACCCCGCACGTCCCGCAGACGCCCATCGCCCGAGTCTAGGTCGGTGTCCCGCGTTTCCAGCGGCACGTCACAACCCGCTCGACGACTCAGGCAGAAGTCCGGAGTACCTTGGTGTCGACCTCCGGGGCCGGTAGGCTGACGTCGGATCGCGCGACCGCCGGGAGGTGAATGATGAAGGGTGCCTCGAAGCCCAAGAAGCTGCAGAAGAAGCAGGCGCAGAAGACGCTCAAGGAGAAGCGGAGCGAGAAGCGCGCGGGCAAGAAGTAGCGCCGGGTTAAGGGATCGTCGGCCCGCTATCCGCGGGTTTCGCTCGGGGTAGCCGAGAGAAATACACCTTTCGGTCAATGGCGGTAGCGAGGTGCCGGTACTAGCTTCCGGCGCCATGTACGAAGCTTTGCGAGCATCGATTCCGAGCTTCACGGAGCGGCAGGTCCAGGTCATCGAACTGATCGCCGCCGGCTGCTCGAACGACGAGGTAGGCGAGCGGCTCGGCATCTCCCCTCGGACAGCGAAGGCGCACTCCGACGTGCTGCGTCAGAAGCTCGGTGTCACGCGCAGACGCCAGATCCCCGTCGCGTACCGCGCGCTGACGGGTGACGATCCGCTCTCGCGAAGCCTGAAGTCGGCTTCGGCCGACAACGGGGGCTGACGGCTCCGTGC
>JBASRJ010000031.1:0-4908 GCA_049273785.1 Gaiellaceae bacterium | reverse complement strand
GGCACCTGGACCGTGTCGAAACGTCCTGCCCGTAAGGCTTCGGCGAGCTCGCCGAACGCTCCCGGCGCGTAGTGCGTGGCACCGAGGAGGTCGACCCTGCCCTCGGCGCGCTCCCGCTCGAGCCACGGAAGGTGGCCCCGCCACGCCACGAGGTTGTGGACCTGCTCGATCTCGACGCGCCCGAACCACTGGAGCTGGCGGCGGAACTGTTCTCGCCCTTCGTCGACGGAGGAGGTCCAGATCTTCGTCGCAACCCGCGTCCCCTCGCGCCGACCGGATAGCGTTGCGCCGAGCACCGCTTCCACGCCGCCGTACATCGGCGACGAGTCGAACAACCGCGACCCGGACTCGAGCGCGGCGTGGACGACCGAACGGGCAAGCGCCTCGTCCCCGCCAAACGTGTTCCAGGTCCCGAGCCCGACGACGGGTCCGAGCCGGCGCTCCTCCACCTCAGAGCCGGCTTCGCGCGAGGCGCCCCGCGGCGAAGGCCGCTTCGAAGAACAGTGCCTCCTCCCCAGGCCCGCGGCCCATGTGAGACAACTCGAGCCCCTCGCACGCGTCGCGCCAGCCGCTCACGTCGACCTCGGTTCCGCCCTGCTCTGCGACCAACAGGTCCGGGACCGGCCGGTTTGCAGGCCACGCGACCGAGACCTCGCCAAGGCACAGCGCGAGGACGGCGCTCGTGTGATGCGAGACGCCACGGTGCCGTTTCCGCGCATCCGCTTCCGAGGCTCGGACGGCCACGATCGGCGAGCCGCCGAGCGCCGACGCGGCGTTCGCGGCCTCGGCCGCGGCGACACCACCGTGTCCGAACGACGACCCGGTCCCGACGATGCCCGGGCCGACCGAGCAGACGACCGCGTCGAATGTCTCTGCAGCCGCCCATGCAAGCGCCGACGGAATCGACACCGCTGCGGCGTCACCCTCGACGCACGCGCCCACCGCGACGGCCGCCGCGATGAGACCTCGTGCCTGCAGCGTCCGCACCGCATCCGACAGCGACACGGGAAGGGCGCCGCCCGGGAGCTGGAGATACGCGACGCGGACATCCCCGCCGATCCCGGCGCACACGGGCGCCACCTGGCTGTGCACGCTGCAGCAAACCACCGGCATCCCGGCGAGCGTCCCCGGAAGCTCCCGGTCCTCTTCGACATGCCTGACCGCAGACTGCAACGGCGTGTACGGAAGCTTCATCACATGCGCGCCGTCATCGGCAGGAAGATCGAGCCCGCGCGTAAGGTTCGCGTACAGCACGTCGAACCCGCCCGAGCCGAGCTGCAGCTCGCGGGCCTGGACGTTCACGATCACGTCGTCCCCGACGGCGACCGGGCCCGTCAGTCGCGGATACGCAATGCAGGGCGTGCCGTCGACTTCGATGCGCGCGAGCCCGACGTTGCGTTCCACGACCGACGTCACGCGGCCGCGGCGCAGGCTAAGCGGCATGCTCGCGCGCGACGTCGACGATCGCCAGGGTGACGCCGACCATGCGCTCGAGATCGTCGACGGCGATTCGCTCGTCAGGCGTGTGGATGTCCTGCATGCCGTTGGCCAGGTTCAGACAGCGGAGCCCGTGCTCGTTGAACACGTTCGCGTCCGCCGCGCCGCCGCTCAGTCCGTAGCTGGGCGTGAAGCCGCTGCGCTCGAGCGCGGCGTGCGCGATCTGCACGACGTCGTCGTCCCGCTTGAAGCGATAGCCGCGATAGCTCTTGTGCACCTCGGTCTCGACCTCGCAGTCCTCGAGGCCGGCGGCGAACGAGATCGCGTCGAGCATCTCCTGCACGACGTCCGCGAGCTTGCGCTCGTCATGCGATCGCGCCTCGGCCAGAAACGTGCACCACTCCGGGACGATGTTCCCCGCCGTCCCGCCGTGGATCGTGCCGACGTTTGCAGTCGTCTCCTCGTCGATCCGTCCCAGCCGAAGATCGGCGATTGCGCGGGCGGCCGCCGCGATCGCCGAGCGGCCGTCCTCCGGGTACATCCCCGAGTGGGCGGCGCGTCCGTGAAAGCGGACCAACATTGAATGCGAGAACGGCGCGCCGAGAATCACCTCGCCGATCGGCGCCGCCTGGTCGTAGACGTACCCGACGCGGGCGTGCAGGCGGGCGTGATCGAACGCGGCGGCGCCGAGCAGGCCCACCTCCTCCTTCGGCGTGAATACGAGCTCGATGCCAGCGTGCGGCCGGTTCTCCGCGACGATGCGCCGGGTAGCCTCGAGCATCACCGCGACGGCCGACTTGTTGTCCGCCCCGAGGATCGTGCCGGCGGCGTTGCGAACGACCCCATCCTCCACGACGGGCTCGATCGGACCTGTCGGCGGCACGGTGTCGAGGTGCGCGCACAGGAAGAGCGGCGTGCCGCCGTTCGCGTGCGGCTCGACCCGGCAGTAGAGGTTTCCCATCGTCGAGCCGACCTTCGCCCCCGCGTCGTCCTCGTCGACCTCGAGCCCGAGGTCGCGGAGGTACCGCTCGACGGCATCGGCCACCGCGCGCTCCTCGCCCGGCGGGCTGGGCAGCGCGGCAAGCTCCGTGAACAGATCGAGGACGTCGGACGCGATTGCGCGATCTTACGAGAGCGACTGCGCCGGAACCGCGTCCACCCCGAAGCGGGCGCGTGCACGCGCCAGCGCGGCGCCGACGAACTCACGGAAGAGCGGCGCCGGCCGAGTCGGGCGCGACTTGAACTCGGGATGGAACTGGCTGGCCACGAACCACGGGTGATCCGGCAGCTCGACGATCTCGACGAGCCGCCCCTCCTGGAAGGTACCGGCGACGACAAGGCCTGCGTCGACGAGCATCGGC
Source organism: Gaiellaceae bacterium (assembly GCA_049273785.1). Taxonomy (GTDB): domain Bacteria; phylum Actinomycetota; class Thermoleophilia; order Gaiellales; family Gaiellaceae; genus 3-1-20CM-4-69-9. The sequence continues at coordinate 2,110 of JBASRJ010000031.1, read as the reverse complement.
CGGTAGTGGTTGTTCACCTCGTAGCGGTGACGGTGTCGCTCGTGGATCACCGCTTCGCCGTACGCGTCGCGCGCGCGCGTTCCGTCGGCGACCTCGACCGCCTGCGCGCCGAGACGCATCGTGCCGCCGAGATCCTCGATCTCCTTCTGCTCGGGCAGCAGGTCGATCACCGGATGCGGGGTCTCAGGATCCATCTCCGTCGAGTTCGCGCCGTCGAGCCCGAGAACGTGCCGCGCATATTCCGAGACGACGACGTGCATCCCGAGGCACAGACCGAGATAGGGGATCCCGCGTTCCCGCGCGACGCGGCACGCGAGGATCTTCCCCTCCCATCCGCGCGAGCCGAAGCCCCCCGGGACGATGATCCCATCGACCGGCTCCAGCAGGGCAGCCGCCTCGTCGTACGACATGTTCTCAGCGTCGACCCAGCGCACGCGCACGCGGCAGCCGTTGTGCGCGCCCGCGTGCTTCAGCGCCTCGTGCACCGAGAGGTAGGCGTCCTGGAGCTTCACGTACTTGCCGACGAGCGCGATCTCTACCTCCTCGTCGGCGCGCTGCAACCGCTCCGTGAGGTCGAGCCACTCGCCAAGGTTGGCGCGGCCGGTCGGCAGGCCCAGCTTTTCGGAGACGAGCTCGTCGACCCCTTCCGCCTGAAGCCTCGACGGGACGAGGTAGACGTCCGGCACATCGGGGCACGCGATCACGGCGCGCGTGTCGACGTCCGCGAACAGGGCGATCTTCTCGCGAATGTCCGCGGACAGCTCCTCGTGCGAGCGGCAGACGACGACGTCCGGATGAATACCGATGCGGCGCAGCTCGTTGACGGAGTGCTGGGTCGGCTTCGTCTTCAGTTCGCCGGCGGCCTCGAGGAACGGGACGAGCGTCACGTGCACGTAGATCACGTTCTCCGTGCCAACCTCCCGGCGGAACTGGCGGATCGCCTCGAGGAACGGAAGCGATTCGATGTCGCCGACCGTGCCGCCGATCTCGCTGATCACCACGTCGGCGGGCCTGGACGCGGCCGAAGCGTGAATGCGGGCCTTGATCTCGTTCGTGATGTGCGGGATCACCTGCACGGTCGCGCCGAGGAACTCGCCCTTCCGCTCCTTGCGCAGCACCGAGTCCCAGATCGCGCCCGCCGTGTGACTCGCGGCGCGCGTCAGGTTCTCGTCGATGAACCGTTCGTAGTGGCCGATGTCGAGATCGGTCTCGGCTCCGTCCTCGGTCACAAACACCTCTCCATGCTGGAAGGGGCTCATCGTCCCGGGATCGACATTGAGGTAGGGATCGAACTTCTGCGCCTGCACCTGCAGGCCGCGCGCCTTCAGCAGCCTGCCGAGTGACGCAGCGACGATGCCTTTGCCCAGCGCCGACACGACTCCCCCGGTAACGAAGACGTACTTCGTCTGCCGGGTGGCTGCGCTCACGGGCGCCGCCCGAGCCGGTCGACCTGCGCAAGTCCCGGCGTGCGCTCGATCAGCGCGCCGAGGGAGGTGCGTTCGCCGAGGATCGTGAGGCCGGCGAGCGCGCCAATGGCGATCCAGCGACCCCTGCCCGTGAGACGATCCACGGAGTTCAAGCCTAGCAGCGCGCCGAGTGAGTTCGCGCCTGCATCCCCGAGCATCGCCATCTCGCGAAGATCGTAAGGAAGCAGGAGGACGGCGATCCCGAGCGGCGCATCGACCGCGAGCCCCACGGCGAGATAGGCCTTCAGCGCGCGCCCCGGGCGCGTGTCCAGTTGGTTCAGGGCGTTCGCGGCGAGACCGACGAGGAGTGCGGCCGAGACGCTCCGCTTCCGGATGAGCGCGTACGCGGGGATCGCGAGCAGCTTCAGGACGCCGGTCGTCCGGGCGGCGCGGAGGTGGGCGCGAAAGCCCCGCTCCTCCCCGGACCACAGGTCGTCGGCCAGCCCGATCGCCGTCACCATGGGCTCGTGGGCCGCAAGTGTCCAGCCGACGAGCGGCAGGCGGCGGCCGCGGTAGTTGAGGGCGAGCGGCCCCGTGGCCAGCAGCGTGTCGGCGAGCTGACGCGCGCGGTGGACGAAGCCGGCCAGGTCGCGGCCGGTCGGACGATGCCGGAGCGGCAGCGTCACCTCCTCGACGCGTAGCCC
>JBASRJ010000021.1:0-5176 GCA_049273785.1 Gaiellaceae bacterium | reverse complement strand
CCCGAGGAGCGCGGGCTTGCGCTCGGGATCCGCCAGACTGCGGTTCCACTCGGCGGCGCGATTGCGGCGGGCGCCCTCCCCGCGCTGAGCGGCCACATCAGTCTGCGCGCCGCGTTCTTCGGGCTGGCGGCAGGCTGCATCGCTGCGGCTGCGATCGGCACCGCGCTCCTGCGATCGGAGACCACGGAGCACGACGAAAACGAGGACGCGTCGCCGCCCTTGCGCAACCCGCGCGTGTGGCTGCTCTGCGCCGCGAGCACGTTCTACGTCACGACGCAGATCAGCCTGATCGGGTTCCTCGTTCTCTTCCTGCACGACGACCGCGGCGTCTCGACCGCGGCATCGGCGGGAGTGCTCGCCGGCACGCAGGTGCTGGGCGGCGCTGCGCGGATCGTCGTCGGCCGGTGGTCCGACCGGATTCGTGCGCGAATCGTCCCGCTCCGGCAGCTGGCGCTCGCACTCGCGCTCGCCGCCGGAGCGTCCGCGCTGCTCGTCCATGCGTCGCTCTGGCTGCTCGTCCCGGCCCTCGTCGTTGCCGGGACGCTCGGGCTCTCGTGGAACGGTCTCTCGTTCACGGCGGCCGCCGAGGCGGCGGGCCGCCGGCGGAGCGGAGCCGCGATCGGTCTTCAGCAGACCTTCCTGTCCGGCGGCGGGATCGTCGCGCCGATCGCGTTCGCCGCGATCGTCCACGCGACCTCGTGGCGCCTCGGCTTCGCCCTCGCAGCCGCGAGCCCGCTCTTCGGCTACGCACTGCTCAGTCCGTTAGCAGAGCGACGATCTTGAAGGTCGGCGACCCCGCCGGCAGCTCGTGGAACTCCGGGTTCTGGCACCCGAGCTCGCCCGCCCGCTGCGCCCCGTAGCACTCCTCGACCTCGACGCGGCACATCGGCAGCGGCGTCCGCACCGCTCGCACCGCACCGAACCCCCCGCCCCGGACTTCCGCCGCGCGCAGCAGGTCCAGGTCGATCTCGACCTCGTACACCTTCTGCATGCACCCGACGTAGGTGTGCCCGAACTCCTCGTAGGCGTACACGAACGGACACGCCCGCTCGAGACAGGCGGATGGGTAGACGACCTTGTCGCAGTGGACGTCGCAGCGCCGGCACTCGAGCTCGTCCTGCGGACGAAGCGGAAGCTTGGCCGCGCGCTGCGGTTGGGGTGTCATGACGGAATTGTCCTGCTCGAAACACGCCGCCGCAAGACTTGACAAGGGGAGGTTATTTCTGCTTGGCCGCGAATGGACTCAGAGTTCGCCGACCAGCCGGCGCACGATGTTGAGGACGTCGACCTGCGTGAAGGCGCGGTAGTCCGGCACGGCGTCGTCCTCGTCCTCCTCCGCGCGGAACCACATCGCCTGCACCGTTCGCATGCCGACGTCGCGCGCACCGCGAACGTCCGCGTCCAGCCGGTCGCCGACGAACAGCGCCCGCTCCGCAGGCACGCCGAGCCGCTCCAGCGCTGCCTGGAAGATCTCCGGCCGCGGCTTGCGCACGCCGACCTCGGAGGAGAACACGACCGCGTCGAGACGCTCTGCGAGCTCCTGCTCCTCGAGGTCTCGCATCAGGATCCACGGCGGATCCATCGAGTTCGACACCAGCCCCGTCTTCAACCCCCGCTCGCGCAACGCATCGAGCAGCGCGACGCTCATCGACGCAGGCCGCCGCGCCGGCGCCCACGCGGCGTGCTCGGCGATGAGGTACGCCCGCAGCGCGTCGTCGTCGACATCGACGCCGCTCTCCGCGAGCATCGTCTGGACGAGCGGCTCGTATTCGACCTCCTCTGGGATCTCCCAGTCCGTGAGCTTCGCCTCTGCGCGATAGCGCGCCGTGACGGGCCCGGCGCGGTCCGGCGGGGCGCCGACCGCCTCCAGCCCGGCCCGGACGCCCGCCTCGACGAGCTCGTCCTCCCACACCCAGTCCATCAGCGTGTGGCCCCAGTCGAAGAGGACGGCATCGAGCACCCGGTTAGGCTAGCCGGGTGGCGCGCAGACTCCTCTGGGCCTCGCTCGCGCTCGCGCCGCTGACGCTGCTCATCGACGTTCTCGTGCACCCCGGGAAGGTTGTGCTCTTCGTGCTCGCGGCGGTTGCGCTGATTCCACTCGCGTGGCTGATCGGCGAGTCGACGGAGCACGCAGCCGAATACACGGGCGCCCGCATCGGCGGTCTCCTGAACGCAAGCTTCGGCAACGCGCCCGAGTTGATCATCGCGCTGATCGCGGTCGGCGACTCGCTCCCGAACGTCGTCCGCGGCTCGATGGCCGGGAGCATCGTCTCGAACATCCTGCTCGTGCTCGGCGCGGGGATGTTGCTCGGACCCGACGATGCGGAGCTGGATCTTCGCTCGCTCGGCGTCCAACTCGCGCTCGTCGCGATCGCGGTCGTGCTCCTGCTGATCCCGTCGATCCCGGGCTGGCACGGCGATCCCGACCGTCACTCCCTCGCCGTCCTCAGCATCGGGCCCGCGGTCGTGCTGCTCGCGCTCTATCTCGTGACGACCACCATCGGTCTCCGTCGGACGGTGCTGCCGGACGAGCAAGCCACCGGCAGCTGGAGCCTGCGCGCGTCCCTTGCCGTGCTCACGGTCGCGACCGTCCTGACCGCGCTGATCAGCGAGGTCCTCGTCCATTCGCTCGAAGCCTTCGCACACGCCGCGCACCTGACCGAGTTCTTCATCGCGATGGTGATCGTCGCCATCGTCGGCAACGCGGCCGAGCACGGCGGCGCCGTCGTGATCGCGCGCCGCGGGAAGATGAAGCTGGCGACCGAGATCGCGATCTCCTCCAGCGCGCAGGTTGGACTGCTCGTCGTCCCCGGCGTGATGCTCCTCTCGTTCGCGTTCGCCCACCCGCTCACGCTTGCGTTCCGGCCCGTGGAACTCGCCGCGATGGGCGCGGCAGCGGCGTTCGTGGCCGTCGTGATCCGCGACGGGCGGGCGCGGCGGTGGGAAGGAGCCCTACTCGTCGCGGTCTACGCAGCTATGGTGATCGCGTTCCTGTTCGCCGGCGACAGGGGCGGTTAACCGTACCTCCGAGGGGCGGGATTTCCGCATTGTCGGAGCGGTCGGCTCCTGCCACACTCGAGAGACCTTGACTTGGAGGAACATGTGAACGCACTCGCAGCCACCGCCGCCGCCGAAGCGGAGGCAGCGCCCCGCGGCCCCGTCGTCGCGGCCAAGGACGTCACCCGCCGCTACGGCGAGGGAGAGACAGCGGTCGACGCGCTTCGCGGCGTGTCGCTCGAAGTGTCCCGCGGCAAGCTGACCGCCGTCATGGGGCCGTCGGGATCCGGGAAATCGACGCTCATGCACATCCTTGCCGGTCTCGATCGCCCGACCTCGGGCGAGGTGCAGATCGAAGGGATCGAGATCACGAAGCTCAAGGACACGGACCTGACGAAGCTCCGTCGCCGGCATATCGGGTTCATCTTCCAGTTCTTCAACCTGCTGCCGATGCTCACGGCCGAGGAGAACGTCGTCCTCCCGCTGACGATCGCCGGCGAGAAGCCGGACAAGAAGTGGATTTCCGAGCTGCTCGCCAAGATCGGGCTCGACGACCGCCGCGACCACCGGCCGGCCGAGCTCTCCGGCGGCCAGCAGCAACGCGTCGCGATCGGCCGCGCGCTCGTCAGCCGGCCGACGGTCGTCTTCGCGGACGAGCCCACGGGGAACCTCGACTCGAAGACGAGCGACGAGATCCTCGCGTTGATGCGCGACTCCGTCGACAGCCTCGGTCAGACGACCGTGATGGTCACGCACGACGCGCGCGCGGCGGCGATCGCGGACCGGATCCTGTTCCTCGACGACGGCCTCGTCGTCAAGGACGTCGGCCGCTGCGACGCGCACGAGGTGCTCGCGATTCTGGACGAGCTCGCCGCCTGATGCTGGGCGTCACGCTCAAGGGCCTCGCGGGCCGCAAGATCCGTGCCGTTCTGACGGGATTCGCGATCGTTCTGGGCGTCGCGATGATGAGCGGCACGTTCGTCCTCACGGACACGATCAACGCCGCGTTCACCTCGATCTTCAAGAGCTCGTACAAGAACGCGGACGCGGTCATCACCGGCAAGACCGCCTTCACGAACGATCACGGAAACGGCGTCAACGCGCCGAGCTTCCCGGAGTCTCTCCTCGCGAAGGTCAAAGCGCTCCCCGACGTGAAGACCGCCGTCGGGTCCGTGAACGACGCCCGCACCGCGCTCGTCGGGCGCGACGGGAAGGTGATCTCGACGGGCGGCGCGCCGCAGCTCGCATCGAGCGTCGATCCGGACTCCGACCAGCGGTTCAACCCGCTCGTGCTCGACTCGGGCACCTGGCCGCGTGGCTCGAACCAGCTCGCGATCGACTCGCACACGGCGAGCAAGAAGCACTACTCGATCGGTGACACGATCGGCGTCGAGAGCCGCGGACCAGTTCGGCACTTCAGGATCAGCGGCATCGTCAAGTTCCCGGGAATCTCGATCGGGAGCGCGACGATCGCCGTTTTCGACCCCCCGACGGCGCAGAAGGTCCTCCACCGGGTCGGCAAGCTCGACCTGATCCGCGTCGAGGCGAAGAGCGGTGTGGCGACGCCGAAGCTGATCAGGGAGATCCAGCCGCTCTTGCCGCCGTCGGCGCAGGTGCGCGACGCGGCCGCGCAGGTGAAAGAGGACAAGAAGGGCGTCAACGGCTTCACGAGCTTCATCCAGAACTTCCTGCTCGCATTCGCGGGAATCGCGCTCTTCGTCGGCAGTTTCGTGATCGCCAACACGCTGTCGATCACGATCGCGCAGCGCATGCGCGAGTTCGCGACGCTCAGGACGATCGGCGCGACACGCCGGCAGATCCTCCGCTCGGTGATCGTCGAGGCGCTCGTGATCGGCATCGTCGGCTCCGTCACCGGACTGTTCCTCGGCCTTGCCCTCGCCATCGGGCTGAACAAGGTCTTCGTCGCCGCCGGCATCGACCTGCCGACGGCCGGAACGATCTTCGCGACGCGAACGGTCGTCGTCTCCCTGGTCGTCGGGACGCTGATCACGCTGGTCGCGAGCCTGCGCCCGGCGCTGCGCGCCACGCGCGTGCCGCCGATCGCCGCCGTGCGAGAAGGCGCCACACTGCCGGAATCGCGCTACGCGCGTTTCCGCGTTCCGGCCTCGATACTGCTCACGGTGGTCGGCTTCGGCGGCCTGCTCTGGGGCCTGTTTGC
>JBASRJ010000001.1:0-2843 GCA_049273785.1 Gaiellaceae bacterium | reverse complement strand
AGGCTTGCAAGCGCCAGGGTGCAGCCGAGCCAGATGTCATGAGCGATCGAAGCGACGATGGGGATACCTCCTTTCCGGACACATCGTCGCCGCTCCGGAGCCGCTGCCCCAGCCGGTGAACCCGCGAATCGAACGAGGGATAACCGTATGCCGCGTCGTAGGATCACCACATGCCGCTTGCCCTCCTCGCGCTGGCGCTGGCGGTCCCGGTGCCGGTTCCGACCCAGACCGGCTTCCTGACGCCGTCAGGAAACATTGCCTGCAACGCCGGCCCGTACCGCGGCAAGCCGCTGCTCGCCTGCACGGTCTTCTCCAAGGCGGACGCAAAACGCGGCCAGAAGGTCTGGGCGATGCCCGCGACGGGCCGGGTCAGCGTCGGCTTCGTCTTCGGGAATGCCGCCACGGATTATCCGAAGCTGGCCTATGGACGGTCGTGGACGTGGCACGGGATCCGCTGCGTCTCCCAGCGGGCCGGGCTCACTTGTACGAACCGGTCGAGCCATGGGTTCTTCCTGAGCCGCACGTCCCAGCGCGTCTTCTAAGTTCACTACAATTGGGATAGCCATGCGGACGATGAACCCGGTCCACGAGTCGACGTCCTGTGCGGTCGCCGCGTGTGCCGAGATCATCGGCGCGAAGTGGACGGCGCTCCTCGTCCACGACCTCTCGGAAGGACCGCGGCGCTTTTCGCAGCTCGAGCACTCGTGCGCGGGAATCTCGCCGCGCACACTGTCCGAGCGTCTACGCGCGCTCGAGGATGAAGGAATCGTCGAGCGGCACAGCTATCCCGAGTCGCCACCCCGCGTCGAGTACGAGCTGACGCAGAAGGGTGAGTCCCTCCTCCCGATCATCGACGCGATGCGCGAGTTCGGGCGAGAGTGGCTACCCTGTCGGCACTAGCGCCAGCCTAACAGTGCGACGACTGGCGATCCTCGGCAGTCGCTGCGGGTTTCGTCTCGGTAGCGGTGCCAATTCGCGCGAACGCGGCGTTGTTCTTCTTCTTCAAACCCCCCGCGGCGAGGCCCGGCGAACACGTCACAGTCCGCACCGCAGGGACGCCCCCGAACTTTAAGTCTGTTCGTCATCGACGTCGGTTCTCGCATCCGATGCGCATCTATCTCGTCCGCAACGACGTGGCCGGAGACGTGCACTCTCGACGTGACGCGAGGCTGTCGTTCATCGGGTCGATGCTGACCGACATCAACGCACACGGCATCATGACCTTCACGGTTCCGAAGCTGCACCGCGGTTCATACGGCGCAGCCGCCTAGTGCCACCGTCCGAAGTCGTCATGCGAGCGTAGCGAGCGGACTTCGGACGGTTAGGCCCACTCCGGCTCGGCCAGCAGCTTCGCGAGCTCGACCGCGGTCGCCGCGGAGATGGCCATGTCCTGGACGGAGACCCACTCGAGGACGGAGTGGTACTCCTGGCCGCCGGTGTAGATGTTCGGTGTCAGCAGGCCGCGCGCACTCAGCATCGCGCCGTCCGTCCCGCCGCGGATCGCCGTCCGGGACGGCTCGAGCCCCACGCGTCGGGCCGCCTCCTCGGCCGCTTCGAGGATCCGCGGGCGCGTGTCGAGGAACTCCTTCATGTTGCGGTAGCTGTCCTCGCGCTCGACCGTGATCCGCGAGCGCGGTTCCTCGCGCTCGATCTCGGCGGCGAGGTCGCCGATCAGCTGCTCGTGCGCCTGAAGCTTGGCCTCGTCGAAGTCGCGCACGATGAACGTGACGGTCGCCTCTGCCGCGCCGCCGGCGATGCGATGCGGGTGGACGAACCCCTCGCGCTCCTCCGTCGTCTCGGGCGAAAGCCGGTCCTTCGGCAGCCGCTCGACCAGTGACGCGGCGAGTTTGACCGAGTTGACGAGCTTTCCTTTGGACGTCCCGGGGTGGACGCTGTGGCCCTCGATGCGGACGCGAAGCTCCGACGCGGAGAACGTCTCCTCGTCGATCTGTCCGACCTTCGCGCCGTCGAACGTGTAGGCGAAGTCCGCGCCGAACCGCTCGATGTCGAAATGCTCCACCCCCCGGCCGACCTCCTCGTCGACGGTGAAGCCGACACGGATCGGCGCGTGCTCGATCTCCGGATGCTTCGTGAGGTACGCGACGGCCGCCATGATCTCGGCCACCCCCGCCTTGTCGTCGGCGCCGAGCAAGGTTGTCCCGTCGGTCGTCACGATGTCGTGCCCAACCTTCTCGGCGAGCACGACGCTCTCGGACGGGCGGATCACCTGCCTCGGAGCCCCGGGCAAGGCGATGTCGCCGCCTTCGTAGTGGACGACCTGCGGTTGCACGTGCGAGCCCGACTCGTCCGGGCTCGTGTCGACGTGCGCGATCAGCCCGATCGTCGGCCCGCGCGTGCCCGGGAGCGTTGCGAAGACGTAGCCGTGCTCGTCCAGCGCCGCGTCGTCGATCCCGAGCTCTCGAAGCTCGCGCGCCAGCAATTCGCCGAGATCGCGCTGTTTCGCCGTGCTTGGGTACGTCTCCGACTCAGCGTCGGATTGCGTGTCGATACGGACATAACGCAGAAAACGATCGAGCACGTCGTCCGCGAGCTCGGCCGCGAGCGGGGTTGGGTAGCGGCCGTCCTCAGCCAAGTGCTGCCCAGCTCCGGTAGAGCTCCTGCGCGGCGGCGACGGCGCGGCCGATGTCCTCGACGCGCATGCGTTCGTTCGGCGAGTGCACTGCGGACTCGGGCAGCGCGAAGCCCGTCACGACGGTGGCGATGCCTTTCTCCTCGAGTGCGGGAACGATCGGCAGGGTTCCGCCTGCGCGCACGAGCAGCGGGCGCGTCCCGAGCGCCCGCTCGAACGCGTCGAGCCCGAGCTCGATCGCCCTGGCATCGGG
>JBASRJ010000379.1:0-5905 GCA_049273785.1 Gaiellaceae bacterium | reverse complement strand
GGCACGAGCTGCGCGCCGAACACTCCGACGACGCGGAGTTTGCGCGCGCGTGGCGGCAGCTGGCCGAGTCCTGGAGCTTCCGCGACGTCAACCGCCTGATTGAAGGGCACAACCGCTACTTTCCGGCGGAGGCGCGACTACCTATGAATCCCAGGACCGGCGACTTCGTGCACGTCAACGGCCGCCCGTACACCCGCAGGCCGCTCGATCGAGAGTGGATCCTCCAACGCTTCCCGCCGGAAGGAGAACCCGAGTGGACTCACTCGCAGGACGACTCCTGATCGCCTCGCCGGCAATCCTCGATCCGAATTTCCGACGCACGGTCGTGTTCCTCACGGCGCACACGGACGACGGAGCGGTCGGCCTGATCCTCAACCGTCCGTCGGAGGCGACGGTCGGCGAGGCCGTTCCGCAACTCGCCGCGCTGGCCGGGCTCGAAGAGACGATCTTCGTGGGCGGGCCCGTCAACCCGGACGGCGTCGCCGTGCTCGCGGAGCTCGAGGATCCCGACGACGCGGGCGTGTGGGTCGTCGACGACATCGGCTACCTCGCGCTTGACGATGCGATCAAGGACGGGCCGCCGCCGGTGCGGCGCCTGCGCGTCTTCGCAGGCGTTGCCGGCTGGGGTGAGGATCAGCTCGAGGGCGAGCTGGAGCGAGACGACTGGTTCGTCGAGAACGCCGAGCCGGACGACGTGTTCACCGACGATCCGGAAGGTCTCTGGAGCTCGGTGCTCCGGCGGAAGGGCGGCCAGTACGAGCTCGTCGCTCGGATGCCGTTCGATCCGTCTTCCAACTAGAGACTCTGCGGGTCGACGTCGACGACCGCGGTGAGCCCGGCCCGCCGCATCGCGGGCGCCGCCGCCGACAGCAGCCTTCCGGCCTGCGCCGCGATCCGACGCGGATGGTCCGTCTTGGCGACGAGCTGTGCGCGATACCGACCGCGAAGTCGCAACAGTGGCGCGGGGCCGAGCACGTCGTCGTCCGGCAACCCAGCCCGTAGCTCGGTCAGCGCTTGCAGCGGCGGCTCCGGATCGGGGCCGGCGACGACGATGCGCACGAGGTGCCGAAACGGCGGGTAGCCGAGCTCGAGCCGACGTTCCAGCTCGCCGGTGAGAAAACGCGTGACGTCGTGATTCGCGGCGAGTGCAATCGCCCGCGCGTCCGGCTGGAACGTCTGCACGAGCACGCGTCCCGGGGCGTCGCGCCCGCTCCGACCGGCGAGCTGCGTCAGCAACTGGAACGTGCGCTCCTCGGCGCGGAAATCCGGCAGGCCGAGCCCGGTGTCGGCGTCGACGACCGCCGCCAGTGCGACGCCCGGAAAGTGATGTCCCTTCGCAACCATCTGCGTGCCGACGAGGACCGCGCGGTCGGCCGCCGCGAAGCGTGACAGCGCGGCCGCGAGCGCGCCGGGCTTCTCGACGGCGTCGGCGTCGAGCCGGATCCGTTCGAGCTCCGGCAGCCGCGCTTCGAGCTCGTGCTCCAACCGTTGGGTGCCCGCGCCGAGGCGCGCGAGCTCCGCCGATCCACAGACCGCGCACGTCTGCGGCTCGGGTTCCGCGTGGCCACAGTGGTGGCAGCGCATTGTCGCGTCCCTGTGCAACACGAGCGCGACGTCGCAATTCGCGCAGCGCAACGTGAGCCCGCACGCGCGGCAGTGGAGCGCCGGCGCGACACCGCGCCTATTTAGGAGCAGGATCGCCTTCCCGCCGCGCTCCGCGATCGCGCCGAGCTCGGTCAGCAGCGGCGCGGAGAGCGGATAGCCGGCCTCGCGCCGCAGGTCGACGATGCGCACGGGCGGCAGGGGCCCGGCCAAGCGCCCGCCCAGCTCGAGCCGCTCGAGCCGTCCCCAGCTCTCGGGACGAGGCGTCGCGCTTCCGAACACGGCGACGGCGCGCTCGAGTGAGGCCCGCTTTGCGGCGACGGTGCGCGCGTCGTAACGCGGGTCGGATTCCTGTTTGTACGACGGGTCGTGCTCCTCGTCCACGCAAATCACGCCGAGACCCGCGACCGGCGCGAACACAGCCGAACGCGCGCCGACGACGATGCGCGCCTCGCCGCTCGCAATCCGCTCGCGCTCGTCGCGTCGTTCCGCTTCCGACAGCGCCGAATGGAGGACCGCGATCCGCTCGCCGAAGCGGGCCGTGAACCGGCCGACCGTCTGCGGCGTCAGCGCGATCTCGGGCACGAGCACGATCGCACCGCGGCCGCGCTCGAGCGCGGCCGCGCATGCCTGGAGATAGACCTCGGTCTTCCCGCTCCCGGTCGCGCCGTACAGAAGAACGTTCGAGCCCACACCGGCGTCGATCGCGCTCACGATCCGCTCGAGCGCCGCGCCCTGGGATTCGCTCAACGCCGCCGGCGCCGCTTCACCGGGAAGCGAGTCGCGCTCCGCCGGACGCGGGCGTTCACCGCGCGCCTTCCGCTTCAGAGGAGCGACAAGCGCGAGCGCGCGACCCGGAGTCGAGCCGTAGTACGCGGCGACCCAGAGTGCGAGCTCGACGAGCGCAGGCGGCAGTTCCTCGACGACGCGCTCCACGGGTGCGGCCTCGACGCCCTCGGGCGGCGGAACGCCAATCGCCGTGACGACACCGCGCCGCCGCGCGTTCCCGAACCGCACTTCGACCACCGCGCCTCGCCCGACGCCCTCGGGTACCTCATACGTGAACTCACGCGCGAGCGCGCGGGCGGTTACGAGCGGATAGACGGACGCATAGGCCACCGGGCCAGCGTAGTCCGGTCCAAGGTCGGCGTCAGACGCCTGAGGCGATGAGGATGAAGTCGGTCGCGAACCCGAGGAACAGGCCGAACAGCACGCCCCAGGTCACGAGCGTCTTGGACGCGAGCAGCCGGCCGACGTTCAAGAGCTCCACGACGACGTAGAGGATTGAGCCCGCCGCCAGCGCGAGGAACAGGATCGACACGGGCTCGTTCACCCAGGCCTGGCCGAGCAGCGTGCCGAGGAACGTCGGAGCGCCGCCGACGAGACCGAGCAGCCCCAGGAATCCCCAGCTCGGGCGGTCGGCCTCGCCCGTGAGCGGCGCGCAGATCCCGAGACCCTCGGTCGCGTTGTGCAAGCCGAAGCCGATGATCAGCACGATCGCGAGGCTGACCTCGTTCTTCGCCGACGACTGGCCGATCGCGAGCCCTTCCGAGAAGTTGTGCAGCCCGATCCCCGTTGCAATGAACACGGCGAGCCAGCGCGCAGGCGACATGCCTGTGAAGTAGTCGTCGCGCTCGTACTCCGCAGTCGAGGCCGCGCCCGGGCCCAGGAAGGTGCGCCGCCGCCGCCGCTTCATCCACCCGTCGTAGTAGACGAGGCTGAGCAGGCCGACGGAGAACCCCGCTGCGAGGATGAAGGCGAGCCAGACAAAGCGGCCGTCTCGACCTGCTCTCAGCGCCGATTCGACCGGAGCGACCGCGCCGGACAGGATGTCCCAGAGCAGGAAGACGAGGATCCCGGTGGCCGTCGACGACAGGAACGCCTTCGTCTGGGCGGAGACGTTCTGCATCCGGCCGATCGGCAGGCCGAGGAAGATCGTGAACCCGGCGACAGCGCCGAGCCCCAGCGTCTGTGCAGTGCTCATGTAAGGCTCACCTTACAGACGGTGTCCGTAGGATGGCGGGATGGCGCAGCAGGGCCACTCTGTCGACGAGTACCTCGAGACGATCTATTTCCTCGCGTTCCCGATCGGCGAATACCGGCCGCAGTCGTCGGGCTCCCCCACGCTCGCCTCACGCGTCGCGGAGATGCTCGGCGTCTCGCGGGCGTCCGCGGGAGAGATGCTGAAGCGGCTCGAGGCCGAGGGCCTGATCGAGCGGGGAAAACACAAGGAGGCGTTGCTGACGAAGTCCGGCCGCGCGCGGGCGGAGAAGGTCGTGCGCAAGCACCGGATCATCGAGCGCCTGCTGACGGACTTCATGGGGTACACGGCAGCCGAAGCGCACGTGCACGCGGACGCGCTCGGCGACACGTTCACCGACGAGATGGTCGAGCGGATCGAGACGCGCCTCGGCAACCCGGAGCGCTGCCCGCACGGCTGGCCGGTCGACCCGGCCGTCGAGCAGGCGGAGAACAACGAGCTCGCGCCGCTGTCCGACATCGCGGCAGGGACGCGCGCGACGATCGTCCGTCTGGCGGAGCACGACGGCGACCTCCTGCATTGGTTCTACGACCAGGGTCTCGTGCCCGGCCGGGAGCTCGAAGTGCGCGAGGCGCAGCCCGCCGCCGGCCAGATGACGGTCGCGCTGAACGGAACCGAGCAGGCGATCGGCGAGAAGGCCGCCGCCGGTTTGTTCGTTCGCCCCGGCTGAGTCACGGGGAGAGTCGGTTGAGGTCGCGCGGGAAGAGCGTCGTCGCGCGGACGTTGCTTTCGCCGACGAGCCGCCCAGTCCACCGTTCGAGCCCGATTGCGAAGCCGCCGTGCGGCGGCATCCCGTAGCGGAACGCCTGGAGGTAGCCGTCGTACGCATCGATGCTTTGCCCCCGCGCCGCCAACGCCGCGACGTAGTCCTCGTAATGATGCAGACGCTGGCCGCCCGTGATCAGCTCGAGCCCGCGGAAGATGAGGTCGAAGCTGTTCGAGAACTCGGGCCGGGCCGGATCGGGATGCGTGTAGAACGGCCGCTTGACCATCGGGTAGCCCACGACGAACAGAAACTCCGATCCGTGCTCGCGCTGCACCCAGTCGCCGAGCCAGCGCTCGTGCGCGGGAGCGAGGTCCAGTTCGCCGCCGACCTCCTCGCCCGTCGCGGTCTCGATCATCTCCAGCGCGTCGGCGAAATGCACGGTCGGGATGTCCTCCGGCACCTCCGGCAGCTCGACGCCGAGCAACTGCACCGCCGGCTCGGCGCGTGCGCGGACACCCTCGACCATCCCGGTGACTGCCTCGCGTGCGAACCGCATCACGGTGCGGTGGTCATCGATGAAGCCGAGCTCCGCGTCGAGCGACACGTACTCGGCGAGATGTCTCGGCGTGTCGTGCGGCTCCGCGCGGAAGACCGGACCGACCTCGTACACGCGCTCGAAGACGCCGACCATGATCTGCTTGTAGAACTGCGGGCTCTGGGCCAGGTACGCGGGGCGACCGAAGTAGTCGATCGCGAACACGTTTGCACCGCTCTCCGTCGCCGAGGCGACGATCTTCGGCGTCTGGATCTCTGTGAAGCCGTGCGCGTCGAGCGCCGTGCGGTAGCCGGCAAGCGACGCGGCGGCGAACTCGAAGCTCGCACGCTTGCGCGGATGGCGCAGCGCGACCGGCGCGTAGTCGAGCAGCGTCGGAAGCTGTTCCTTCAGCTCCGGCCGCCGAAGCTCGATCGGCGGGGCTGCGGCCGGCGTCGAGAGGACCGTGAAGGTCGGCGCGTGCACCTCGACACCGCCCGGCGCCTGCGGTGACGCGACGGCCTGACCCTCGACGTCGATCACGGTCTCGGGCAAGAGCTCCGCAACCTCCGCCGTCGTCGCTTCGTCTTCGACGACGATCTGCGCGAGCCCGGCCGCGTCGCGCAGCACGACGAAGATCAGGCGGCTGAGCTTCCGACGCTGGTGGATCCACCCGGCGAGGCGCACGCGCTCGCCCACGTGCGTGGACAACTGGTTCGTGAAGATGCGTTCCAACGGTGGTCACCTCCTTCGCACTCGCCTGGAGGTGCGGGCGGGAGGCGCTCCCGCTGTGCCACCGCACTTCGCCGCCGCTAGACGGCCTCGTTGAGCCCTGTGACGGAGGCCAGTCCGGCGGGGTCTATTAGGCCTGACGGCCGTTCTTCCCGCGGCTCGGGAGTGTCTGCTCCGTCGTCGCCGTTCGTCGAAACCTTAGCGTCAGACGGCTAACGGCCGCCTCTCCGCCTCCCCAGGACGCACGGGCTCTGCCCGTGCGTCCGTCTGAAATGACCGGTCGACCCAATCG
>JBASRJ010000371.1:0-12488 GCA_049273785.1 Gaiellaceae bacterium | reverse complement strand
GCTGCCGTGCGGGCGGCATCTACGATCTCCGGCGATGGCTAGGTACCGACCGCGGGGCCTCGGGCTCGAGCGAGTGCTCGGGGTCGGAGCGTTGTTCTCGGCCGCCTACGGGAACGTCGGCTCCTCCATCTACTACGCGCTCGGTCTCGTCGCCGGGATCGCCCTTGGCTTGACGCCGCTCGTGTTCGTGATCAGCGGCCTGATCTTCGCCGCCACCGCCGCGA
Source organism: Gaiellaceae bacterium (assembly GCA_049273785.1). GTDB lineage: Bacteria > Actinomycetota > Thermoleophilia > Gaiellales > Gaiellaceae > 3-1-20CM-4-69-9. The sequence continues at coordinate 12,264 of JBASRJ010000371.1, read as the reverse complement.
CCTACGCGGAGGGAACCGTGCGCTACCCGGAGGCGGGCGGCTCGTCGTCCTTCGCGCGTCACGCGTTCAACGAGCTCGTGTCCTTCGGAGCCGCGTGGGCGCAGATGCTCAACTACGTCGTGACGATCGCCATCTCGGCGTTCTTCGTCCCGCACTACCTCTCGATTTTCTGGGAGCCGCTGAAGACGAATCCGTGGGACATCGTCGGCGGCACGGTCGTCATCGTCCTCCTCGTCGCGCTGAACATCGTCGGGATCAAGGAAGCGGCGGGGCTGAACATCTTCCTCGCAGTGATCGACTTCGGCACGCAGTTGCTGCTCGTCGGCATCGGCTTCGCGCTCGTCTTCCACCCGCACATCGTCTTCTCGGCGAACCTCCACTGGGGAGTCGCACCGACATGGCGCGCGTTCTTGCTCGCGATCCCGATCGCGATGATCGCGTACACGGGGATCGAGACGGTCTCCAACCTCGCGGAGGAGGCCCGCGATCCGCCGCGCGACATCCCGCGGTCGATCACGTGGGTCGCGGGCGCCGTGTTCGCGATCTACTTCACGCTGCCCCTAATCGCGCTGTCGGCGCTGCCGGTCCACCGCGTCGGCGGCGCCTACAAAACGTTGCTCGGCGAGCCGCCCGACAAGCACGGCTTCGCGAACGATCCGGTGCTCGGGCTCGTCGAGAACCTCGGCCTGCACGGAACCGTGCTCAGCACTGCGAAGATCTACGTGGGCGTTCTAGCGGCCACGATCCTGCTCATCGCCACCAACGCGGGTGTGATCGGGGCGTCGCGCATCACGTACGCGATGGCGACCTACCGGCAGCTGCCGGAACGGTTCCGGCGGCTGCATCCGAAATTCAAGACGCCGTGGCTGTCGCTAGTCGTCTTTGCGGGAGCGGCCTCGATCGCCGTCCTGCTCCCGGGGCAGGTGAACTTCCTCGGAGACCTCTACGCGTTCGGCGCGATGCTCTCGTTCACGATCGCCCACGCCTCGGTGATCGCGTTACGCGCATTGCAGCGGGACGAGGAGGTGCGCTTCCGGCCGCGGCCGAACCTCCGCGTGCGCGGAATCGAGTGGCCGCTCTTTGCGCTGTTCGGCGCGTTCGGGACCGGCGCCGCTTGGGTCGTCGTGGTCGTCCAGAAGCCGGATGCCCGGTGGACCGGTCTCGGCTGGATCGCCATCGGGCTCGTGTCGTACGCGGTGTACCGCCGCTACGTCGTCCAGCTGCCGTTACGCGAGACGGTGCGCGCCGCCGTGCTGATCGGGCCGGCGATCGCGCTCGAGTACCGCAGCATCCTGGTCCCGGTCAAGCCGGGGCGGATGTCCCAGGAGGCGGTGGACGTCGCCTGCCGGCTCGCAACCGAACGGGGCGCATCGATTGCGGCCGTGGCCGTGATCGTGGTGCCCCTCGAGTTGCCGCTCGACGCGGAACTGCCCGAGGAAGAAGCGAAGGCGGACCAGGCACTCGACGATGCACGTGCGATCGGCGAGTTGTACGGCGTCCCCGTGCTGAGCCGTGTTGTCCGCGCGCGAAGCGCGGGGAGGGCGATCGTCGACGAGGCGGAGCGGCGCGGGACGCAGATCATCGTGATGGGCGCTCCCCGCCGCGACCGGCCGCGGCGGACGGAGATCTTCAGCGACACGGTCGACTTCGTCCTGAAGCACGCTCCTTGCCGCGTGATGGTGGCCGCGGGGCGCCAGGCGGCGTGAACGCGTACCGCGCTGCGACGGCCCTCTTTGCCGTCGCGTTCGTCGGGATCGGAGTCGCGCTCCTCGTCGAGGCGGTCGTCACCGGCGGGGCGCTCGGCTATGTGATCGGCGTGCTGTTCGTCGGTGCGGGCACTGGGCGCCTGTACCTGCTGCGCACGCGCGGCCGACGCTGAGCGTCGCGCGGCGGGCATAAGCTCCGTTCGTGGCCCGGAAGCTGCCGCGCCTAGAGCGCGTCCTCGATGCGCCGACCCTGTTCGGGATCGCCTACGGGGAGATCGCCTCGTCGATCTACTTCGCGCTCGGGATCATCGCCTTCCACGCCCTCGGGTTCACGCCGCTTGTCCTGCTCGTCGTCGGTGCGCTCTTCCTGATCGTCTCGCTCTCGTATGCGGAGGGGACCGCCGCGATCCGGGAAACCGGTGGCGCGGCGACGCTCGTTCGCATCGCCTACAACGACCTGGTCGGCTTCGTCACGGGCTGGGCGCTCTTCCTCGACTACCTGATCGTGATCGCACTCTCGGCGCTGTTCGTTCCGCACTACGTTGCGGGCGCGTTCTTCACGCGGATCCATCGTCCCTGGGACGTCGTCGCCGGCTGCGGGGTCATCGCGGGGATTGCGGTCGTCCGGCTCCTGCATCGCACGCGCCTGCACCGCTGGGCGCTGATCGTCGCGATGGTCGACCTCGCGACGCAGTTGCTGATCATCGCACTCGGCCTGGCGCTGCTCTTCTCGCCTCACGCGCTCACGCGCGGCACGTCGCTTGGGCACTCGCCTTCGTGGCACGACATCGCATTTGCACTTCCGCTCGCGATGCTGGCGTACACCGGGCTCGAGACGATCGCGAATCTCGCGGAGGAGACTCGCCGGCCCGGCCGCACGCTGCCGCGCAGCCTCTTCGGCTCGATCGGCCTTGTCGTCGTGCTCTACGTCGGGATCGCTGTTGTCGGCCTGTCCGCATTCCCGCCCCAGCACGGAACGGAGCTCGGCTCGACGTGGCTGCGCTCGCCCCTGTTGGGAGTCGTCACGCGGATCCGCGATCACGTTCCCGACGTGATCGGCGCGCCCCTTCAGGTCTTCGTCGGCCTTTCGGGCGCGCTGATCCTCGTGACGGCTGCGACGACGTCGATCTCAGGGTTCGGGCGGCTCGCGTACTCGCTCGGCGAGCACGGGCAGCTGCCGCGGAGGTTCGGTTGGCTGAGCAAACGGACGCTCGTTTCCCCGCAGTCGATCATCGCGGCGTCGGCGATCTCGATCCTCATCCTCGCCGGGACCGCGGGGCTGAAGCATCCGGTGTTCTTCCTGGCGAGCCTGTTCAGCTTCGGCGTCCTGCTCGCGTTCACGGCCACACAGCTCGCCGTGATCAAGCTGCGGTTCACCGAGCCCCAGCGGCGGCGCCCGTATCGCGTCCCGTTCACGGTCGGCCGCATTCCGATCCCGTCGATCGTCGGGGCGCTGCTGACGTTCACGATCTGGATCATCGCGCTGGCGACCCACGTAGGTGCGCGCTACGCAGGCCCTGCCTGGCTCGCGGTCGGGCTCGTGCTGTACGTCACGGTGCGCAAGTCGCACGGAGAGGGTCTGCTCGAGCGCGTCGTCTCCGCAGACGAGCACAGAGGCCTCGCGGAGGCCGAGTACTCGCGCATCCTCGTGCCGATGAAGCTCGGCGAGATCGGCGAGGAGATGGTCGCAACCGCGGTGAAGCTCGCACAGGAGCGAGGCGCCAAGGTCGACGCGCTGCACGTGATCCGCGTGCCGCTCGACCAGCCGCTCGACGCGGAGCTCTGGGACGAGGAAGAGCGGGCGGAGGCCTCGCTCGTCGAGGCCAAGCTGCTCGGCGCCGACCACGGCGTCGAGGTCGAGGGGCACACCGTCCGTGCACGTTCGATCGGCCAGGCCATTGTCGACGAGGCCGAGCGCCTCAACGCCGACCTCATCGTCCTCGGCTCCTCGCCACGCTGGCGGCGCCAGTCACGGTTCTTCTCTCCCACGGTCGAATACGTCCTCAAAAAGGCCCCGTGCGAGGTTCTGATCGTGGCGTTCCCGCAGAGCGTGCTCGAAGGCGAAACCGCCTCGGTATGACGCTGGCAGCGTGCCAACCCGATGCAGGTTTGGACGGCCGCACGGGCGAAGCCCGCACGGCCTCTAGGCGGCATCGCAAGCGACGCCTCGGACAAGAGCCGGCCCCCGCATGACGCCCGCAAACGGCGCTACGCTGAGCGTATGAAAGCGGTGATCATCGGCTGCGGCAGGGTCGGTTCGACAGTCGCGAAGCGGCTGGCCTCCGAGGGGTGGGAGGTGACCGCGGTCGACGAGAAGGAGGGAGCTCTCTCCCGCCTCGGGGAGGACTGGTCCGGCGGCTTCGTCGTCGGTCACGGGATGGACACGGACGTCCTCCGGGAGGCGGGCATCGAGGAAGCCGACGGCGTGGTCGTCGCCACCGACGGCGACAACACGAACATCGTGATCGGCCAGGTGGCGCAGAAGCGGTTCGGGATCGACTGCACCGTCGTCCGCATCCTCGATCCGGCTCGCGCGGAGTTCTACAGGCAGCGCGGGATGCGGACGGTCTGTCCTACGTCGACGGCCATCGACGTGCTGACCGAATCGGTCCGGTCGTGCGAGATTCGACGCGACCCCGAGGAGGCGCGCGTCTAGGTGGCTCTCCCGGCGACTCTCGGCGGCGCCCGGCCCGCGATCACGCGGCGCGCTGCCGCGTCCTCAGTCGCGCCCGGGCTGCCTAGCCCGAGCGCTCCCTGCGTCCTTGCATCGCTTGGTGCTCGCGACCCGGGCATCCACCAGAGCCACCGGAAGAGCCACTCATGTACGTCCTGATCGCAGGCGGCGGGAAAGCGGGCGCGAACGTGATGCGCACGCTGCTCCGCAACGGAAAAGAGGCGACGGTCATCGAGCAGGACCGCGAACGCTTCGAGCGGCTCGAGCACGAGTTCGAACATCAGGCGATGCTCGGCGACGCGACCGAGATCTACGTGCTCGAGAAGGCCGGAATCCGCCGGCCTCCCGACCTCGTGCTCGCGCTGACGGGCGACGACGAGGACAACATGGTCATCTGCCAGCTCGCGAAGGAGAAGTACGGCGTCGCGAAGGTGATCGCGCGCGTCAACGACCCGCGCAACCAGGCGCACTTCGATCTGCTCGGCATCTCGCCGACGGTGTGCGCGACGTCGAGCGTCATGGGGCTCGTCGAGCACGAGGTGCCGGAGCACGAGCTGGTGCACCTCCTCGAGCTGCGCAAGGAGAACCTCGAGATCGTCGAGGTCCAGATCGACAAGAGCTCTCCGGTCGCCGGCAAGAAGGTCGAGAGCCTGTCGCTGCCCGAAGGTGCACGGCTGATTTCCGTGATGCGGGACGGACGGTCGGAGATCGCCGTCGGCTCCACCGAGCTGCAGGCAGGCGACCAGGTGCTCGCCATCCTCCAGCCCGGCAAGGAGGACGAGCTCCGAAAAGTGCTGCTCAAGCGGTAGTCCGCCAGAGATCCAGCTACCCTGGGGGCGTGACGGTGCGCCGCCCGGCTCCGTTCTTCCTCGCGCTAGGCGCTGCCCTCGCGGGGTCGATCGGGATCATCTCGGCTCTGACGCCCGAGTTCGCCGACCGGTACGACCTTGTCCGAGGAGTGCTCCCGCCCGGTCTCCCGGAGGCCGCGCGAGTGGTCGCACTGGCCTTCGGCCTCGCACTGATCTGGCTCGCACGCGGACTCAGCCGCCGTAAGCAGCGGGCCTGGCAGCTCGCCGTCGTGATCGTCGCGGTCGCGGCGGCCGCACACCTCGTCAAGGGACTCGACGTCGAGGAGGCAACGATCAGCCTGCTGCTCCTGGCCGCCCTGTGGCGCTATCGCGAGCAGTTCACAGCCCCGGGGGACGCGGCGGTGCTGCGTCCGCTCGCGCGCGTGCTCGTCGCACTCGGGTTCGTCGCCTTGTTCGTCACGCTGCGCGAAGTCCTCGTCGTCACGAAGCTCGTCGAGAACGCGCTCGTGCTGCTCGGGATCCTCCTCACCTTCCGCGCGCTCTATCTCTGGTTCCATCCGCTCGCCGACAAGGGCCCGCACACGGACGAGGAGCACGCGCAGGCGCGCGCTGTCGTGCGCGACCAGGGACGCGACAGCCTCGCCTTCTTCGCGCTCCGCCGCGACAAGCGCTATCTGTTCTCACCGTCCCGCCGCACGTTCCTCGCCTACCGGGTCGTCAACGGCAGCGCGCTCGTCAGCGGCGATCCGATCGGGGAGCCCGAGGAGATCGAGGAGCTGCTCGTGGAGTTCCGTCGCATTTCACACGCCGCGGGTTGGCGCGTTGCCGCCCTAGGGGCCAGCGACGAGCTCGTGCCTCTGTATCGCCGACTCGGCTTCCATTCCGTCTATCTCGGTGACGAGGCGGTTGTCCGTCCGGCCGAGTTCTCGCTCGATGGGCGGCCGATTCGCAAGGTGCGGCAGTCCGTGACCAGGTTGCGCAAGGCCGGGTTCACCGTGCGGACGCTCGGCGTGCAGGAGGTCGATGCCGATCTCCGGCGCGAGATCGCGCGTGTCTCTGCCGAATGGCGCGGCCGCTGGCCCGAGCGTGGCTTCACGATGACGATGGACGCGCTGTGGGACTACCCGGAGAGCGTGCTCGTCCTCGCCGAGGATGCCGGGGGCCGAATCGGCGGCTTCCTCCACCTCGTTCCCTCGCCGGCCTGTGGCGGCTGGTCGCTCGCGACCATGCGCCGGCGCCGCGACACGCCGAACGGGTTGATGGAGTTCCTGATCGTCGAGGCGATCTCCTGGGCGCGTGGGCACGACGTCACCGAGCTGTCGCTCAACTTCGCCGTGTTCGCGAAGGCTCTCCGGGCGACGGGCGACGCACCTTTCGGCTTGCGCCTGCTCCGCGCCGTGCTGCTCCGTTTCGACCGGTTCTTCCAGCTCGAGCGGCTCCACAGCTTCAACCGCAAGTTCTTCCCGGTCTGGCGCCCACGCTTCGTCTGCTTCGAGCGATGGACTGATGCGCCGCTCGTCGCGCTTGCCTACCTCCACGTCGAGCAGCTGTTGACGCCACCCGGGCCCTGGGTTCGGGACGAGGACCTGGCGGCAGTGTGATCGCCGCCCTCCTGGGGGCGGCCACCGCGCTTGCAACGCCCGTGATGGCTGCGGTCGGCGTGCGCCCCTACGCGTCCGGTTTCTCGAGCCCCACGTACGCCGCGTCGACGCCTGCGGAGCCGAACCGGCTCTACGTCGTCGAGCAGCCCGGGCGCATCCGCTACCTCGTGCGCGGGAGCATCGCCGGGACGTTCCTCGACATCCGCTCGCGTGTCTCGAGCGGGGGCGAGCGCGGGCTGCTCTCCGTGGCGTTCAGCCCGGCGTACGCGAAGAACCACCGCTTCTACGTCGACTACACCGACCGGAACGGCGACACGCGCGTGGTCGAGTTCCGATCGCGCAACGGCAAGGCGATCGCCTCGAGCGCCCGGCAGATCCTCTTCGTCAAGCAGCCGTACGCGAATCACAACGGCGGGCAGCTGCAGTTCGGGCCGGACGGCCTGCTCTACGTCGGCATGGGCGACGGCGGGTCGGCCGGGGACCCCGGGAACCGCGCGCAGAATCTGGGCGTCAAGCTCGGCAAGCTGCTGCGGATCGACCCGCTGACGCGCGGCGCCGCGTGGCAGACGGTGGGCTACGGCCTGCGCAATCCCTGGCGGTTCTCTTTCGATCGTGCGACCGGCGATCTCTACATCGCCGACGTCGGTCAAAGCGCGTGGGAGGAGATCGATTTTCGGCCGCGCGAACGGATCGGCAGCCTCGCGAACTACGGGTGGCGCGTGTACGAAGGTCGCGCGCGATATGCGGGCGGAACACCGGCTGCGAGCGGCGACCTCGTCTTTCCGGTCAGCGTCTACTCGCACGACGAGGGCTGCTCGGTGACAGGCGGCTACGTGTACCGCGGTCGCGCTGTGCCCGCCGCCACGGGCCGCTATTTCTTCGGCGACTGGTGCTCGGGAACGATCTGGAGCCTCCGGATCGAGGCGGGTCGCGCGGTCGACCTGCGGAAGGAGGCCGCGCAGGTCAGCCGCCTCACGAGCTTCGGCGAGGACGCGGCGGGTGAGCTGTACGCGGTCTCGGGGGGCGGCCGGATCTACCGCGTGGTTTCGTGATGCTCGCCGTGGTGCTCGCCGCGGTCTCGGTGGCGGCTGCCCCGGCGCACGACTGGACGCGCTTCAACTACGACGCGGCGCGTTCGGGGGTCTATCCCTTCGCGACGGGGATCACCGCTGCGAATGCCGGCCGGTTGCAGCGGCAGCGGATCGAGCTGGACGGGACGGTCGACTCGTCGCCCATCTTCCTGCACGGCGTCACGGTCGCCGGATCACGCCACGACGCGTTCTTCGTCACGACCACGTATGGAAAGACTTTGGCGATCGACGCAGCGAACGGTCACATGCTGTGGCAGTACAACCCGCCCGGCTACTCATCGCTCGCCGGCACCTACAGGATCACGAACGCGACGCCCGTTGCAGATCCGAGCCGCACGGCAATCTACGCGGCGGGCCCGGACGGTCGGATCCGCAAGCTGTCGGTCGCCGATGGTCACGAGCTGTGGTCGACGGCGATCACGCTCCTCCCGCGCCGGGAGAAGATCGGGCCCGCCTTGAACATCTCCCGTGGCCTCGTGATCGCGACGACCGGCGGGTACATCGGCGACGCGCCCCCGTACCAGGGCCATGTCGTCACGCTCCGCGCCACGACGGGCGAGATCGTGCACGTCTGGAACTCCCTCTGTAGCGATCGTCACGTCCTGATCAATCCGAGCTCGTGCCGCTCGAGCGACTCGGCGATCTGGGCGCGTGCGGGGGCGGTCGTCGAACCGGGGAACGGTCGTCTGCTCGTCGCGACCGGCAACGGCCCGTGGAACGGCCGCACCGACTGGGGCGACAGCGCGCTCGAGCTCTCTGCGGACGCCGGCCACCTCCTCCAGAACTGGACGCCGCGCAATGCAGACGTCCTCGAGAGCACCGACGCCGACCTCGGCAGCACGGCACCGGCGCTGCTCGGCAACGGGCTCGCCCTGCAGGGAGGGAAGGACGGACGCCTGAGGTTGCTGAACCTCCGCCGTCTGAACGGGACCGCGCACGCCGCCGCGCGGAAGGGAGGCGAGGTGCAGACGTTGTCGACTCCGGGAGGCGTCGACCTCTTCACGGCTCCTGCGGTGTGGCATCAGGGGCGGATGACGTGGGCGTTCGTCGCGGACGGCTCGGGCACCGCAGCGTTTCGCCTCGTCAGGGGACGGCTCCGGCGCGCGTGGCAGAACGGGCGCGCCGGCACGAGCCCGGTCGTCGCCGGCGGTCTTCTGTACGTCTATGACCCGAACGGTTCGCTCCGGATCTACCGGCCGACCTCGGGCAGCACGGTGGCGACGCTGCAGGCCGGCGCCGGGCACTGGAACAGCCCGATCGTCGTCGCGGGTCGACTCGCGCTTCCCGAAGGTGACGCGAACGACCACCGGCAGACCGGCGTCCTGAACATCTATCGCGTTCCCTAGCCGGTCCGGCGGCGGCGCACCGACGGAGCCTGCTGCCCGAGCGCGGCGTACGCGAGCGCCTGCAGCGACTCGTTGAGCGTCGCGAGCTCGCGGGAGATGCGCAGCAGCTGCTCGTTCGTGTCGAGCCGTTTCGTCAGGCCATGGACTTCGTCGCACAACCGGTCGAGCCGCTCCAGGAGCGCGTCCAGCTGGCGGTCGGCGACTTCCTTGCGCTCCACGCCGGTCATCTTAGGCTTATGAGCTCCGCCCGCGTGCGAACGATGCGGGCGTCCGGGCCGATCCGCGCCAGCAGCTTGTCCAGCGCGTCATCGCCCGTCTCGAGCGCCTCGATCCGCCGTGCTGCGCCGAGCTGCGCGAGCGCGATTCGCGCCAGCTCCTCGGGCGCCTCGGTGAACACGCCGATCCGCGTACCCGCTGTGTGCAACCGTCGCAGAGCGGCGCTCGCCTCCGCATCCGGACGGAGATAGACCGGCGCACGCTCCTCGGCGAACCGCTGCAGGAGCTGCCGCCAGTTGGGCAGCTGCTCGTCCAGCGCGGTCACGTCGACCCGAGCCCGCCGGCCTGCGTCCTCCAGCCAATCGTCCCAGAGCCGCCGCGTGTCGCCGAGCGCGCCGTCGAGGTCGATCGCGACTGCGATCACGCGCGGAGGCGCGCCCACACCAGGAGCCCGGCGACGATTCCGACGGCGTCGATCGCGACGTCCACGGGCGCTGCATGGCGTCCGCGCACGAAGTGCTGGTGCAGCTCATCGGATGCCGCGTAGGCGAGGGCGGCGAGAAACGCGGGCACCTCCCGCTCGAGCGCGCGCAGCAAGAGGGCGGCCAGCAGCGCGTACTCCGTCATGTGTGCGCCCTTTCGAAGGACGTAATCCCAGGTGCCGAGGCCTGTGCCCAGGTTCGGGATCGACGACAGCGTGAAGATCACACCGGCCCACAGGACGACGGGCACCCAGAGGGAGAGGACGCGCGACCGGGCCATCGGCCGACGATGGTAGTCTCGGCGCCACAACCGGCGAGCGGTCAGGGAATCCGGTGTGAATCCGGGACGGTCCCGCCGCTGTAAGGGGAGACGCTCCCGCGCCGACGTGCCACTGGCCTCTCGGGCTGGGAAGGCGGCGTCGGGAGGGCGCCCCGAGTCAGAAGACCTCCGCCCACCGGCAATTCGGACTTCCTCGCGGAAGGAGGCTTCGTGTTTCGCCGACTCCTGATCACGTTCGCGGCGGTTGCCGCGGCGTTGCTGTTCGTTCAATCGGCGCTTGCGGTGCGCGTGCACGTTCGCGTCGAGGGCAAGACGCGGACGATCTTCGGTCCGACCGCCGCGCTGATCGACGTCACTTCGCCTCGCGCGAATCCACTGCCAGAGAACGCGCTCGACGCCCTGGAGAGCGCCAGCGCCCTCGGCGAGTTCTTCTACCACGTCACGACGGCGAGCTTCGGGCCGTACGTCGACCAGGTCGGCCGGTATGCCGCGTCCGGGACGAGCGGCTGGGTGTACAAGCTGAACGGAGTCTCGCCGCCGGTCGGCGCCAACCAGGCGCTGCTCAAGACGGGCGACACCGTCCTCTGGTACTGGGCGCAGTTCGGCGTCGCCGGCGGGCCGAAGACTCTCGCCCTCAGTCGCGTCGGCCGCTGTTACACCGTGCTGGCGCAGGATGACAACGGCAAGACGTCACCGGCCGTCGGCGCGATCCTGCACGTGGGCGCCCGTCGCACGGTCGCAACGCAGAACGGGCGCGCATGCATTGGACAGCACCTCGGGTTACTCGTCCGCGCGGAGTTGGGCGGCGCCGTCCGGTCGAACGCCCTGCCGTGAAGCTGCGCCTGGCCGCCGTCGTTCTCGCCGTCGCGAGCCTCACGGCGTGCGCGAACGGCGGCGGCCACGGCACGGCGACGATCTGGATCACGCGCGACCGTGGCTCCCATGTGCTGCTCGTCGGACACGTTCCCGCCGGGCTCACGGCGATGCAGGGTCTCGACCGCGTGGCGGCCATCAAGACGCGCTACGCAGGACGGTACGTGCAGGCGATCGACGGCGTGGAAGGCTCGCTGACCACGCGCCACGACTGGTTCTACTTCATCAACGGCTACGAGTCCGATCGCAGCGCGGCGGAGTACCGGCTGCACGCGGGCGACGTGGAGTGGTGGGACTTTCGCGACTGGCGGCGGTCGATGACCGAGCCCCTGGTCGTCGGCGCGTTCCCGGAGCCGTTCCTGCACGGATACAACGGGAGGACGCGCTCGTCCGCGGTCGTGTACGCCCCGGGCTTGGCGAAGAGCGCGCACACCCTCGCGCGCATGATCCATGCAGTGACCGTCGTGCCCTCGGGCACGAAACTGCGGAAGGACGTCAATCTGCTCGTCCTCGAGCGCGGGCGAACGGCGATCTGGGCGCAGGTGATGGGTTCGTACCCCGGCGATCCGGTCCGCTTCGTCGTCTCCGGCGCGGCGTCAAAGCTCGCGGCGGATCCCGGCCTCGTCCGCTACCGGTACGACCTGCTGCGATGAGGACGGCGCCCGCGCTCGCGTTGCTGGCCGCCGCCGTTGCCGCCTCGCTGCTGGCGCGGCACACGCTGTCCGTTGCGGCGATCGCGCTCGTGCTGTTCCTTCTCTGCCTGCGGGCGCCACGTAGGCGTCGCTGGCCCTATCTGGTCGGCACCGGCGTCTCGGCGGTCGCCCTCTTCGTCGTGACGCCGTTCGTGGAGACACTGGGTTCCCATCCGCTCTGGACCGGTCCGATCTTGCCGGTGATCGGACAGCTGGACGTGACGCACGAGGAGCTGGCGAGCGCGTTGTTCCAGGCGTGCAGGCTTGCCGCCGTCGGGCTCGCGTTCGCGGCCTACGCGCTGCTGCTCGACCACGACCGGCTGCTGGCTGCCGCGGGGTTCGCGCGGCGCTCGGTCCTCGCCGTCGCTCTTGCGACGCGGCTCGTGCCGACGCTCGAGCGTGACGCGGCCGGGCTCGTCGACTCGCTGCGCGGGCGCGGGGTAGAGGTCGAAGGAGCCCGCCGCCGAGCCGCGCTCCTCTCGCCGCTGCTCGCC
>JBASRJ010000369.1:0-2529 GCA_049273785.1 Gaiellaceae bacterium | reverse complement strand
TGCGCACGGCCGAAAGATCGGACCCGGCGTCCGGCTCCGAGAATCCCTGGCACCAGATCTCCTCCGCCGACAGCATCTTCGGGAGGTAGCGGCGCTTTTGCTCCTCGGTTCCGTGCGCCATGATCGTCGGCCCGGCCATCCCGAGCGCGATCACGTTCATGTGGTTCGGAGCTTCCGCGCGCGCGAACTCCTCCAGCGCGATCGCCTGGTGGCTGTAGGGCTCGCCGAGGCCGCCGTACTCCACGGGCCAGGTCAAACCGGCGTAGCCCGCGTCGAACAGCTTCCGGCTCCACTCGCGGCCCCCCTGTTCTTCCGGGAGGTTCTCCGCGAGCCACGCGCGGACCCGTGCTCGGAAGGCCTCTTCGTCCGGACTGTCGCGGAGGTTCACAGGCGGAATCTAGAGCAGAATCACCGACCGGATCACGTCGCCGGCCTTCAGGTCGTCGAACGCCTGCGCCACGTCACCGAGCCCGACCCGCTTCGTGACCATCCCGGCGAGATCGATCTTGCCCTCGCGGGCCCATTGAACGAGCTGCGGGAAATCCAGTGCAGGCACGTGGTCGCCGCCGTGCGAGACGACGACTCGGAGGCGCCGGTCGAAGAGCTGCTGGAGATCGATCGCCGCGGCTGCGCCGGGCCGGGGGAGACCGATGTACACGAGCGTGCCGGCATGGCCGAGCATGTCGAGGCCCTGCGCCACGGTCTCCGGCCGGCCGACGACGTCGAAGACGAAGTCGAGCTTCGCGCCCGGTCCGCGATGGGTGGCGCCGAAACGTTCCGCGGCGGCGAGCTTCCGCTCCTGGAGATCGATCGCATAGATCTCCGACGCGCCGGCGAGCCGCGCGCCCTGGACGACCGACAGACCGACGGCGCCGCACCCGATGATGCCGACGCGCGCTCCCTCCCAGACACCGGCCGTGTTCAACACCGAGCCGATGCCCGTGGCGACGCTGCAGCCGATCAGGCACGCCTGCTCGGGAGGCAGCTCGTCCGCGACCGGGATCGCCGCCGCCGAATGGACGATCGTGCGCGTGGCGAACGTGCCCAGTTGCAACGTTTGCGCGAGTGACCGGCCGTCGAGGAGATGGAGGCGATCCCTCACGCCGGGCGGGGTGCGGCAGCGGCGAACGTCGCCACGCGTGCACCAGCGGCACGCACCGCAGGGCGAGCGCCACCCCAGCACGACGCGATCTCCCGGCGCCACGGTGGTGACGCTGCCGCCCACGGCTTCCACGACGCCCGCTCCTTCGTGGCCCAGCAGCACGGGCAACGGGTGCGCCCAGCCCGTTTCGACGACGTGGAGATCGCTGTGGCAGACCCCGCTCGCTTCGATCCGGACGAGCACCTCGCTCTCGCCGGGCGCGTCGACCTCGATCTCTTCGAGATCGAAACGACCGACATCGCTCAGAACGACGCCGCGATCCATGACTGGCTGCCGTCGAAGTGCATTCGCCGTCCGGACGGTCATATCATCCCGCGAATTCGATGGCGCTTCTTGCGGTTGAGAACGTCACGCGGCGCTTCGGCGGGATCGTCGCCCTCGCCGACGTCTCGCTTGCGTTGGAGAAGGGACAGATCGTCGGGCTGATCGGGCCAAACGGCGCCGGGAAGACGACGCTGTTCAATCTGGTGACGCGGTTGTACCGGCCGAACAGCGGTCGCATCCTCTTCGACGACAAGGACTTGACTCGAACGCCTGCCTATCGGATCGTGCGGCTCGGAATCGCGCGCACGTTCCAGAACGTCGTGCTCTTCCAGCACATGACGGTGCTCGAGAACCTGCTCGTCGGGGCCCACTCGCGGCTTCGTCCCTTCTCCGGGCGGCGCGGCCGCAAGCAGGCGTTGCAGACGCTCGAGTATCTCCAGCTCGGGGAATTCGGCGAGCGGCTTCCGGGTGGGCTCCCCTTCGGGACGCTCAAGCGCGTCGAGCTCGCACGCGCGCTGGCCGCAAGGCCGACCCTGCTGTTGCTCGACGAGCCCGCCGGCGGGCTCAACCACGAAGAGGTCGGAGAGCTCGCCGAGGTGATCCGCCGTCTGCGTCGCGACTTCGACCTCACGATCCTGCTCGTCGAGCACCACATGAGCCTCGTCATGTCCGTGTCCGACCGTGTGCACGTCCTCAACTTCGGACGCAAGATCGCGGAGGGGACGCCCGGCGAGGTCCAGGCGAATCCGGCCGTGATCGAGGCATACCTGGGAGCGGAACGTGTCGACGCTGCTTGAGCTGCGCGGCGTCGAGGCGCGCTACGGACCGATCAAGGCGCTGCACGGCGTCTCGCTGACCGTCTCGGAGGGTGAGATCGTCGCCCTGCTCGGGGCAAACGGGGCCGGGAAGACCACGACGCTGCGGGCGGTGTCCGGGACGGTACGCCACAGCGGCGGCGAGGTCGTATTCGCGGGGAAGCATCTCGCTCGCGGGAAGCCCGACGCGGTCGCGCGGGCCGGCATCGCGCACGTTCCCGAGGGTCGGGGCCTGTTCGCGCAGCTCAGCGTCTGGGAGAACCTCCGCATGGGCGCCTACGTGCGCGG
>JBASRJ010000364.1:0-10569 GCA_049273785.1 Gaiellaceae bacterium | reverse complement strand
CCCCCGGTCCGCTGTCGCGGACGGGCGGCTGCGCCGCCGGCGTCGGAATGCGATCGGCGATGCGCTCACCGACGGGAAAGCCGTTGACGCGAAAACGCGACCGGCGTCCGTGATTGGCCTGGACGAGCACGCCGACGACGTGATCGCCGGCCTTGCGTGACGCCGTTCCGCTGCCTCCCTTGAAGCCGTGACAGATCATTCCCGTGCCGCCGCCGACGTTTCCTTCGGGAACCGGGTCCGCAGACGCCTCGGCCAGCGCGCGGCGTGTGTGCTCGGCCGTGACGTGCTGCCCTTTCGCATCATTCAGGAATCCGTCGTACGTCTCTCCGACGACCGGGAGCGCCCAGGCGTCGTCGTCTGCGCTCTCCGCCGCGAGGGCGTCGCGCACAACACCGACGCTGAACGTGTTCGTGATTGCGATCGGCGTCGTCAAGAAGCCGGATTCGCGCACCCACTCGAGGCCGGTCAGCTCGCCGTTACCGTTCAGGCGATGGCAGCCGGCGAACAACGGCAGCTCGGGCGGGACGATGACGGTCACGCCCGTCCGCACGTCGGTTCCCTCGATCAGCGTCGCGTGACCGACACGGATGCCCGCCACGTCGGTGATCGCGTCGAGCGGGCCCGGCTCGAGCGCGCCGATGCGAATCCCGAGATCTCTGGCGCGCACTCCCGGCAGTAAACTCGATTGCATGGCTCAGACGGAGTCGCGGCAGCAACTCTGGGGCGGAGAGACGACGAAGGCGATCGCCAACTTCCAGGTTTCCGGGGAACCGATCCCGCCGCCCGTGGCGCACTGGCTCGGCCGGATCAAGGCCGCCGCGGCGCGCGTCAATGCCGAGCTTGGTCTCCTCGACGAGGAGAAGGCGCAGCGGATTGCGCAGGCGGCGGACCGCGTCGCCGCCGGGGAGCTCGACGACCAGTTTCCGATCGACGTGTTCCAGACCGGCTCGGGGACCTCCTCGAACATGAACGCCAACGAGGTGATCGCATCGCTCGCCGGCGAGGGCGTGCACGCGAACGACGACGTCAACATGGGCCAGTCCTCGAACGACGTGTTTCCCTCCGCCGTCCATCTGGCCGCGCTGGACGAGATCACGAACGAGTTGCTGCCCGCGCTCCAACGGCTCGCGGACGCGTTGCAGGGCAAGGCGGCAGAGTTCGACGACGTCGTCAAGGCCGGGCGCACGCATCTGATGGACGCTGTGCCGGTCACCCTCGGGCAGGAGTTCGGCGGCTATGCGGCGCAGGTGCGTCAGGGCTATGACCGGGTCGGCTCGACGCTCGAGCGGCTCGGCCAGATTCCGCTCGGCGGCACGGCGACCGGCACGGGCCTCAACACGCATCCCGAGTTCGCAGCGCGCGTGCGCAGCCGTCTGGCGGAGGAGACCGGTCTCACGATCTCGGCTCCGGCAGATCCGTTCGAAGCCCAGGCCGCGAGGGACAGCCTCGTCGAGACGTCGGGCGCGCTGAAGACGGTCGCCGTTTCGCTGACGAAGATCGCGAACGACGTGCGCCTGATGGGCTCGGGCCCGCGCGCCGGGCTGGCGGAGATCTTCCTGCCGGAGCTCCAGAAGGGGAGCTCGATCATGCCGGGGAAGGTCAACCCGGTCATCCCGGAGGTCGTGACGCAGGTGTCCGCGCAGGTGATCGGCAACGACGCCGCGATCGCGATCGGTGGGATGCAGGGACACTTCGAGCTGAACGTCTTCGTGCCGTTGCTCGCGCGCAACCTGCTCCAGTCCGTGAAGCTGCTCGCGTCCGCGTCGAGGTTGCTCGCGGAGAAGTGCGTCGACGGCATCGAGGCGAACCGCGAATTGTGCGAGCGCTACGCGGAGCTGACGCTGTCCGCCGCCACGGCGCTGAATCCGTACATCGGCTACGACGCTGCGAGTGAGATCGTCAAGGAAGCAGCCTCGTCAGGTCGATCCTTGCGCGAGGTCGCACGCGAACGGGGCGTCGCCGAAGACGTGCTCGACAAGGCGCTCGATTACCGCGCGATGGCGAAGCCGCACCGCGCCTGAGCTTTCGGATCCGCCCGACGAAAAACGGCTTGTGATCGTCCGCGAAACGACGATAGACTCAGCGCCCCCCGGCAGCGGGGCGCATATCTAGCGGGGGCTATTCGAACAGGGGAGGATTCATGAGGGCAGGGAAGGCTGCGCCGACCGGGCTGGTCGCGGTGGCGCTGGCTGTGGCATTGATGGTCGCGGTGGGATCCGCGGGAGCCCGCGTACAGGGCCCTGCGGACGCCAGGTCCGTGTACATCGTGCAGATGATCGATCCGCCCGCCGTGGCGTATGACGGCGGAATCGCGGGTCTCAATGCAACACGGCCCGCAAAGGGCGAGAAGATCGACCCGGCTTCGGCCGACGTCACGAAATACGCCGGCTATCTGAACGGTCGCCACGACAAGGCGATCGAGAAGGTCGGCGGCGGCGCCAAGCTCTACGACTTCGACTACACGTACGACGGCTTCGCCGCGAGCCTGACTGCCGATCAGGCAGCCTCGCTCCGAAAGCAGTCGGGCGTGCTGAACGTGAGCCAGAACGAGATGGTCACGATGGACACGTCGACGACGCCGACGTTCCTCGGGCTCACCGACCCGGGCGGTCTCTGGGATCAACTCGGCGGGCCTGACGCCAACAAGAAGGGTGTCGGCGCCGGCGAGGACATCGTCATCGGCGACATCGACTCGGGGATCTGGCCGGAGGCGAAGAGCTTCTCGGATCGCGATGCGAGCGGAAAGCTCACGTACCAGATGCCGGGATTGAGGATGTGGCACGGCCGGGAGTGCACGCCGGGCGAGAACTTCACCGCGTCCGACTGCAACCGCAAGCTGATCGGCGCGCAGTGGTACAACGCCTCCTGGGGCGGCGACGCAGCGGTCGAAGCTCAGCGGCCGTGGGAGTTCATGTCCGCTCGCGACTACAACGGCCACGGCACGCATACGGCGTCGATTGCGGGCGGTGACCACGGCGTCCAGCCGACGGGCCAGGCCGCCGGGCTCGGCAAGATCAGCGGCATCGCGCCTCGTGCGCGCATCGCGGCGTACAAGGCGCTGTGGTCCACGCAGGACGGCTCGACGGCGAGCGGCTTCACGGCCGATCTCGTTGCCGCCATCGACCAGGCGGTCGCTGACGGCGTCGACGTCATCAACTACTCGATCAGCGGCACGCAGACGAACTTCCTCGACCCGGTCGAGGTCGCGTTCCTCTTCGCCGAGGACGCCGGCGTGTTCGTCTCGGCATCGGCCGGGAACAGCGGCCCGACGACCGGCACCGTTGCGCACGTCGGCCCGTGGGAGACCACGGTTGCCGCCGGGACGCACAACCGCAACGGCATCGGCTCCGTGACGCTCGGAAACGGCGCGACGTACAACGGTGCCTCGATCGCGAGTGCGGTCGGCCCGGCTCCGCTAATCGACTCGACCGTCGCAGGCGTTGCGGGCGCAGACCCGACGAAGGTGGCGCTGTGCTACTCGACGGTGGACAACGCCGGCGTTGCCGTGCTCGACCCGGCCAAGGTCGCGGGCAAGATCGTCGTCTGCGACCGCGGTGTCACCGGCCGCGTCAACAAGAGCCTCGCAGTCAAGGAGGCGGGCGGTGCGGGGATGATCCTCGCGAATACGAGTCCGAATTCGCTGAATGCGGACTTCCACTTCGTGCCCACCGTTCACATCCAGAACACGGATCGCGCGGCGGTCAAGGCATACGCCGCAACGGCGGGTGCGACGGCGAAGATCAACCAGTCGACCATCACGCTCACCGACCCGGCGCCGTTCACGGCGAGCTTCTCGTCGCGCGGCCCGCTTGCCGCGGGCGGCGGCGACCTGCTCAAGCCGGACGTGATCGCTCCGGGCCAGGACGTGCTCGCGGCGGTTGCTCCTCCGGGGCAGGCCGGTCTCGAATTCAACCTGCTCAGCGGGACGTCGATGTCGGCTCCGCACGTCACGGGCCTCGGCGCGCTGCTCAAGCAGCTCCATCCGAACTGGTCGCCGATGGCGATCAAGTCGGCGCTCATGACCTCGGCCTCGGACGTCTTGGACGGGCCGAACACCAATCCGCTCGTGATCTTCCGCCAGGGTGCGGGTCACGTGAAGCCGAACAGCGCGGCCGATCCGGGCCTTGTGTACGACAGCGGCTTCAACGACATGCTCGCGTTCCTCTGCGGAACCACGAATGGTGTCAACCCGGCGACCTGCTCGGCGCTGTCCGCAGCGGGTTACTCGCTCGATCCGAGCGATCTGAACCTCGCGTCGATCGCGATCGGGGATCTGGCCGGCGTGCAGACCGTGACGCGGAAGGTGCGGAACGTCGGCAGCAGCACCGCGACGTACACGTCCTCGGTCACGGGCATGACGGGTATCACAACCCTGGTCAGCCCGAGCTCGCTCACGCTGAACCCGGGCCAGACGGGGACGTTCACGGTCAAGTTCACGCGGACGACTGCTGCGCTGAACGCGTACACCGGCGGGCAGCTGACGTGGACTCAGACAGGCGGAACGCACAAGGTCCGCAGTCCGATCGTCATCAAGCCGGTCGCCCTGGCGGCACCGGCGCAGGTGAGCGGCAGCGGTGGACCGCTGTCGTACAACGTGACGTTCGGTTACGACGGAACGTTCAGCGCGAGCGGGAACGGTCTCGTCGCGGCGGATACGCATGCGGGCAACGTTGCGGACGACCCGGGCGACAGCTTCTCGCCCGGCGGTCCCGGGACCAAGTCGTTCGACGTGGTGGTCCCGGCGGGAACGACGTACGCGCGGTTCTCGCTGTTCAACGCGTTCACGGACGGCAAGGACGACCTCGACCTGTACGTCTACCGGGTGTCGACGAACACGCTCGTGGGTTCGAGCGGCGGCGGCACCGCTGACGAGGAGGTCAACCTCCGTACCCCGGCCGCGGATACGTACAGGGTCTGGGTGCACGGGTTCGCGACGGACGGTCCCGACGCGAACTTCACGCTGTTCGACTGGATCCTCGGCTCGGGCTCGGCGGGGAACATGACGGTCTCCGCACCGTCGGCCGCCGTCCTCGGGACGACCAGTCCGATCAATCTGACGTTCTCCGGCCTCGCGCCGGCGACGAAGTACCTGGGCTCGGTGGCCTACGCGGGCACCGCCGGACTGCCGAACCCGACGATCGTGCGAGTGGACACGCCCTAAAGAGCCCAGCTCCGCTGCACTACGAGGGGCCGGCGCAAGCCGGCCCCTCGTGTTCGACGCCGATCCTCCTTCATTCCTCCTGCGCCGACGCCTAGACTCCCGCTGCCCTAGTGGAGGGCATTCAAACGGGGAGAGGAGACACATGCTTCGGAGCATCCGGCTTGGGCTCGCGCTTGCCGTTGTGGGCCTGATCATCTTCGCGCCACAGGCGACTGCTTCTTCGTCGTCGGGAGGTTGGAAGTTCCAGCCGACGATCAACGCGCCGTGGGCGCAGGGCGACAACGAGCAACCGCTCGACTCGCCGATCACAGCCGCGGGACTTTGCCGCTCGTCGCAGTTCGCGACAACCAACCCGTACGCGCCGACGTCGAACGTCGACGTCATCGGCGCCGACGCAATCAACAGCAGCGGTTTCTCGAACTTCGGCTGCAACACGCCGCAGAACGAGACGACCGTTGCGGTCAATCCGACGAACCCCAAGAACCTCATCGCGGGGTCGAACGACTACCGCGTCTGCTGTGACTTCGATGGGCTCAACGACGCTAGCGGCTGGGCCTATGCCAGCTTCGACAACGGCGCGCACTGGACGAACGTGCAAGTCCCCGGGCTCACCAACCAGACCGGCGGCCAGGGCAACTTCAAGCGCGTCGACGCAGCCGGCGACCCGGCGATGGCCTTCGGCCCGGACGGGACGGCCTACTACGCCAATCTCGTCTTCAGTCGGGTCAGCCGCGCGAGCGGGGTTGCGGTCAGCGTCTCGCACGACGGAGGTGTGACCTGGGGCGCCCCCACCATGGTCGCCTACAACGACGGGATCTTCCTGAACGACAAGGAGTTCATCACTGCAGGCCCCGACGGCAAGGTCGTGGTCACATGGACACGCTTCAACCTCGGCCCGAAGCAGGCGGGCTACCGCGAATCCCCGATCGTGATGGCGATCTCGAAGGACGGCGGTAATACCTGGAACCGGCAGGGCTCGCCGGTCTCCGACGGGGCGCACCCGTTCGACCAGGGCTCGATGCCGCAGTACGCGCCGGACGGAGCGCTCTACGTTGCGTACGAGGGCGCAACGCCTGCAAGCGGGTACTCGCAGGACGCGACAGTGATT
Organism: Gaiellaceae bacterium; assembly: GCA_049273785.1. Lineage (GTDB taxonomy): Bacteria > Actinomycetota > Thermoleophilia > Gaiellales > Gaiellaceae > 3-1-20CM-4-69-9. Next base: position 4,300 of record JBASRJ010000364.1, on the reverse strand, counting down.
GCGCGCTCGACCGACGACGGCCAGACGTTCACGAACACGGAGGTCGGACGCGTCTATGACGACTTCGACTGCTATCCGACCTTCGGCTCGCAGACGCTGACGGGGGAGCACTTCCGCCTGAACAGCTTCCCGTCGTTCTCGATCGATCCGACCAACGGGAAGCTTGCGATTGCCTGGGCGGACGACCGCGCCGCGGGGAACTGCGGGAGCGGCTCGTCGTCCTTCGTCGGCACGACGAACGCAAAACTCGTCCTCGTCACATCGACGAACGGCACGAGCTTCTCGACGCCGAAGGTGATCAGCGCCGGCGACGTCGTGTTCCCGGGCATCGCGGCGAACAAGGGCAAGATCGCCGTCTCGTACTACACCCGGGCCTACGGTCCGACGCACGACCCGGCGCTCTGCAATCTCGTCACGGGCGACGGCGCCGTGACGGAAGGCGTTCCCTCGCCGATCGACGTGTGCCTCGACTACGCAGCGCGGACGTCGACCAACGGCTACGCCACTGAGACGAGGCTGACGACTCAAGGCTCGAACCCGTACGTCGAGTTCGCCAACGGCACGTTCATCGGCGACTACTCGCAGATCGCGTTCGGCGCGAACGGGAAAGCCCACCCCGTGTGGACGGACTTCCGCGGCAATCCGAATGCGGGCGGCACGCGGGCGAATCAGGACGTCTACACGACGATCTACACGCCGTAGAGACGAACAGAAGGCAGGAGGCGGAAGGGCCGATTGACTGCCCTTCCGCCAGGGCTGACTCGACGTGGCGCCGAACCTCGATGTCGCCGACAGCCGATCGTTCGTTCCGAGCGAGCCGACGATCCAGGACTTCCACGGCCACGGCACTTGGACGATCAGCGCAGTCGGCCCCCGATCAACGGCGTCGGAATCTCCGGCGTCGCGCCGAAGGTGACGCTCGTCGAGGGCAAGGTGCTGAGCGGGGCGGGCAGCGGCCTGTTCCTCTGGACCGACCAGGCGCTCGTCTACGCGGGCCTGCAGCACTTCGACATCGTCTCGGCGAGCCTGGGCGGGTACATCCCGAAGTGCGGCAACGTCAAGAACAATCCTCTGGGCTGCGATCATCCGGACTTCATCCTGCTGAATCGCGCGACCCAGTTCGCTCGGTCGAACGGCGTGCTGCCAATCGCGGCTGCGGGGAACGAGGGCTGGGATCTCAGCAACGGCTCGTTCTTCCGCAATTTCATCGAGGCGCCGGGCGAGGTCGCCGGCTGGGTGACCGTTGGCGCCACGGGATACGCGGACAACAACAAGAACAAGCCGCACATGTCTCCGACGGCCGTCGAGTCGTTCCTGCAGACGACGGCGAACAATCAGCCGTGTCCGCAGCCAAACACGGTGACGCAAGGACCCGGTTCGTCTTCGCGACCGCGACGTGCCAGGGTGGCCCGGGGAACAACACGTTCTTCGGCAAGGGGATCGTGGACGCCTTGAAGGCGATCACGTTCCACTAGAGAGACGCGCCTGAAACATTCGAGAGAGCCGCCTTCGGGCGGCTCTTCTCGTTCAGTACGCGACCGCGCCGCGTCCCGTCGCAGCAGCGTAGCGTTGCTCGTCCGCGCGGTAGCTGGATCGAACGAGCGGCCCTGCGAACACGGATCCGAAGCCGAGCTCTTCGCCCTGCTCGTGGAACCAGCGGAACTCGTCCGGATGCACCCAGCGGTCGATCTTCGCGTGCTTCGCCGAGGGCTGCAGGTACTGGCCGATCGTGACGACGTCGACGTCGTGCGCGCGCAGGTCACGCATCGTCTCGACGACCTCGTCGTTCGTCTCGCCGAGGCCAACGATGATGCCGGACTTCGTCATGACCGCGTAGTCCGCGAGCTCCTTCGCGCGCGCGAGCAGCCACAGCGCCTTGTCGTAGCTCGCCTTCGCGCCGCGCATGCTCGGATGGATACGGCGGACGGTCTCGATGTTGTGGTTGAAGACATCTGGGCGTTCGGCGAGCACGACGCGGAGCGCGTCCTCTTCCACGTCGAGGAAGTCCGGCGTCAGGACCTCGACCGATGCGGCGGGAACCTTGCGCTTCAGCGCGCGGATCGTCGCGGCGTAGTGCGCCGCACCGCGGTCGGGAAGATCGTCCCGGTCGACCGAGGTGACGACCACGTGCGTCAGTCCCATCTGAGCGGCGGTGTTCGCGAGCCGGAGCGGCTCGAGCGGATCGGGCGGGCCGTCGGGCTTGCCCGAGTGGACGTAGCAGTACCGGCACGCTCGCGTGCAGGTGTCGCCGAGGATCTGGAACGTCGCCGTTCCGCGTCCCCAGCACTCGGCGATGTTCGGACAGCGCGCCTCCTCGCAGATCGTGTGCAGGCTCGCGCCGTGGATCAGCCTCTTGACGTCGAAGTACTTCGAGCTCGCGCTCGGTGCGCGCACCTTCATCCACTCGGGCCGGCGCGGCCGCTCTGCGACGGGCAGCGAGGTTTCCATCGTCTTCAGTCTACGGTCGAGCGTCCGGCGTGCGTTCGCGCCTGGGAATCGAGCCGCTCCTCGGCCTCGCGAATGTGGCCGAGCGCAGCCCAAGCGTGCGCCGCACCGCGTGGCACCTCGCCGTTTCGGAAGTGCTTCGCGGAGACCTCGCAGTGGCGAGCCGCCAGATCGAGTTCCCCCGCCGCCTCGTCGTACAGCCTGGCCGCCTCCTCGAGCGCGGGGTTCATCGGGAGGCCAGCTGCCGGTGGATCGGCTGCACCCAGAGCCCGGGCCCATTCTCAGCGGGAAGCGGGTCGAGCTCGAGTCCGAAGACCTCGGCGATCGCGTCTCGGGCGAGCGGTCGTACATCGTCGACGGTCACCGGACGGCCGAGCTCACGCGCGATCGTCGTGAACGCAGCGTCCTCGAGACCGCAAGCGGTGATCCAGTCCGTGAACGGCGCGGGGTCGAGGTCGACGTTCAGCGCATACCCGTGGGTCGTCACCCAGCGTGAGATGTGGACGCCGATCGAAGCGATCTTCCTCGGCGGCGGGTGCAGCCACACGCCGGTCAGACCGTCGAAGCGGACGCCCTCGAGCCCGAGCGGTGCCAGCGTGCGGATCAGCGCCTCCTCGAGGTCGCGCACGTACTTCTTCACGTCCTTCCCGTGCCGGCGGAGATCGAGGATCGGGTAGCAGACGAGCTGCCCCGGTCCGTGGAAGGTCGACTTCCCGCCGCGGTCGGTCTCGACGACGTCGACCTCGGCGCCTTCGGGGACGTGCAGCTCGCCGTCGTCAGTCCGCCGGCCGAGCGTCACGACCGGCGGATGCTCCAGGAAGATCACCGTGTCCGGAATCGCGCCCTGCGAGACGGCACCGGCGAGCGAGCGCTGCAGGTCCCGTGCCTCGCGGTAGGGGACGAGCCCGAGCTCGAGCAGATATGCGCCGGCGCTCACGCGATCAGCCTAGCCGTACCCAACCGCATTTCGGCCAACGCTGAAAACACCACGGTCTGACCCCAATGTGAAAAGAGTGTGACGTTTCTTCCACAGCCGTCTATCTCGGCCACGGCCGGGGACAGTCCCCAGACATGTCCGCGTCGGCCAGGTCGCTAGTAGGCGGACTCGTCCCAGCTCTCGAGGCTCTCGCGCAGCTCCTTCATGAACTGCGCGGCGTACGCGCCGTCGACGAGTCGATGGTCGTACGAGAGGCAGAGATTCATCATCGGCCGGATCGCGATCGAGTCGTTGCCGCGGTCGTCGGGAACGACCACCGCACGCTTCACCAGCGCTTCCACGTCCAGGATCGCCACCTGCGGCTGGCTGATGATCGGCGTCCCCATGATCGCGCCCCAGCCGCCGGGATTCGTGATCGTGAACGAGCCGCCCTGCACGTCGTCCGGCGTCAGCTTCTTCGTTCGCGCGCGCTCCGCGATGTCGGCGATCGCGCGCGACATCCCGAGGAGGTTCAGCCCTTCCGCGTTCTTGATCACGGGGACGATCAGTCCCTTGCCGCCCTCGAGTGCAACAGCGATCCCGAGGTTGACGTAGTTCTTCGTCACGATCTTGTCGCCGCGGATCTCGCCGTTCACCCACGGCCAGTTCTTGATCGTCTCGACCGTCGCACGCGCGATGAACGCGAGGTACGTCGGGTTGACGCCGTAGCTCTTCTCGTACTCCGGCTTCAGCTTCTTGCGGACGGCGACGACCTTCGACATGTCGACCTCGAACACGGTGGTCACGTGCGCGGAGGTGTCGAGGGAGCGGCGCATGTGCTCGGCGATCCCGCGGCGCATCGCCGTCATCGGCTCGAGGCTCTCGCCCGCACCTGGCGGCGCAGGTGCGACAGCCGCCGGCTGCGGCGCGGTGGGAGTG
>JBASRJ010000358.1:0-2256 GCA_049273785.1 Gaiellaceae bacterium | reverse complement strand
AAGCGCAGCCTGGAACCCGATCCCCTGGGCGAGCAGGCGTTCGACGCGTGTGCGCGGGCGCGCGAAGCCTGCGACGAACGGCGGCTTTCCCGGTGGAGCGTCCGGGTGCAGCGCGTCCTCCGCGCGGACGGCTGACGGGGAGTCGGGCTGAACACGCTCGGCGTTCCGCCAGGCCGCGCGCGCAGCTTCCGGCGAGCCGGTGAATACGAGCGCGACGCCGAGTTCGAAGCGGACGAGCGCGCTCTCGGGATGCTGGGCGGCCAGGATCCGCAACCGACGGACGGTTCCGCTCGGCCAGGCCCGCAGGGCGTCTCGCACCTCGCGGACGAGGTTCTGCGGTGCCGTCGGGTCGGCGTAGAGTCTCGGCGCCGCGCCGCGCTGCTTCGGTACGTGGGTCCGCGTGGCTAGCGTGACACCAACGGCCGTTCCGGCCGCGGCGAGCGCGACCGCGGCGACGATCAGCGAGACGCGAATTCGTGGCCTCACGACGCCACCTCCTCGCTACACTTTGGAAAGCAATGGCGAGCTACCGTGAGCTGCTGGCCCAGGTGAGGGCGGAGATCGACGAGGTCGACGCCGTGCGCGCGCGTGAGGTGATCGAGAACGACGATCCCGTCATTGTCGACGTCCGCGAGCAGGACGAGTGGGACGAGGGGCACATCCCGGGCGCGATCCATATTCCTCGCGGGTATCTCGAGTCGCGGATCGAGGGCGCCGCGCCGGACCGGTCGCGACCGATCCTTCTCTATTGCTCGGGCGGCAACCGGTCCGCGTTCGCGGCGAAGACGCTCCAGGACCTGGGCTACGACGAATCGGTCTCGCTCGCCGGCGGCTTCACCGACTGGAAGCGAAACGGGTTTCCCGTCGAGCTGGCGGCGGGTCTCGACGCGCCACGGCGTGCGCGTTACTCGCGCCACCTGCTGATCCCCGAGGTCGGCGAGCAGGGGCAGTTGAAGCTGCTCGACTCGAAGATCCTGCTGATCGGCGCCGGCGGCCTCGGCTCGCCCGCGTCCCTCTATCTCGCGGCCGCGGGCGTCGGCCGCATCGGAATCGTCGACGCGGACGTCGTCGACGAGTCGAACCTCCAGCGCCAGATCGTCCACTCGACGGAGCGGCTCGGCGAGGCGAAGGTCGAGTCGGCGAAGCGGACGATCGAGGCGCTCAACCCGGACGTGCAGGTGGTCCCGTACAAGGAGCGGCTGACGTCGGAGAACGTCGAGCGGATCCTGGCCGACGGCTGGGACGTGATCGTCGACGGCGCCGACAACTTCCCCACGCGTTACCTCGTCAACGACGCATCTGTCTGGCGCGGCGTCCCGGTCGTGCACGGGTCGATCTACCGCTTCGAAGGTCAGGTGACGGTGTTCAAGCCCGGCGCAGGCCCCTGTTACCGCTGTCTCTTCCCCTCGCCGCCGCCGCCGGAGCTTGCACCGTCGTGCGCCGAGGGCGGCGTGCTGGGCGTGCTGCCGGGCGTGATCGGCTCGCTCCAGGCGAGCGAGGCGCTGAAGCTCGCGCTCGGGATCGGCGACCCGCTCGTCGGACGGCTGTTGCTGTTCGACGCCCTGAGCGCGGAGTTCAACGAGGTTTCCATCCGGCGCGATCCGGAGTGCCCGGTGTGCGGCGAGCACCCGACGATTACGGACTACATCGACTACGTCGAGTTCTGCTCGGGAACGAGGGAGCCCGCGTGACCACCGTGCGCATTCCCCCGACGCTCCGCGAGGACGTCGGCGGCGCGCGCGAGGTTCGCGCCGACGGCGACACCGTGCGGGAGTTGCTCGACGACCTGATGGGCCGCTTTCCCGCCTTGCGCCGGCAGCTCGTCGAGAACGGCGACATCGCGCCCTTCGTGAACGTGTACGTCGAGGGCGAGGACGTGCGCACCCGCGAGGGGATCGACACCGAGGTGCGTCCCGATTCGACGGTCATTCTTCTTCCGGCGATGGCTGGTGGAGCTCAGCTGGGGGAACCTGCGCCGCCGCCGGCCGGAGGCTGATGACCTCGGTCCAGGAGCTCTACGGCGAGCTCTGGGCAGGCGAGAAGGCGCTAGACCTCGAGCTGCAGAACAGCCTCGATCCGCGCGGCACCGAGTGGCTCTTCACCGCTTTCGCTGAGCTCGGGCCAAAGCACGGAGAACTTGTCGTCGACATCGGCTCACGTGACGCGGCCCATGCGATCCGCCTTGTCCGCGATCACGGCCTTCGCGCAATCGCGCTCGATCCGGTACCGCTTCACGCCGAGCTCGCTCGGCGTGCG
>JBASRJ010000346.1:0-14115 GCA_049273785.1 Gaiellaceae bacterium | reverse complement strand
CGGCGCCGTGACCGCCGCGCGGCTCGCGGTCGCAGAGACGCGTCTGCTGACGCGGCGCGTGACGAACGCGGACGCGCTCATCGTCGGCTATCCAGGGCACTTCGATCTGCCGGCGGCGAAGCGTGCGGCGCGCGGGCGTCCGATCCTGTTCAACCCGCTCGTCTCCCTCGCCGACACGCTCGTCGACGACCGCGCGCGGTTTCGCTCCGGCTCTCCGGTCGCACGCCTGCTCGAGCTGGTCGATCGTCGCGCGTTCGGTGCCGCCGATCTCGTCGTTGCCGATACGGACGCGCAGTCCCGTTTCTTCGCGCACCTCACCGGCACTCCCGTGGAGGTCTGCTTCGTCGGCGCGGAGGACCGCCTCTTCACTCCAGACTGGAAGCCGGACGAACCGTTCATGGTGCTGTTCGTCGGCAAGCTGATCCCGCTTCAAGGCGTCGACGTCGTGCTCGAGGCTGCGCGACTGGCGCCCGAGCTTCGTTTCCGCGTGATCGGGAGCGGCCAGCTCGATGCTCTACTCGACCGTCGGCCACCGAATGTCGAGCACGTCCCCTGGGTCGACTACGAGCGCTTGCCGGGCGAGCTGCACCGCGCCGCCTGCGCGCTCGGGATCTTCGGCACGTCGTCGAAGGCGGCGCGTGTGATCCCGAACAAGGCGTTCCAGGCGCTCGCGTGCGGAACGCCACTGATCACGGCCGACACGCCCGCCGCCCGTGAGCTGCTCGTGGACGGGGAAAGCGCGCTGCTCGTCCAGCCCGGAAGTCCGTCAGCGCTGGCAGAGGCCCTGCGACGGCTGGCCACACACGCTGAGCTCGGGGAGAGTCTCTCGACCGCAGGTCGCGCCGCGTACGAGGAACGCGCAGGCGAAGCAGTCCTCGGCGCGCGTTGGCGCGGCATGATCGAGCGGTTGCTGTGACCCAGATCGGGCGAGTCCTCGACGGTCGGACCGGAGCCCGGCAAGTGAGGATGCGGCTGCCATCCGCGCGCGCATTACTCGCGGCCGGTATCGCCGCGTGGGCAGCGGGCTTCGCTTCGCTCTCCCTCCTGCGCCACGACGCGTTCGCGACGGGACGGTTCGACCTCGGGAACATGGTCCAGGCCGTCTGGTCGACGGCGCACGGCCATCCGCTGCGCGTGACCGACCTGCACGGCGACCAGATCTCGCGGCTCGGCGCGCACGTCGACCCGATCCTCGTCCTGTTCGCCCCGTTGTGGTGGATCTGGCCGAGCCCGGACATGCTGCTGACAGCCCAGGCGCTCGCAATCGGGCTCGGAGCGCTGCCCGTCTTCTGGCTCGCGCGCAAGCACCTCGGCTCAGCCCGTGCGGGGCTCGGTTTCGCGCTCGCCTACCTGCTCTACCCCGCCACCGGCTGGTTGACGCTGAACGAGTTCCATCCGGTCGCGCTCGCGACGCCGCTCCTCCTCTTTGCATTCTGGTTCCTCGACGAGGACCGGCTCCTGCCGTTCGCCCTCTGCGCCGTCGCGGCGTCGGCGTGCAAAGAGGAAATCCCGTTCGTGATCGCCGGCTTCGGTGTCTGGTACGCAGTGTCGAGAAGGCGGTGGCTCGAGGGAGGCGTGATCGTCGGGCTCGGCGTCGCGTGGGCGGCGATCGCGACGACGGTCGTGATTCCACACTTCAACCACGGCCAGTCGTCGGACTTCTACACACGCTACAGCGAGGTCGGGGGCTCGCCGGGAGGCGTCGTCAAGACCGCGTTCGTCCATCCCGGCAGGCTCGCAGAGGCGGCGTTCACGAACCGCGACCTCCACTACGCCTTGCAGCTGCTGTGGCCGCTCGCCTTTCTCCCGCTGCTCGCGCCGCTCGTCCTCGTCGCAGTGCTCCCCGAGCTCGCGATCAACATTCTGTCCGCCGTCACGAACCAGACGTCGATCCGCTTCCACTACACCGCGGGACTGATCGCTCCGCTCGTGATCGCGGCGATATTCGGCGCGAAGCGGCTCGGTCCGCGGGCCGCGCCTGTCGCCGCCGCAATCCTCCTCGTCGCGTTGGCCGGCAACTACAGGCTCGGTCCGATCCCGGGCTGGCGATACGTTCCCGGCGGCCAGAGGTTCCAGGCACAGGCTGCCGACGTGACAGCGCACGACCGGATCGCTGCACGGTCAGTCGACCTGATCCCCGACAACGCCGTCGTCGCGGCCACCAACTCCCTTGCCGCGCACCTGTCCGCCCGGCGGCGCGTGCTGAGCTTCCCGTTCCTCGCGGACGCTACGTGGATCGCAGCCGACGAGACGCAACCCGGTTACGCCGACCGCTACGCGCCGCTCGCGGCGGCGGAGGAGCTCGTCTGGCTACGACGGAACCCCGAGTGGAAGCTCGTCTTCGAGGACGACGGCGTGCTCGTCTTCCGCCGACTCACGACGTAAGACCACCACGAACAACGCAACGACCAGAAGGTCACGCGCGAGCACGAACCAGGAGCGGCCGCCGAGCTCCACGACCGACCGGTAGTGGAAGAACCAGACCTGGTCGAGCGCAAGCGCGGCGGCGAGCACGCACCATGCGGCCGCGCCGTCCAGGAGCGGGACGAGGGGAACGAGCCAGACCAGGTACTGCGGCGAGAAGAAGCGCGTGAACGCCAAAAACCCCGCAACGGCCGCCGCGAACGCTGCGACGAGGCGGCGTCCATCGTCACGGCCGCGTCCGTACAACCATGCGACGCTCAGCACCGCCACGACCTGCAGCGCGGAGCTGAGCGCGCCGAGCGCCTGCGGGAATGAGCCGCGCAGGTCGTAGGTCACCGCCCCGCGCGTGTGATGCGCGACCGTGATGCTGTACAGGCCGAGGTGGTCAGCCGCGACGAGCAGCTGCGCACCGAGGCTCTCGATCTGCAATCCCCGGGCCGCCTCTGCGCGGAAGCTCTCGACGAGCCCGTGCGGCGCGAGCACGAGAAACGGCAGCACGACGACGAGCACCACGGCGGCGAACGCGCCCGCGGCCACGAGCGCGGTGCGACGGCCACGCGTCCGCCATGTCCACACGAGCGCCACCGGCAGCAGCACGACGGGATAGACCTTCGCGGCGAATGCGAGCCCGAGCACCGCCAGCGCGAGCACCTCCCGCCGCGCGAGGAGGAGTGCCAGCGCCGCGACGGTCAGGAGCGCAGGCCACGCGTCATAGGTGTTGAGCGAGATCGGGCCGAGCGCCACCGGCGACGCGGCCACGAGCAGGACCGCAATCCAGACACGGGCCACACTCGCTCGCAGCCGAACGAGGACGAGCGCGACGAGGACGAGCCCAATCGCGCCGCAGAGCGCCATCAGCGCTTTGAACGCCCCGTTGTAGTGGGAATGCGTCGCAGCGGCCGGTGGCAGGAAGACCGCGAGAGCGCCGGGCGGGTACTCCAGGAAGAAGTCCCGGTACGGCACGTGACCGTTCAGCAGCGCCTCCGTATAGCGCTGGTAGAGGTGAACGTCCCGAAACCGAGCGGCGCGAAAGAGCCCGCCGTCCGGCACGGCGCACGCGCCGACGAACAGGGGCACGCCGACGAGACATGCCCGGAGAGCGTCCTGCAGGCCGGCGGGCCTACGGAGCAGGGCCCGGGGCCGGCTCGGTCGTCGTCGGCGGTGGCGGCAGCGGTGCGGTCGTTGTCGGCGCAGGCGGCTTCGGCGCGGGCGCCTTCTGGAAGCCGTCACCGACGGTGTTCGTGTTCGCCGTCGTCGTCGGCGACACACCGGACGTCGAGTAGTTGCCGCTCATCGCGTACTGGAGGTCGTGCGGCGTCCACACGGGGGACGAACGTGCGACGGGGAAGTCCTTCGGGAACGGCGCGTAGTCGACCGCACGCTCCATGAACAAACGCCAGATCGTCGCCGGGAACGTCGGCCCCGACACGGCGATCCCGTGTACCGACGTCATCGGGATCTCGCCGGCCGGATACCCGATCCACACCGTCGCCTCGAGTGAGGGCGTGAACCCGCAGAACCAGGCGTCGGCGAAGCTGTCGGTGGTACCGGTCTTCCCTGCCGAGGTGCGGCCGAAGTACGCGCCACGCCCCGTCCCCGAGGTCATGTTCTCCTCGAGAATTCGCGTCACCTCGGCGGCGACCCAGTCGGGAACGACGCGCTTGCGCTTCGGGACACCCCAGCCGGCTTCCGTGTCGACCTTGCCGCCTGGCAGGACGACCTTCCGGATCGCCATCGGCTTCGAGTAGATCCCGCCTGCGGCGAGCGTCGTGTACACGGACGCCATGTCCATCGGCGTGACCGCCATCGCGCCGAGCCCCATCGCCGGTACGTATGCACCGTCCGGCGTATGCAGGTCGGTTCGGATGCCGAGCTTGTATGCCATCTCGGCGATGTTCTCCGGGCCGACGTCCAGGCTGAGGCGCGCGTAAACGGTGTTGTCCGAGCGCAGCGTCCCGTTCTCGATCGAGGTCGCACCGATGTACGTGTGGTCGTACGTCTGGGGACACCACGCGGTCGGCGGGTTCGACGAGCACGAGCCGGTGCCCGTCGGGTTGTACTCGAACGGCGCGGAGAGATACGACGTCGTCGCCGGGTTGATGCCCTGCGACACCGCTGTCGTCAGCACGAGCGTCTTGAACGTCGATCCTGCCTGTCTGTGGGCCGACGAGAGGAAGTTGACCTGGTTCTTCGAGTTTCCCGGCGTGAGCTCCGTCATCGCCCGGATCGCGCCGTTCGACGGATTGATCGAGACAATCGCCGCCGCAGGGTCGGTCGTGTAAGAGAGCGTGCTCTTGATCGCCTCGATTGCGAAGCGCTGGAGACGCGGGTCGATCGTCGTGTAGACCTTCAAGCCGCCCGAGCGAACGGTGTTCGAACCGTATTGCTTCTGCAACTGCGCCTCGACGTACGAGAAGAAGTACGGCTGGCGGATGCGTGTGTACACGCGCCCGGGTTTCAGCTGGAGGTGCCGCTGCGCGACCGCGGCCGTGTACTGCGTGGAGGTGATCGCGCCGTTCGCGAGCATCGCGCTCAGAACTTCGTCGCGGCGGGCGATCGCCTGCGCGGGCCGGTGGAACGGGTCGTAGTCCGTCGGAGCCTGCGGCAGACCCGCGAGGAGAGCGGACTGCGCGAGCGTCAGCTTCTTCGCATGCTTCGAGAAGTACGTCTGCGAGGCCGCCTCGATCCCGTACGCGTGGTTGCCGTAGAAGACCTGGTTCACGTACGCGTTGAGGATCCACGTCTTCGACTTCTCGCGCGCGAGCTTGATCGCGAGGCACGCCTCGGTCGCCTTCCGGCTGAACGTCTGTGACGGCTTCTTGATGTAGAGGTTGCGCGCGAGCTGCTGCGCGATCGAGGAGCCGCCCTGGACGACGTGGCCGGCGCGAATGTCCGCGAACAGCGCGCGCACGATCCCCGGATAGTCGAGTGCCCCGTGCTGCCAGTAGCGCCGGTCCTCGATCGCAACCGTGGCCTTCGGCACCCACGGGCTCATCTGATCGAGGGCGATGGGCTCGCGGTTCTTCTCCGCCGGGATCGAGCCGAGCAGCGAGCCGTCAGCGGCGAAGATGAACGAGTTCTGACCGACCTCGACCGGCCGCAGCGAGTTCAGGTTGCAGCTCGACATCCAGACCGCCGCGCCCGTGAATCCGCTCGCCGCGAGAACGAAGAAGACGCCGATCACGGCACCGAGGACGAAGCGGGCGAACCGCCGGCGGCGTGCCTTCGTCCGTGCGCGTCGCCGCCTACGGAGCCGATGTTCGAGCAGCGGGTCCAGCGATGGCAGCACGCCGCGCCCGCGGCTCGACGGGCTCATGCGAACACGCCTTCCGCCCGTAAGGCTTGGTGCGCGCGCAGCCGGAGCTCGCGCTCGACGCGCTCGGCTTCGTCCTGGCTCGCCGCCTGCTTGCGGACGACGATGCTCGCGTTCCCCGCGAGGTCGTTCACGAACACCTCACCCTCCGTCGCTGTGCGAAGCCGGTCCACGACGGCGTCGAGGTCAGAGCTGAGGGGGATCTGAACGGTGATCTCCGCGACCTTCTCCCGACTCCGAATCGTGGCGTTTCGGATGGTATCCGAGGCGAGCTTCTCGTTTGGGATCACGAGTCGGTCGCCGTTCTCCACCCGGACAAAGGTGTAGATGAGACCGATCTCCTCCACAACCCCTTCCGTGTTCTCGACGGTCACCTGGTCGCCCAGACGCACCGGTTGAGTGAAAGCGATCAACAGCCCCGCGACGAAGTTCCCGAGCGTCCGCTGAGACGCGAAGCCGACGACGATCCCGAGCACCGCGGACGACGCGAGCAGGCCGCCGGCGACGGCACGCACTGCGGGGATCACGAGCAGCGCGGAGAGGAGACCGACGAAGAGGATCGTCGTCGTGACGCTCCGCCGCAGCACGCGGTAGCGGGTCATCGCCTCGCGCGACAGCTCCTTCCGTGCAATGCGCCGGTCGATCAGACGTGCTGCGACGACTGTCACGAGCAAGACGACGCCGACGACGATCAAGCGGTGCCAGAGCGGCATGGCGGTTCATTCGACGGCACCTGCGCCGCTCCTCAGTCGAGCGGCAGCGGCTTGCGGCCCGCGAACCCTTCCTCGACCCCGTGCCAGTACGCAACCTCCGGCTCGCCCACCTTCCAGCAGAGAAGGACAACATCGTCGCCGCGGCGCGCCGGGAAGTCGAGCAGGCCCTCGTCGAGGTCCTTCACCTGCACGCCCGCCTCGTTCAGCGTGTGCACGCACTCGGCGATCCCGTCCACTTCGCGCGCGACTTCCTCGGCCGCCTCTCGCACCTCGCTCGGGGACAGGTCGCCGCCGTTGCCCGCGATCTGTGTCACGAGCTCGGCCTGCCGGATCTGGGCCTCGCCGAGTGCGCGGCGGTGAGCGACCATGCGCTCGGCGATCGGGCGCAGCTCTGCGAGGGCCGCGTTCGCCTCGTCCGGCGTGAAAAGCTCGGGCATTGCAGGGCTATGATCACGGCGCCGTGGGCGTCGGTCAAAGGCTTCGAGAGGACCGCGCGGCGCGGCGTGACCTGAGCGTCGAGCATATGAGCAGCCCCGCGCTCGGAATCTTCCTCTGGAGCCGCGCCGCGATCTGGCTCGCAGCGGTCTTCTCGTTCTTGTGGTTCGAGCCGAACCGGCACCCGAACGCTGCCCGCTGGGACTCGCCGCTCCTGCACGAGCTCGGGTTCGGAACGGACGTGTGGGCGCGCTGGGACAGCGTCTTCTTCCTCCGGATCGCCGAGCACGGGTACGACAAGACGTCCGCTGCATTCGGCCCCCTCTATCCCGGTCTCGTGTGGCTTGTCGGACACGCGTTCTTCGGCCAGTACGTGATCGCCGGAATCGCCGTGTCGCTCGCCGCGGCGCTCGGCTCGTTCGTCCTCTTACATGGGATCGCAGAAGAGCGGCTCGGCGTCGACGGCGCGCGCCGCACGGTGCTCTACCTCGCCGTCTTCCCGATGGCCCTCTTCCTGCAAGTCGTGTATAGCGAGTCCGTCTTCCTGCTCCTCGTCCTCGCCGCGTTTGCGCTCGCCGAGCGGCAGCGGTTCGCCGGAGCCGGAATCGCTGCGGGGCTCGCGATCCTGACGCGCGTCGCCGGCATCGCGCTCCTGCCCGCACTCGCACTGCTCGCATGGCGACAGCGCAAGCGGCTGCGCGCGTTCGCAGGACTCGCGCTCTTCCTTCCGATCGCGGCGGTCTATCCGCTGATCCTGTGGCGGCAGGTCGGAGACCCGTGGGCGTTCGCGCACGCACAGGACCGCTGGCACAGACATCTCTCGCATGCAGGGCCACTGGGCGGTATCTGGGACGCGCTCATTCACTGGACGCCGGCCGGCGCGGGCGTGCACCACGCGGTCGCCGTCAATGCCGAGGCTCTCGCGTTCCTGTTGTTGTTCATCCCGCTCACCGTGATCGCGTGGCGTCGCTTCGGCGCGCCCTACGGGCTCTTCGCGGCGGTCAGTCTCACGATCCCGCTCAGCTATCCGAGCGCTCGCTGGCCGCTGCTGTCGCTGCCCCGATTCGGGCTCGTGATCTTCCCGTTCTTCCTCGCGCTCGCCGTGCTCGGGGGCCGCCCGCGCGTGCACACGACAATCGTCGGGTGCAGCGCGCTCTTCCTCGGCGTCGCCGTCGTGCAATGGGCGCTGTGGCAGTGGGTGGCGTGAAGGCGGCGGAGCTCGACGGCGTCACACTCGACGCGTACGGAACGCTGCTGACGCTCGTCGACCCGATGCCGGACCTGCTCGCATTGCTTCCCGGCTATGAGACCCATGCGATCGAGCACGCCTTCCACGCCGAGGTCGCGTACTACCGCGGGAGTGTCGGAGAAGGTCGCGATGCGGCGACACTTGCGCGGTTGCGCGAGAGTTGTGTTGGGGTATTCAACGAGGCGCTCGGCTCTTCGCTGTCCGTCGAAGAGTACGTCGGGGCGCTGCGGTTCGACGTCCTCCCGGGGACGGTCGGCGCGCTCGAGCGGTTGCGCGCGCTCGGCCTCACGCTCGCCGTCGTGGGCAACTGGGACTTCAGCCTTCACGAGCGCCTCGCGGATGCCGGACTGACATGCTTTTTCGCAACGGTCGTACACGCGGCGGGGAAGCCTGACCCCGCGGGCATCCTGCAGGCGCTGGAGTCGATCGGAGTGTTACGCGAGCGAGCGCTGCACATCGGCGACGGCGACTCTGACGAGGAGGCGGCCCGTGCGGCCGGCGTCCGGTTCGCTTCAGCGCCGTTCCCCGACGCGGTCGCGGCGCTCACATGAGGCTTCCACTCGTTCTCTGGACGGGGTTTGTGCTCGCGTTCGCCTCGCTCAGCTACGCAGGGCGGGCAACGGCGGGCAAACCGAAGCCTGACGTCCTCTATCAGTGGTCGACATTCGTCGCGTACGTCGTTCAGTACGCCGTGATCGGGCTGATCGTGTGGGGCATCGCCGGTCTCGGCCGTCGGTTCGAGCTGTTCGCGCTTCGGCGTCCGACCTCCTGGCGACGCGCGGCGGCTATTGCCGTCGGGATCTGGATCGGGATGGCGATCCTCGCCTCGATCCTCGGCCCGCTCCTCCACCCCGGGCGCGAGCAGGGCCTGACGCCGACGCGCTGGGAGCCCTCGCACGCCGGAGCGTACGTGGCGAACAGCCTCCTCATTGCCGTCCTCGTGCCCGTGATCGAGGAAGTGACCTTTCGCGGCCTCGGCTTCGCGCTGCTCCGTCGGTACGGCGAGTGGACGGCGATCCTGTCGACCGGGCTTCTCTTCGGTCTGGCGCACGGGCTCGTGCAAGCGCTGCCGCTGCTCGTCGCGTTCGGCATCGGTCTCGCGTATCTCCGGAGCCGCGTCGAGAGCGTCTATCCGGGGATGGTCGTGCATGGCCTCTTCAACGCCGCGTCGCTCGTCTTTGCCGTCGCGCACTAGTTTTTCCGCGGCTCAGCTGCATATTCTCCCCGCATGCGGCGGGTTTTCTTCGTTCTCGGGGTCGCTCTTCTCAGCTTCGGTCCGGCCGCGGCGGCCGCCCCGCCCGACCTCACGGTGGAGGTCTCCCGGACCGACGGCGGCGCACCGCTGAGGGTCACCTTCACGGCCGTCGGCGAGGCCGCCTCCTATCGCTGGGACTTCGGAGACGGGAGCACAGCTGACGGGAAGTCCGTCGAGCACACCTACCAGGCCGGGCGCTGGACTGCGTCGCTGACCGCACGCTCCGCGGAGGGAGACGCGGCAACCAAGACCGTGTCGGTCACAGCGCACGGCCTCACCCTCACTGGGCCCGAGCGAGTGCGCTACGCCCGCCGGGCGGTCCTGCGGGGAACCCTGATCCCGGCCGACGCGGGCGTCCGGTTGACCGTGGCCGGCCCGCCCGGGGTGAATCTGCAAACGCAAACGAAGCGGGACGGAACGTTCGCCGTTCGCCTACGCGTGTTCCATCCGGGCCTCTACAGCGCGACCCTCGCTGACATCGCCTCGAGCGCGCCGCTGCGCATCGACATCGTCCCCCAGCTCCGAACCGGCCTGGCCGGAAGCGGCGCACGCGGCGCGTGGCTCGTCTTCGCGGCCAGCGTGCGGCCGAGGGATGCAGGCGACCTCGACGTGACGATCACGCGGAACGGCGATGTGGTCGCCGACAATACGTTCGGCTCGCCAGTGCGCATCAAGCTCGACACGAGGCGACTGGCGACATACCGGATTCGCGCGAGCGTCCAGCCGAACGAGGGCTTCACGAACGCGGTCCACGTCCTGCGCGCCTCGGTCGTCCTGCCGCGCCTGGTGTACGGCGCCCAGAGCGCCGTCGTCGCGCAGCTCGCAGCCGGCCTGCACGAGCTCCACTATGCAACGCCGTTCACGGCCCTGTTCGACTCGCGCCTCCTCGATGCGGTCTACGCGTTCCAGAAGGTGCAGGGACTCGAGCGCACCGGTGTCGTGGACGCGGCGTTCTGGCGTCGGCTCGTGGCGCCGCGCCGGCCTGTCCCCCGCTACCTCCAGCCGGCAAGCCACATCGAGATCGACAAGACGCACCAGGTGCTGTACGTCGTCCGAGGTGGGCGCGTCGCTCTCATCGTCCCCGTCTCGACCGCAGGGCTAGCCGGGAGGTTCACGCCCGTGGGACGCTTCTCGATCTACCGCAAGGTGACCGGGTTCGACCCCAGCCCGCTCGGAACGCTCTACGACCCGATGTACTTCACCGGTGGCTATGCGATCCACGGCAACCCCTCCGTCCCGCCGTATCCGGCCAGCCACGGCTGCGTGCGCGTGCCGATGTGGATCGCCCCGCATCTCTACGAGACGAACCCGTACGGCGAGACGGTCTACGTCTACTAGTGGCGCGACGCTCGCCGTCGCGCTGCTCCTCGCCGGCTGCGGCGGCAACGGAGAGGCCGTCGCGTTCGTGGACATCAGCGCGCGCTTCCCGGGTTTCGCGCCCGCGCGCCTCGTCAGCGCAACGTTCAAGAGCCCGGCCAAGTTCGGCGACTTCCTTCAGGACACGATGCCTGGGAGCGCCCCGCCCGTACCGGCGATCGACTGGCCTCGCCGGGAGGCGATCCTGATCGCAACGGGACCACGTTCGAGCACCGGTTACGCGCTGCACGTCGTTTCCGTGCAACAGCGCGGTGGGCGCCTCGTCGTCACCGTGAAGGAGCGCACGCCTGCGCTCGGCGAGCCAGTTGTGGCGCGCGTCACGTATCCGTACAAGCTGATCACCGTCCCGCGCACCGACCAGAAGCTGCTCCTCCACCTCGTGGGGCGGCCGTGAGCGATGCGCTGATCCGCCGCCTGCGCGAGCAGATCGCCGAACGAGACCGCGCCGTCCTCGACGCGGTCAACGCGCGGCTACGCCTCGTGACAGAGCTCAGACGTCACAAGGAGAGCGAGGGCATCGACTTCGTCGACCCCGAGCAAGAGGAGCAGCTGCTGCGCGCGCTCGAAGACGCGAACCCCGGGCCGCTGTCGCGCGAGGGGCTGCGGAAGCTCTTCGAGGAGATCCTCGCGCTGACGAAGCGCGAGGTGAGCTAGTCCTCTTCTTCTCCCTCGGCCGACGCGAACTCGTCCGGGCTGACGTGGTCGAGGAACTGCTTGAACTTGGAGACCTCTTTCTCGAGGTCCTCCTGGTTGATCTCGTCGCCCTCGAACTCGATCGCGGACTCCTCGATCACGTCGTCGGCCGCAAAAATCGGAGCGTCCGCGCGGATCGCGAGCGCGATCGCATCCGACGGGCGCGAATCGATGTCCACTTCCGAGCCGTCCTGCTGCACCGTGATCTGGGCGTAGAACGTGTTCTCGCGGAGCTCCGTGACCGTGATGCGAACGACCTGCGCGCCGAGCTGGTCGAGCATGTCGGTGACGAGATCGTGCGTCATCGGCCTCGGCGTCGACGCGCTCTGGAGCTTCATGAGAATCGCCGCCGCCTCAGGGTGACCGATCCAGATCGGCAGGAACTTGTTCCCCTCGGCAGTCTTCAACAGCACGATCGGCTGCTTGCCGACGAGGTCGAAGCTCACGCCGTAGATGTTCATCTCCTGCATCGAAGATGGCCTCGAGCTGATGTTAGCTCAGGCGGTCCCGCTCAAACCCCGCGTGGCTGCGGCCCCTCAGCCAAGAGTGAAAGAGGAACAGTTCGGCGCTCACCACTCTCCGGATCTTCGATCTCGGCCCTGCGGTCGGGCACGCTCATCGGCTCGAGCCCGCGCAGCACGTAGCTCTTGCCTTCATAGGTGACGAGGTCGCCGATCTCCATAGCCGCAGTAACGAGGACAGATCCGTGCAGCTGTCACATCGGCGCGCGTGGCGACGTATGCGATCCCTGTCACGAGCGTCCCTCGAACGGGGCTATACGCTGAGAGTGTGTCTCCCGCCCGACACGCAATCGCCGTTGCAAGCGGCAAGGGCGGCGTCGGCAAGTCGACCGTCGCGCTCAACCTCGCGCTCGCGCTGCGCGACGAGGGCGGCCGTGTCGGCATCCTCGACGCCGACTTCTACGGACCGGACATCCCGTTGATGGTCAACCTCAAGCGCGACGCGTCGCTCAAGCGCTGGGACCTCTGGCGCGGCGGGGAGGTTCGCCTCGAGCCCGTCGAGCGGTACGGGCTGAAGCTGATGTCGGTCGGGTTCCTACTCGGGGAACGCCAGTCGCTTCCGTTCAACGCGATGTCGCTCGTGATCGCGCTCCGCCAGTTCATCGACGGCACCGACTGGGGCGAGCTCGACTACCTGGTCGTCGACCTCCCGCCCGGGACAGCGGACCTGCAGGAGCAGGTCACCCAGGTGCTGAAGCTATCGGGCGCGCTGATCGTCGTGGGCCCGCAGGACGCTGCGCATCTCGACGCGAAGCGGGTCGTCGAGCTGTTCCGCCTCCGGCGCGTGCGCATTCTCGGAGGTGTCGAGAACATGAGTGGGCTCGTCTGTCCGCACTGCGGCGAGACGATCGACGTGTTCCCACGGGTCGCCGACGAGCGTGCGGTCTGGGAGCTCGGTGTCAGGAGGCTCGCGACGCTGCCGCTCGATCCTGCCGTCGTCGGAAATGGACACGGCCCGCTGCTCGTAGCCGCGCCCGACAGCGCGCAGGCCGAGCGCTTTCGCGCACTCGCACGGGCTGTCGGCGCCGAGCTCGAGCGCTAGCTCGAGTGGCCGAGCCTTTCCTCGACGAGATCCCGGATGCTGACGATCCCGATCGCGCGCTCGCCGTCGACGACCGGCAGGTGGCGAAAGCCGTGCTCGAGCATCGTCCGCCCGGCCTCTTCCGCGGACGTGTCCGGCGTGGCCGTGATCGGGTCGGCCGTCATCCACTCGCGCACACGCGCTTCGCTGGAGTGGATTCGGTCGGCGACGGCGCGCATGATGTCGCGCTCCGACAGGATTCCGATCATCCGGCCGAAGTCGGAGACGATCACCGCGCCGATTCCGCGCTCCGTCATCTTCGCCGCAGCCTCGCCGAGCGTGTCCTCGGGCGCGACCGTCAGCACGTCCTCCGTCATCAGCTCGCCGATGCTCGTCACGCGGCGAGCATAGGGCAACCCCCCGCTACAATCCACCGTCCCGGGCGATTAGCTCAGCTGGTTAGAGCGCCGCTCTGATAAGGCGGAGGTCCGTGGTTCGAGTCCACGATCGCCCATAACCCTCTGCCGACAGCGTTCGTGAGCGAGCGCCGGCGAAGCCGGCACTCGCGGCGTCCTTCAGTGCAGCCGCTGCGTTCTCTCGAGATAATCCTCTACGGCCAGGAGGAACGCGTTGTCGTTCGCCAGCTCGGCGAGGGTGCCCTTCGTCTCGTCGTCCAGGTCGCCGTCGTTCGCGAGCTCGGTCAGGAACGACCCCATCCCGCCGGTTTGTGAGATCGCCGCCATCCGGAGGAAGATCCGCTTCGCGTCGTCGTCCTGGGAGATCGCTTCGAGGGACTCGAGGTCCTGCAGCCACTGTCCATGCATGACACCGGTGAAACGCGGCGGCGCGCTCCAGGGATACGGCTAGGGAGCAGCCTCTTCCAGAGCTTCGACGAGCTCCGCGAGCTCGGTCTCGTCCGTGAAGAGGATCTCCAGCCGGCCGCGGGAGACCCGACTCGAGAAGCCCGTGATCCGGTCGGCGGCGGCTTTCGCCCGCGCGACGAGCGCGGGATCGAACCTGACGGCCTGACGGCGAGGCTTCTTCTTCGCGCCCGCCCAGCGGGCTGCGCGCTCCGCCGCGCGCACGGAGAGACCCTTCTGGACGATGGTGCGGG
>JBASRJ010000338.1:0-6643 GCA_049273785.1 Gaiellaceae bacterium | reverse complement strand
GGCACGGCTCGGCCCGAAGAGGCACTTCCAGTTGCCCACGCGTCACGTTAGGCTACGCACGGGCAATCTGCGGCGCCCAGGGGAGATCGGTGAGACAGGGGACGGCCGTATTGCACGCTCAGATGTCGCGGCTTATCGATCGGCCACGCTTGCGCACTGCCATTGAGCAGTCGGAGGCTCCTGTGATCCTCCTCATAGCGCCCGCGGGATACGGGAAGACAACCCTCGCGCGGCAGTGGCTCGCTGAGTCACGACAACTCATGGCCTGGTATACGTGTACCGAGGCATCCGCGGACGTGGCCGGCCTCGCCCTCGGAATGGCACGGGTCGGGTCGGAAGTTTTCCCTGATGCATCGCGTCTTCTCGAATCGAGATTGAGAAGCGCTATGCCCTATTCCGAAGACCCTGCGACGCTCGCCGAAATCTTGGCTGGAGCGCAAAGGGAGGTACGGCGAGAGTCGTGGATCATCCTCGACGACTATCACCACCTAATGCGATCCGGGCCAGCTGAGCAGTTGATCGCGCAGCTCGTCGGCTTGCGGTCTGTACGAATGCTCATAGCAAGCCGGCGGCGCCCATCATGGGCGGCCGCGCGGAAGCTCCTGTACGGCGAGATCGAAGAGATCCCCCGCAGTCTCCTCGCAATGACGAGAACCGAGGCGGCGGAAGTCCTCCAAGAGAAAAGCCCCACAGCAAGATCCGTAATTGAAATGGCCGAAGGGTGGCCGGCCGTCCTTGGCCTGGCGGCGCGTAGCGAGAACCGTTCGCTGCCGCGTGAGGGACTCGCGCTGCATCTCTATGACTTCTTCGCACAAGAGCTCTACGAGTCTGCCACCGACCGCGTTCGGCGCGATCTGCATCGGTTGGCCATTCTTCCCTCGACGACGAACGCGCACATCCGCCTGATATTCGGTGAGAGAACGGATCGTGTTGTCGACGAGCTCTTGCGTCTGGGATTCCTGACTGCTTCCCATCAGCAATCGGTCGATTTCGAAACTGCCGTCGATCTCCATCCCCTTATTCGTGATTTCATCGGGAAGAAGCTCGCGGCGCTGCCGAAGCACGACGTAGGCGCCGAGGCGACCGAAATCGCCCAGCTGCTTTGCGACTCGTCGGCTTGGGACGAAGCATTCGCAGTTATCAGCCAGTTCGAACTCGCCGACCGTCTGCCCGGTCTGGTTGAGCGCGCCCTTGAATGCCTTCTTGAAGAAGGCCGAACGACAACGATCGAGGAGTGGCTCGACGTAGCCCGACAACTGAAGGCGCGGTCTCCCGTTCTGGATCTTGCCCATGCTGAACTCGCCCTTCGCCGCGGTGCTTGGCTCGAGGCTCTGACACTAGGCTCCGGGGCCGCGGAGGCACTCGGCGACGACCACGAGTTGAGCAGTAGAGCACTAAACTGCGCGGCCCGCGCCGCGCACTTCAGCGACCAAGGCGCTCTCGCCGTTGCGCTTCACGGCCGCGCCCGAACTGTTGCTCGTCGCCCACAGGATGTGCGCGAATCACTGTGGGGACAGTTTGTTTCAGAAAGCGAGTTGGATCGCCCCGAGGAAGCGCGCTCGACTCTGGACGAGTACGAGGAGCTAGATGTGTGCGACGGAGATGATCTTCTTCGCCGGACCACTGGCCGACTGGTGCTAGCTGTTCGCCACGGTCCGCTTCATGACGCATTACGCACTGCTCCCCGCGCCCTGTCGCTTCTGGGCGCAGCAGAAGATCCCATTACGCGAACAGGGTTTCTTCAGATGTACACGTACGCTATGGCGCTCGCCGGCCGATACGCGGAAGCCCAAGAATCAGCGCTCGCCGAGATCGAAGACGCGGAGCACTATCATCTCGACTTCGTCGAAATCCATGCGCTCTGCGGATTGGCAATCGTTGACATCGGTCTTCGCCAGTACGCATCGGCCGACGCAGCGCTCGCCCGCGCGGAGACGCGACTCCATGGCACTGACGATGTATACGCGGAAATGAGCGTCTCGACGTCTCGAATGAAGTTGGGATTGATTCGAGGCGATGACGCTTTGGCAATGGGAGAAGCTGACCGCGTCTGGCCGCGCGCACCCAACTCAGCAATGTATGGCGATCTCCTAGCGACGCGAGCGCTCGTTTGTGTCCGAAACGGAGATTACGACCTCGGTCAACGTCTAGCAGCCACGGCAGAGCGCACTACCTCACAGCCGGAAACGCGACTCTTAGCAAAGTGCGTCCGGGCCGTCAGCGACATAGAGCAAGAGTTCCCAAAGGCGACGGAGACGACTATCAGGGCCTTCGAGGCAGCGCGTTCGATGGGAGTATTTGATCCATTCGTGGTCACCTACCGCGCTTTCCCTAAGGTCTTGTGCCGTCTAGTCAACACCCGCGTGCACGGACACGTAGCGCGCCTGCTCAAAGACGTCTGCGACGAAGAGTTGGGGCACCAGAGTGGGATCCTTGAGAGGGCAGTACCACAGCGCCTTTCTCCCAGAGAACGAGAGGTGTTGGAACTGATGGGGCGCGGACTCTCAAATCGTTCGATAGCAAGAGCTCTGTGGATAAGCGAATCCACGGCAAAAGTGCACGTCCGCCACATCTTCGACAAGCTGAATGTCCGAACGCGCACTGAGGCTGCGCTCGTAGCGCGTAACAACGGGCTTGGGGATCCGAGTGACTAACCCGCAGCGACGAGTGCTGTCGGCACTTCTTGCCGACGGGCATCGACTTGGGTGTCGAAGCGGAAGCTCGGCCCACTGCCTGTGCGGTAGGCCTCGGTAGCTCCGGCCAAGATCGCCTCGAACGCAGCGACTACCGACGTGTCGAACTGCGTGTCAACCGCTTGCGCGAGTCTCAGCCGCGCAACGCGGCTGGGCATCGCATCGCGGTAAGGACGGTCGGAGGTCATCGCGTTGTAAGCATCAGCGACGGAAATGATGCGAGAGATCAAAGGAATCGCTTCAGCGGTCAGACTATCCGGATAGCCGAGTCCGTCCACCCGTTCGTGATGGTGCCGAACAATTCTCGCGATCTCTCTGTAGTCCTCGACGTTCAAGAGAATCCTCTCTCCAATAGCCGCGTGCTGTTCCATCTGACGGCGCTCTTCGAGAGTGAGCGCGCCGGACTTTTCAAGAAGGCCAGGTGGGAGACCAACTTTGCCAATGTCGTGGACGAGTCCACAAACGTGTGCGAGCTGTTGCTCATCCTCGGTCAGGCCCATACGACGAGCGATGTCGCTTGAGTAGATCGCTACAGCCGCGGAATGACCCGCGGTGTACCGGTCCCGAGCGTCCAGCGTTGCGACTAACGCGGTGGCGAACGAGAGATTCGCGCGCTCTAGCCGTTCATACGCAGTGCTAAGACCTTCCGCAAGGTCACGTTGCTCCTGATAGAGAAGGAAGAGCCTCTGCGCGGCAAGCGCAGGTACGAAAAAGAACAAAACGACCCACGGAGAGACGTGTTGATATGTATAGGCAAGCACTGCCAGCACTGGCGTATACAGCGGCACAGCTCCGAGCAATAGACCGAGCATGGAGCGCGTCGTCTCGGCGATGTTGTTTCCGCGTACAGCCGCGGTTAGAGCTGTGAGACCGCCGTCGATTGCTGCATCTGTTGTTGCGGCGACGACGACCGCAGCGAGCATCGCTCCGAAGGCAGAGTTCGTGTGTGGAACAGCACTTGCGGTGAGTCCGGCTAGACCCGCGACTAAAGCCCGCTGAGATGTCCAAATGACCCACCGAACGTGCGGATGGCCGAAGTCCCCGATCAGCGCACAGGCACCCACGATCATCGCCGCAAGCGGCCCATACAAGACCGCGGCGAAGAGAATCGGCAGAACTGACACCGACATCTCGGTATGAGTCGCGACCCGGACGCTCTGCCTCTCAGCAAGTAACGCAGTTCCCGCCAACGCGAGAAGAGGCAACGGCGGGGCGGCGAGTCGATAGCCCGTCGCGTACAGGATGCCGACTAGCAAGAGGGTTGAGGCAGCCAAGCCAGCGCCATAGGCCTCAACCCGTCCGAAGATCTGCCGGAATCTGTTCTTTCCTACCGAGAGAATCTCAACCAATCTCTTGAACCTCCCCCAGAAGGGGTATATCCTCCGCAGTTGCCGTCAGTCCCTCGAGTCAGGAGAGACTCATGCTTCGCTTGAAGAAGCGCGTTCTCTCGGCCGTTGCTTCAGCCGCTACGGTGGCGGGCGCCGGTCGCGAGTGGTAGAGCCCGCGTAGCTTCTGTTGTCCACAGTCTGTGGACATCCCCCTCTTGAGGGATTTCCACAGTCCGGGGAAAACCTGGGTTTCTCAGCCCGGACTTAGCCGATCAGTCCGCGGCGGAAGCCGACGGCTACGGCGTGTGCGCGTGAGCGCGCTTGCAGCTTGGCGAGCAGGTGTCGCACATGCGACTTGACGGTTTCCTCAGAGAGAAACAGGCGGTTGCCGATCTCGCGGTTCACGAGTCCGTCGGAGATCAGCTGGAGCACCTCGATCTCCCGCATCGTCGGCTCCTGCTCCAGTTCCCGGAGCGGGCCGCTGAACGGGATCACCTCGGCCTGGCCGTTCTGGCGCCTGGCCGCGACGGCTTCGAACCGTCGCTGGTGGTCCGCGTAGCGGGACAGGATCTCTTTGCGCTCTGCGGCGTCCATGCCGAGGCTATCGGCGGCCCCGGACTCCCTCTTTAGGGGGAACTACCTCGATTCAGGGATGCCCGCGGCGGCCGTTTCCACGGGCTTCCAGGCCCCCTCCTCGACCCGCGTCATGAAGCCGTCGAGCACCTTCATGTAGCCCTCCGGGTCCTCGGCGTGGGCCATGTGGGAGCCGCCGGGGTAGATCACGGACTCGGCCCCCGGGATCCCCTCGCTGACCGCCCGGTTGATCGCCGGCGTCGCCTCGTCGAACTCGCCGCTGATCACGAGGGTCGGGATCTGGATCTCGCCGAGGCGGTCCGTGATGTCCCAGTCCTTCAGCGGACCGGTGATGTGGAACTCGCTCGGCCCGTTCATCGTCTGGTAGACGACCCCGTGCTCCTCGAGGAACTGGAAGGAGCGCTGCACGTAGTCCGGCCACTCGGGCAGCCGGCAGACGTGCCGCTTATAGAAGACGAGGCAGGCCTCCTCGTACTCGGGGTCCGAGGTCGTGCCGGCCGCCTCGTGTGTGTTCAGGGTCTCCTGGACGTCCGCGGGCAGGTCGGCCCGCAGGCGGTTGGCCTCCGCCACCCACTGCGGGATGCTGGACGGCGAACTCGCGACGATCATGCTCGCCACGCCCTCGGGCTGGGTCATGGCGTACTCCATCGCCAGCATCCCGCCCCAGGAGTTCCCGAAGATGTGGAGCCGGTCGAGCCCGAGGGCCTCGCGGATGACCCCGAGCTCCTCGACGAAGGTCTCGACCGTCCACAGGGAGGTGTCGTCCGGCAGGTCCGACTTTCCACACCCGAGCTGGTCGTAGAAGATCGCCCGCCGGCCGGTCTCGGCCATCCCCTCGAGGGACTCGAGGTAGTCGTGGGTCGCTCCGGGGCCTCCGTGGAGCAGGAGGAGCGGGAGCTTGCCCTCGTCCTCGCGCTCGCCGACGATCCGGTACCAGGTCCGGTAGGCCCGGAACGGGACGTAGCCCTCGGTGCGCTTCATCTCAGCGCTTCGCGTACTGGGCGAAGCCGCCGAAATCGACCATCACGCACGTCTCGTCGCCGACGATCCACGCGTCGTGGCCCGGCGCGATGGTGGCGACGTCGCCCGGGCCGATCTCGGCCTCGGAGCCGTCGTCCATGGCCACTTTCATCTTCCCGGAGATGCAATACAGAAGGTGCGGCGCCTGGCAGCTTTCCGTCCCGGCGATCGGCTTCACGTTCTCGCTCCAGCGCCAGCCGGGCTCGAAGACGCCCTTGCCGACCATCTGGCCGCCCATGTTGACGACCTGCGCCTCACCCTTGCCTTCGAACGGACGCGTCTCGTCAGGTGCATCGAAGTTCTTGACCTCGATTCCGGCCACGGTGACCTCCTTTGTTGTTGTCCGCTTCGGATCCTTACAGACTTCTAGTTGTCGGGAACAGGGTGTGACTCCCCGGACGTGTCCCGCGGCTTCGCACTCTCGTCGGCGGCGGCCGGTGTGTGCAGCTTCGAGACCTTGACGCGGTCGAGCGTCTCCTTGTCGACGTTGAGCGGGTGGTGGCACGCGGCGAGGTGGCCGTTGCCGTAGTCGAGGAGCGGCGGCTCGACCTGCGCGCAGATGTCCGTCATGTAGCGGCAGCGCGGATGGAAGCGGCAGCCCGACGGCGGGTTGATCGGGCTCGGCACGTCGCCCTCGAGGACGATCCGCTCCCGCTGGTCGCTGAGGTCGGGATCCGGGATCGGAACGGCGGAGAGCAGCGCCTCGGTGTAGGGCATGATCGGCCGCTCGTACAGCTCCTCCGCCGGCGAGAGCTCGACGAGCTTGCCGAGGTACATGACCGCGATCCGGTCACTGACGTGGCGGACGACGCCGAGGTCGTGCGCGATGAAGATGTAGGTGAGGTTGAACTCCTCCTGCAGGTCGTCGAGCAGGTTCAGCATCTGTGACTGGATCGAGACGTCGAGCGCCGACACTGGCTCGTCCGCGACGATCAGCTTCGGCCTCAGCGCAAGTGCGCGCGCGACGCCGATCCGCTGGCGCTGGCCGCCGGAGAACTCGTGCGGGAA
>JBASRJ010000192.1:0-2748 GCA_049273785.1 Gaiellaceae bacterium | reverse complement strand
GAGCAGCTCGCCGCCACCGGCAAGCAGACCTTCACGGAGAACTGCGGCGCCTGCCACACCCTCGCGGACGCCGGCACGACCGGCACGACGGGCCCCAACCTCGACGACGCGCTGCCCGCGCTGAGCGAGGACGAGATCCGCACCTCGATCGTCGACCCGAACGCCGTGGTCGAGGAGGGCTTCGAGCCCGGCATCATGCCGCAGGACTTCGAGGAGACCCTGACGGCCCAGCAGCTCGACGGTCTCGTCGCCTACCTGGCTACTGTGTCGAAGTGATGGAGGAGCGCCCCCGATGACCGCAAAGCTCCGCGCGCCCGGCTGGTACCGCGCAGCGGCGTTCTTGTTGCTCGGGCTGACGTTCGCGTACCTGCTCGTCGGCGTCGTGCGCAGCGCGATGCACTTCGACGAGCCGTGGGCGGACGGCGAGGCGATCACGATCGTCGCGCTGCTCGGCATGCCGCTGTTCTTCCTCGTCGGGATCGGCTGCTTCGACTACTGGTTCTACTGGGCCGCCGGCCGCCCGACGCGGCCGGAGGACCACTCCTCCCACGGCGCGCACGGCTGGCGCGACTACTTCCGCGTCAACACCGATCACAAGGTGATCGGGATCCAGTACATCTGCACGTCGTTCTTCTTCCTCTTCCTCGGCGGGCTGATCGCGATGCTGATGCGCGCCGAGCTGGCCCAGCCGGGGATGCAGTTCGTCGACAGCGCGACGTTCAACGGGCTCTTCTCGGTCCACGCGGCGCTGCTGATCTTCCTGTTCGTGATCCCCGTCTTCGCGGGGATCGCGAACTTCGTCATCCCGCTGATGATCGGCGCGCCCGACATGGCCTTCCCGCGCCTCAACGCGCTGTCGTTCTGGATGCTGCCCGTCGCGGGGCTCCTGATGACGACGAGCTTCCTGGCCCCCGGCGGCGCGTTCGCGACCGGCTGGACGGCCTACGCGCCGCTGTCGACCGAGATGCCGATCGGCCAGATGTTCTTCACCGTCGGCGTGCAGTTCGCCGGCGCCTCGTCGATCGCGACGGCGCTGAACTTCCTGGTGACGATCATCACGATGCGCGCCCCGGGGATGAGCTTCTTCCGCATGCCGCTGCTCGTGTGGGCGAACTTCTCGACGTCGCTGCTGGTCGTGATCGCGACGCCGTTCATCGCCGCCTCGCAGTTCTTCGTGCTGCTCGATCGCGCGCTCGGCTTCAACTTCTTCGACGCGTTCGTGGGCGGGGCGCGGGACGGCAGCGTGCTGATGTACCAGCACGTCTTCTGGTTCTACTCGCACCCGGCCGTCTACATCATGATGCTGCCGGGCTTCGGGATCATCAGCGAGGTCATCTCGGTCAAGGCGCGCAAGCCGATCTTCGGCTATCGCATGATGGCGTTCTCGCTGCTGGCGATCGTCATCCTCGGCTTCACCGTCTGGGCGCACCACATGTTCGTCTCGGGCATGCAGACCTGGATCCGCATCCCGATGATGATCACGACCGCGATCATCGCCGTCCCGACGGGGATCAAGATCTTCTCCTGGCTCGCGACGCTGTGGCGGGGCGTGCTGCACCTCGACACGCCGATGCTGTTCGCGCTCGGCTTCCTGACGACGTTCACGCTCGGCGGCATCAGCGGCGTCTCGCTCGCGATGATCCCGTTCGACATCCACGTGTCGGACACGTACTTCATCGTCGCCCACATCCACTATGTGCTGTTCGGCGGGTCGCTCTTCACGATCTTCGCGGGCGTCTACTACTGGTTCCCGAAGATGACGGGCCGGATGTACGACGAGCGGCTCGGGCGGCTGCACTTCTGGGCGACGTTCATCTTCTTCAACGCGACGTTCGCGCCGATGCACGTGATCGGGGTGCAGGGCATGCCCCGCCGCGTCGCCGACTACGCCGAGCAGTTCGCGGGGATGAACCTGGCGATCACGATCGCCAGCTTCCTGCTCGGCATCAGCATGCTGGTGTTCCTCTACAACATCGTCGCCAGCTGGCGCGGCGGGCCGCGCGCGGCGGGCAACCCATGGCGGGCCCTGACGCTCGAGTGGCAGGTTTCCTCGCCGCCGCCGATCTTCAACTTCGACGCGGTGCCGACGGTCGTCGGCGGTCCGTACGAGTACGGCGTGCCCGGCGCCGTCCACGGCATCTTCCAATCCCCCGCCGAGGCGGTCCCCGCCGGCGTGGGCGCCGCGGCGACGAGAGAAGAGGAGGGCCCGTCATGAGCAACGTCCTCGTGGTGGCGAACGACACGCACGGCGGCCGCCCGCTGATCGAGGCGATCGAGGCGCGCGCCGCGGCCGGCGACGCGAGCTTCGTCGTGATCGCGCCCCAGAGCAGACCGCAGTCGGGCCTCGTGGTCTACGACGAGGCGGTCCGCGACGCCGCCCTGCACCGCGTCGAGCAGACGCTCGCGGCGCTGCGCGAGCGCGGCATCGAGGCGCGCGGCGACGTCATGGATCCCGACCCGTACAGCGCGGCGCTCGACGCGGTGCGCGAATACGACATCGACGAGATCATCGTCTCGACCCACCCCGAGACGCGCTCCGGTTGGCTGCGCCGCGACCTGATCGAGCGCCTGCACGACGCCACGGGCCTGCCGGTCGAGCACGTCGTGGTCGACCTCGACGCCGTGCGCGACGAGGCGACGCACACGCTCGTCGTCGCCAACCAGACGGCCGGCCGGGAGCTGTTCGAGGACCTGCGCCAGCGCGCGGACGAGCGGCCGCACCGCTTCACCCTGATCGTCCCGCAGGAC
>JBASRJ010000330.1:0-1608 GCA_049273785.1 Gaiellaceae bacterium | reverse complement strand
TCTGCGGCACGATCTCTGGCGCGCCCTGGCCGAACGCCGTTACGAGCAGCGACCCGAGGAGCGCGCCGGCCACGACGACCAGCACGGCGAGTCGCCGGTAGCGGTGCGGCGTGGGGCGCGGTCGTTTGCGGGCACGCCGGACCACGGCGACTCGATCGGAGGGGGCCGGCATGCGGGGCACCGTAACCGACGAACCACCGTCCCGCAAACGGGTTCGGCGCTGAGTTTGTGACAGCACAAACCGGCTTTGCGCCGGAGGTTCCTCCCAGAGCTCGTGCGGGTCGAGTGCCAGCGCGCCGTCCTCGGCCCAGGACCAGTCCCACCCAGGGGGTCTTAGCTGTACGACCTCGGCGCTACGATCGCTCGAATGGCCGCGCCTGCGGCGAAGATCGTGATTCCGCGCTGGATCCAGCTGGTCGGGCTGCCGCTGGTGCTGATTCTGCTGTGGGTGATTGCGGGCGCGGTCCGTCACGTCGTCTTCCTGTTCCTCGTGGCGCTGCTGATCGCGCTGCTCCTGAACCCGCTCGTGCGCGTGATCGCGACGCTTCGCGTTCCCCGCGGCTTTGCAGTCGCGCTGGTGTACCTGATCTTCGCTCTTGCGTTGATCGCGGCCATCGGCGCTCTCGGGACCGTTGTCGTCAGCGAGACGAAAACGGCCGCCAAACGGGTCGATTCCTACTTTACGAACGTGAACGGACGAACCGGACAGGTCGAGGCCGATCGCGACGTCGATCGGCTCCAGCACTGGCTCAACACGCACCGACTGAGCTCGATCCACGTCCAGAAGCGCGGCCACAAGCTCGTGCGCGACATCCGCAGGCACAACGTCGGGAAGTACACGAACAAGGTCGTGCGGTTCGCCGAAGGCGCTGCGATCTCGATCGGCAAGCTGCTCTTCAGCGCGATCATCATCCTCGTCGCATCGATCTACATGCTGCTCGACTTACCACGGCTGCAGCGCGCGATCGACCGTCGTTTTCCGCCACAACCTGGATCCACGGCACTGCTCTTACGCATGGAGCGTTCGCTGACGAGCTACGTCCGCGGTCAGGCGCTCGTGTCGCTGATCATCGGGACGAGCGCGGGCGTCGGCTTATGGCTGCTCGGCGTGCTCGGGTGGCTCCCGCACGGGCAGAAGTACGCGCTGCTCTTCGGTGCGTGGACGGCGGTCACCGAGCTGATTCCGTATCTCGGCCCGTGGCTCGGGGCGATTCCCCCGCTTCTGTACGCAATCGTCACGCATCCGTTGTCCGCGGTGTGGGTCGCGCTGCTCTTCCTCGCGATCCACCAGGTCGAGGGACACATCGTCGTGCCGAACGTGATGGGAAGTGCGTTGCGACTGCACCCGCTTCTCGTGATCTTCGGCCTGCTCTCCGGCGGCGAGATCTACGGTCTGCCGGGCGCGCTCGTCGCGTTGCCGCTGCTGGCGGCGGGACGCGCGATGTGGGAGTTTTTCTCCGAGCGGATCGCGCTCGAGCCGTGGGAAGAGGGCGGCCCGCCGCCCGTCGAGGTTGAGCTGGACGAGAAGACGCCGGCCGTAGAGCGGCCCGTCCGCGCCGGCGGACCGGCCGGCCCGGACGAAGAAGCGGCCGCGGCGCAGAGGTGACC
>JBASRJ010000328.1:0-6213 GCA_049273785.1 Gaiellaceae bacterium | reverse complement strand
GTGCACGATGCCGGACGTGCGGCGGCGGAGCGGATGCGCGAGCGCTAGCGCCGCAGGGTCTTGCGGCCCGCGCGCGCCGCCGCCGCGCCGCTCAGGATCGCTCCGCTGTAGCCGCCGAAGCCGCCGTACGCGGACGCGAGCCAGAGCCCGTCGACGGGGGTGCCGGGCGTGAAGTAGCGCATCCTCGGCGGCTGAGGTGCGAAGCCGTAGATCGCTCCCCTCGGCGTGTTCAGGTACTTCTCGTTGTTGCGCGCGTTCATCAGCACACGGTGGACGGCTGCGCCGGCGAGGCCCGGAAACTCCCGGTCGAGCACCTCGAGGATCGCGTCCGTCCAGCGCTCCTTGCGCTCCTGTTCCCCGGCTGCGTCGAGGCCCTCCCAGTTCTCGATCAGATCGAGTCCGCCGACGCTTGCGAAGTAGGGCGGGCTCGGGAGCCCGGAGTCGATCAGGCTGTAATCGGCGAAGACGAAGTGCGGCAAGCGACCTGCCGGCGCGTCTCCGAACAACGGTCCGCTCTGGCTCATCTCGTCGAGGGACTTCATCCAGTCGGGGAAGATCCAGGTCGAGTAGCTGCGGACGCCGAACTCGCTCGGTTTCCGGTCGAACCCGAGGGCGAGCGTCCACAGAGTCAGAGACACCGGCCGCCTCGCATACGGCTTCATGAATGCTGCTCGCCGCTGCGCCGGCAACATCGTCGCGAGCTGATGTGGCGCGGCGCTTCCGAAGATCGACCGCGCGGACTCGCGACTTCCGTCCAGATCTGCTCCATCCCCCGCGGCCGCCACGTGCTCCACGCCGGCGATGCCTCGCTCGTCGAACAGGATCCGCGTCACGCGCCGCTGCGTTTGCGCGTTTCCTCCCGCCGCCCGAATCAGCGAGACGAGGTGCTCGCTCAGCCGGCTCGAGCCGCCCTTGACGTAGTGTCCGCCGCCGATCTGGTAGGACGCCTGGCCCGCGGCGAACAACGGAAACCACATTCGGTCCGGATCGTCGGTGAAGTACTGGAGATTCGCGCAGAGCGCGAGCTTGACCGCCTCGTCGTCACCGAAGTACGAGTGCAGCACCTGGCCGAGCGTCCGCCGCAGGTCGCGCGCGAGCGGCCAGAGGATGCCGGGCAGACGCGGGGTGTTCATCACCCACCACAGGCGCTCGTCCTGCTTGCGCAGGGCGATTGCCAGGCAGTCGTGGAGCGTGACGATGCGTTCGTGGTAGTCGCGGATGCCTGTGGCATGTGGCGGAAAACGCGCCGTCGCCGCAGACACCGCGGCCTCGATTCCGGTCGGAAGCGTGAACGGCTCGCCAAGGACCGGGCTGCGCATCTCGTAGAGGTCTCCGACCTCGACGAGCTCGAGGGCGTCGGTGAGGCCGAGCGCCTGGATGATCTCCAGCTTCGGGTCGTTCTCGTCGAGACCGTCGAGCTCGTGCAGCGAACCCTCGATCGTGAGCGGCCCGCGTTGGAACGTGCCGACCGCTCCGCCGAAGGTGTCGTTCTTCTCGAGGACGAGTACCCGTCGGCCTTCTTGTGCGAGAAGCGCTCCGGCCACGAGGCCGCCGAGGCCGGAGCCGATCACGATTGCGTCGAAGGCTACGTCGTGTCCTCCTGTGCCCTTTCCGCCTGCTCCAGGATTGCGTTGCGGAAAACATCGGGTAGCGGCCCCAACGTCCAGCGTCCGTCGGCATCTGGAACGAACCACCCGGCGACGTGCCGGCCCGACCCGAGCTTCTCGCGACCGCCGTCGTCGGTGGCGCGATAGAGATCGATTCGGAGGCGGGCGCCGAACTCGTGGAGCGCGTCGAGCGAGAGTCGGACGGCGATCCGGTCGAACGGCATCGCCTCGCGCAGGTGGTCGATCCTGCAGTACATGCAGCGCAGCTCGCCGCGTTCACCCGTGCCGAGGTAGTAGTCAGGCGCCGCGTCGTGGAAGAAGTGATCGCGCGTTCGGCCATGCAGCAGGTAGTAATTCGCGAAGTAGAGGTTCCCGACGAGGTTGGAGTCCTCGAGCGACGTCTCGAAGACCTGCTCTCGGAGCAACGCCTTGTTGACCGGTCCCGGCGGCGCGGCCCACAGCACCTGGCCCAGGTCGACGTCCCCAGACGGCTGCGGCTTGAGGCTGGCACGCACCTCCGGCGTGTCCGGGGGCGTCATGCGATCCATCCCGCGTTGGTAGTAGTCCGGGAACGGCCTCGGTTCCACGACCCCGTGGCCCACGATCGCCACCCACGTCACCTCCATCCTGCTCCACGCCACGCGCTCCGATCCTCCGCCGGGCAGGATCCGGCGCCACTCGTAGTGGAGCTCTTGCACGGAGCCGTGCGTACCGGAATAGGGCCCGGCGTAGCAGCGGCCCTCGACCACGTCGTCGGCGCGGATCCAGTCGAGGATCCGAAGCTCGCCGTAGTTCGACACCATTCCCCACTTGCCGGTTACGAAGTCGCTTGCCAAGTCCTGGTAGATGGGCTGGCAGGCGAGCTCGCGCACCTTTCCCATCCAGATGAAGTAGTGGGAGAAGTAGAGAGTGCGGCTCAGGTTCGCGACCTCGCGGAACGTCACCGGGAAACGGATCCCCAACACGACCATGTCTGGTACAGGCCCGTCCTTCGTGACGTCCATCGTGTAGGTGCTCGGATTGAAGTCGTACTCCTCGGCGATCGAAACGCCATCCGGTTCGATCGCCTGCTCCTTCGGCTCGACGACGACGGCGAGCAACCGCACGGGGCCGCGGATCAGGTCCAGCGGGAACGTGAGCACCGCGAGCGCCGAGTCGGACGTGCCGCCGCGGAACAAGACCGCATCACCGTCCTGCCGATCGATGACGAGCTGTTCAGGTCGAGCATCCGTCGCCTTCCTGAGTGCTTCCGTCGCTGCCCAGATCCGCGTGCCGGCACGGTCGAGCGACCCCCGGTCTGCGGACGCGAGCAATCGGTCCAGCAGGGCGTCAGCCCCGCCGCCGAGGAGCCCTTGCCATTGCTCGCGAGTCCGTTCCGAGACGACGGCGACGTCGCACCCCTGCGGACCCGGCCCGGCAACGCAGAAACAGGCGCGGTCGTCGTGCGAGAGCGAGACCTCGACCGTGCCGTTCCCCGGATGCTTCAGCACCGGCTTCCCGGACTCGAGCCAATCGATTGCGAAGCTCTCCGTCGCCTTTACGCTGCATCGCCTCCGTTTTCGAGGAACGCTGCTGCTGCCGCTCGGAAGAGCGGCTCCTCGCGTTCGTGCCGCTCGTCGGCGCTGAGTGCGTGCATGTCGCCGAGGTACGCAAAGGCCGGTTCGGGCGCGTGCATTCCGAAGCGCGCCGCGCGTGCTGCGAGTTCCTCCCGGACCGTCGCGGCGTCGCGACTGCTGGGATCCGCAATCTCCTCGGCGGTCGGGTTGTCTTCGCGGCGCTCGAGGATCCGCAGCCGGTACCGCTCGAACCGCTGGAGCACGCGACCGTCGCCGTCGACGGCGACGACCCGCGCGTTCTCGTAGTCGTCGACGCGCCCTTCGTTGACGATGACGACGATGCGGTTGCCGGGCTCGGCGGCTGTTCGATAGATCTCCATGCTGCCGAGCTCCACGGGCAGACAGATGCTTTGTGGGACGACGAGCTGTGCGCCGTGCAGCAGGCTGTCGCGGAAGAACGGATCCCCGAGCAGGTACGGCTCCTCGGTTTCCTGCTCTTCGGCGACGAGGAGGCAGTGGTCGGAGTCGAGCTCGTAGACGTGGCGCAGCCGCTGGAACTGCGGGCCCTGGAACAGCAGCCGGCCGTACAGATCCTCTTCGGGCCGGATGTCGAGCGTATCGGACGGAAGGTCGACAGGCTCGAGGGGCGCGTCGGCGTCGACGCCGACGACGAAGGTCGCCGAGAAGTGATCGGTGGCGAAGCCGGTGCGGTCCGTGCCGATTGCGGTGCGAATGACACGGCCGGCGCCGGCCTCGCCGCGTTCCAGGACCTCGGCCCTGATCTCGATCTCGGCGCCCTCGTCGGCATCCACGACCACGGGCCGCTCCAGGCTGATGTCCTCGATCCGGACCGGTCCGAGCTCCTCTGCCCCGAGCGCGAGCGCCGCCGCCTGCGCCATTGCCTCGAGGCCGAACACGGTCGGGAACAGATGCGAGTCCTGGTAGACGTGGTCGCGGAGATAGGCGTCCCGTTCGAGCGTCAACCGCGCGCGTGCGACGACCTCGACGCCCGGCTCGACGTGGAGCAGGTCTTCGAGGAACCGGTCCGCCCTGGGCGTCCTTGGTGACGCCGGCAGCCAGGTGTCGAGCCCGCGGAGGCGCGCGGCAACGACCACGCGGCTGTCGCTCGGCTCACGCTCGACGAGCTGCATGAACCTGCGAACGCCTTCGTCTGTCGGGATCGCAGCGACGCCCATCTTGGCTAGTTGGTCCGCGCTTCCCATTCGCGCGCCCATGCCCACCTCGCCCCAGATGCTGAACGCGATGGAGAGGACGGCCGTCTCGGAGTGTTCCTGACCGAACCTCCGCAAGGTCAGGTCGAGCGCCTCGTTGGCGAAGCCGTACCACGAGTTGCCGGGCATGCCCGTCACGCCGGTGATCGACGAGAAGCCGACGAACAGCTTCGGTGGGCGCTCGGCGAGCGCGCGGCACAGATTCACGGCTCCGAGCACCTTCGGCGCCGTTTCGGCGGCCGCAGCATCGGGCGTGACCTGCTCGACGCGCTTCGGCACGTTCGCGCCGGCACCGTGGATGACTCCGGTGATCTCCCCGAGGTCCTTGCGCACGCGCGCGACGAGGTCGGCGACCGCTTCCGGATCGGTGACGTTGCACTGGTAGTACCGGCACGAGAGACCTTCCTGCTCGAATCGCGCGAGCGTGCCTGCGATCTCGCTTCCGTCCGGGCCGTCCGGAGGCGGCGAGCTCCCGACCAGCGCGAACGCCGCCCGCGTCGATCGCGCGAAGGCGAGAGCACATTCGGCGGTGATCCCTTTTGCACCACCGGTCGCCACGATCACGTCGTCGGACGACCATGTGATCGGCCTCCGCGCGAGTGCGGCTGGTTCCTCGACCCGCGGTCTCGGGACCCGCCGGACCAGGCTCGCGTCGTAGCCGGCGGCCGCGAAGGCGTCTGGCGTGCCGAGCTCGGCCAGCACTCGGTCCGCGAGTGCCGCGGGATCGATGTCGGGAACCGTGTCGATCATTCGGACGGCGAGCTCCGGGCGCTCGTGGTGGATGCTGGCGGCGAACGCGACCGCACAGCACTGCTCGACTGCAGGAATCGGCGCTTGCGTCCCGCCGCGGCCGCCTCCGAACTGCACGCAGACGAGCGTCCGCCGTGACTGCGGAGTCGGCGACGCGGCCAGCGCGGTCAGGCGCTCGATCGCCTGCCGCAGCGACACGTCCGGCGCGACGTCGGGATCGGGATGCCGTGGGAGCAGCGCGACGACGTGCGTCAGTCCGTCGTCGAGCAGCTCGCCTTCTCGTGCCTCGCTGAATCGAGCCCTGGTGACCGTCGCGCCGCTGCGCTCGAACGCCGCTCCGACCGCAGCGGCCGGCTCGTCGTCGTTCGGCTCGGCCAGGATGAGCGCGACCGCACCTGTGAGGTCTGCGGCGCCCTCCGGGTCGAGGTCGTCGTCGACCCACTCGACGACGAAGTCGCGCACCCATGACGGGCGATTCTCGAAGGCGGAGTCTGCGGTTCGGGCGGCTGTCGGGTGCCCGGCGCCCGGTGCCCCGCGGGACACCTGCCCGAGCGCCTCGGCGAGCTCGCCCAGCGACGCGTTGGCGAACGTCGACGGTTCGGGCACGTCCGTTTCCGCGATTCCGAGCCGCGTCGCAGTCTCGAGCACGACCTCGGCCGCCTTGATCGAGTCGAGGTTGAGGTCGTCGAGCAGGTGCAGATCGGGACTCAGGGTGTCCGACGGGAAGCCGGTGGCGGTCGCGACGACCTCGCGGAGGACGGTCGATGCATCCGGGGCATCTCCCGCCTGTGACGGCAGCGCTGTGCGGATCGCGTTGGCAACTTCCTGCAGGCTCGCATTGGCGAGTGGCGCCAGTTCGAGCTCGCCCGCGCCGTGCTCGTCCGCCGCGCGGGTGACGAGCTCGCCCGCTTTGATCGAGTCCAGATTGAGGTCGTCGAGCAGGCGCGCGTCGAGTGGGATGCTCTCGGGCGGGAAGCCGGTCAGCTCGGCGGCGAGCTCGACGAGTCGCGCCTCGATGGGGGCACCTGCGGCAGTGCTCGGCGGCGCCGGCGCGGCCGTGGCCGCAGC
>JBASRJ010000326.1:0-6319 GCA_049273785.1 Gaiellaceae bacterium | reverse complement strand
GTCCACCTGGGACACGGTCGAGCTCGCCGCGCACGCCGCCGGCGTCGGCGCCGACGCCGTCGCCGTGATCGCGCCGCCGTACTTCACGCTCGACGAGGCGGAGTTGCTGTCGCATCTCGACGCTGCCGCTCGCGCGTGCGATCCGACGCCGTTCTACGTGTACGAGTTCGCGGCGCGCAGCGGGTACGCCGTCCCGGTCGCGGTGCTCGAGCGGCTGCGCGACGCGGCGCCCAACTTCCGCGGGCTCAAGGTCTCGGATGTCCCGTGGGAGCGCTTCGCCCCGTATCTCGTCGAAGGGCTCGACATCTTCGTCGGGCCGGAGGCGCTGATCCCGCGGGGCCTGGCGGCCGGCGCCGTCGGAGCGGTGTCGGCGCTCGGGTCGGCGTTCCCGGAGCTGGTCGTCGGGGCCGTTCGCGATCCTGAGTCGGCGGATCTCGCACCAGTGCGGATCGCGATCGAGCGGTTCCCGTTCCAGTCGGCGTTGAAGACAGTGCTCGCGCGGCGCGGCGTGCCGATCAATCCCGACGTGCGCCGTCCGCTGCGCACGCTGTCGGAGGAAGAGCGAGCGGAGCTCGAGGCGTGGCTCGAATCGTCGTCGCCGGCGCCGGCGCGGTAGGCGCGTCGATCGCGTACCACCTCGCGCTGCTGGGCGCGCGCGATGTCGTGCTCTGCGAGCGCACGGAGATCGCAAGTGGCGCGACCGGAAAGGCGATGGGAGGGTTCCGACAGCAGTTCTCAACGGAGGCGGAGGTGCGGCTCGCGCGCGCGTCGCACGAGCTCTTCGCGGAGCTCGGCCCGCCGCTGTTCGACGAGGTCGGCTACATGTTCATCGCGACGACTCGAGCCGGTCTCGAAGCGCTTTCCGGGCGCGCAGCGCTGCAACAGAACCTCGGAGTTCCCGTCGAGGAGGTGGATCCGACACGGGTCCGGGGCCTCCGCACGGACGACGTGCTCGGAGCATTCGCGTGCTGGGAGGACGGGGTCGCTGAACCGGCCGGGATCACCCGCGAGCTCGCTCGCCGCGCTGCCGAGCGGGGTGTCGACGTGCGTGAGCACACGGACGCGCGCGACCTCGAACGTGACGTTCTCGTGGTCGCTTGCGGCGCCGCGTCGCCGGAGCTCTGGCCGGAACTCCCCGTCCGTCCGCTGTGCCGGCAGCTCGTCGACGTCGGGCCCGTCGCGGACCTCCCGACCGATCTCCCGATGACGATCGAGGAGGAGACCGGCTTCCACTTCCGCCGCCGCGGCGACACGTTGCGGCTCGCGATGCCGGAGACGACACCGCGTTGGACAGACCGCGAGGACGTCGACGATGCGCTCGTCGAGAACAAACGCGCGCGGCTAGCGCACCGCTATCCGCAAGCTGCCGGCGCCCCGATCGTCCGCGCCTGGGCAGGCCTGTACGACATGACGCCGGACGCCCATCCGATCGTCGGCTTCGTTGGCGACGGCGTCTATGCGGCGTGCGGCTTCTCCGGCCACGGGTTCATGCAGTCACCCGCGGTCGGCCGCGCCGTCGCTGAGGAGCTCCTCCACGGCGAGTCCGAGCTCAACCTGTCGCCGTACCGGCTCGATCGCTTTGCCGGGGAAGCCGTGTTTCCGGAAACGCTGGTGCTCTAGGCCTCGAACGCGAGGCCGAGCCGTGACAGTTCTTCGACGGCGAAGTCTCCCTCGATCGTCGCCTCGACGTCGAACGTCTCGCCGATGTCCGGCTCTTTCCCGATCAAGTCGCGCGCGCGGCTCGGAAGATCTTGCTCTGCCGCCTCGGCGTCCTCCCAGAGATAGACCGCGCCCCAACGCTCCGTCGCC
This sequence comes from Gaiellaceae bacterium, assembly GCA_049273785.1. Classification (GTDB taxonomy): domain Bacteria; phylum Actinomycetota; class Thermoleophilia; order Gaiellales; family Gaiellaceae; genus 3-1-20CM-4-69-9. The sequence goes on along the minus strand of JBASRJ010000326.1, from coordinate 4,510 downwards.
TCGTCCGAGATCCACGCCTTGAAGCGCAACCCCGGCACGTCGGCGAACTGGTCGACCGACTCGTCGCGCAGGTAGCGCCGGAGCTCGCCGATCGTCGTCTTCGAATCGGCGAGGTTCCAGAGGACAAAACGGAGGATCACCTAGGCAGTAGCGGGGAGCTTCGCGATCAGGGCCTTGAGCGCGCGTAACACGTCCGCTTCCTCGTGCCCAAAGTCGTCGAGGTACGAGTGCAGCGCGGCGTGGATCAGCCGAAGCTCCTCGTCCGTCAGCTCGATCGCGTGCATCAGAAGGGCCCCCGCGCCTCGTAGCTGCCTCTGCGCGCGCCGACGGCGATCATCGACAGCCCGTCCGGCCCTGCGACGGGACAGCGCCTCGTCTCCGGGTCGAAGCGCAGGAACGTGCCGACCTCGATCGGAACCTCCTCGCCGTCGATTCGGTACGTCCCGGAGCCGCGGACGATCACATTCACTTCCTCTTGACCCGAGCCGGTCTCGTCGTGCTCCTTCCCCTCGGCGTTCGGTGGCAGCTCGAACCAGTTGATCCCGAACGCCTCGCAGCCGAGGTGGCGCCGCACGAAGCGGACCGCTCCCCCGGGCCCTTCGCCCTCGAGGTCTTCCACCTTCACGATCGAATAGCCCATCTCGCTCCTTTCACATGCGGAAGATGCCGAACGTCGTGTCGGGAATCGGCGCGTTCAGCGCGGCGGAGATCCCGAGCGCGAGCACGCGGCGCGTGTCGAGCGGATCGATGATCCCGTCGTCCCACAGCCGCGCCGTCGAATAGTACGGACTCCCTTCGCGCTCGTACTTCGCCTGGATCTCGTCCGGGTCGGCGTCGCCTACCATCGTCAGCACCGTTGCGGCCTGCTCGCCGCCCATGACGGAGATCCTGGCGTTGGGCCACATCCAGAGCTGCCGCGGCGCGTAGGCGCGTCCGCACATCGCATAGTTCCCCGCGCCGAACGAGCCCCCGGTGATGACGGTGAACTTCGGCACGGCTGCGTTTGCGACCGCCATCACCAGCTTCGCGCCGTCGCGCGCGATTCCGCCCCATTCGTACTCCTTGCCGACCATGAAGCCGGTGATGTTCTGGAGGAACACGAGCGGGATGTGACGCTTGCACGCGAGCTCGATGAAGTGGGCGCCCTTCTGGGACGACTCCGCGAACAGCACGCCGTTGTTCGCGAGGATCCCGACCGGATAGCCCTCGAGCCGCGCGAAGCCGGTGACGAGCGTCTCGCCGTAGTTCGCCTTGAACTCGTCGAAGCGCGAGCCGTCGACGATGCGCGCGATCACCTCGCGCGCGTCCGTCTGGTGGCGGAAGTCCTCGGGAATCAGGCCGTAGAGCTCGGCCGGATCGGCGGCCGGCGGCTCCGGCTCCGCGACGTCCCACGGAAGCTCCTTCCGTCCTTGCAGGTTGCGCACGATCTGCCGCGCGAGCGCGAGCGCGTGCTCGTCGTTCGTCGCGTAGTAGTCGGCGACTCCGGACTTGCGCGTGTGCACGTCGGCGCCGCCGAGCTCCTCCGCGGTGACGTCGGCGCCGGTCGCCGCCTTCACGAGCGGCGGCCCGCCGATGAAGATCGTCCCGGTGCCGCGGACGATGATCGTCTCGTCCGACATCGCGGGCACGTACGCGCCCCCCGCGGTGCACGAGCCCATCACGGCGGCGATCTGCGGGATGCCCTTGGCGGACATCTGCGCCTGGTTGAAGAAGATCCGCCCGAAGTGGTCCCGGTCGGGGAAGACCTCGTCCTGCAGCGGCAGGAACGCGCCGCCGGAGTCGACGAGGTAGAGGCACGGCAAGCGGTTCTGCTCGGCGATCTCCTGCGCGCGGAGGTGCTTCTTGACCGTGAGCGGGAAGTATGTGCCGCCCTTCACGGTCGCGTCGTTCGCGACGATCACGCACTCCCGTCCTTCGACGGTGCCGATGCCGGTCACGATTCCTGCCGCGGGTGCCTGGCCCTCGTACACATCCCAGGCGGCGAGTGCGTTCAGCTCCAGGAACGCCCCGCCCGGGTCGACGAGGCGGTCGATCCGCTCGCGTGCGGTCAGCTTTCCGCGGGACCGGTGCCGCTCGGTCGCCTTCTCGCCGCCGCCGCGCGCGACCTCCGCCGTGCGCTCGCGCAGCTCGGCGACGAGCCCTTCCATCCGCTCTCGCCGACGCGCGAACACGTCGTCCCGCTGCACCGCCGACTCGAGGAGCCCCATAAGTGGGAGCCTACAATCGGGCCGGTGCCGTCCGAGGACCTGCTACGCCGCTACGCCGAGCTGGCCGTCCGGGTCGGGCTCAACCTTCGCGCCGGCCAGGATCTCCACATCGCGTGCTACGTCGAGCACGCACCGTTCGCGCGCGTCGTGGCAGCGGCTGCGTATCGGGCAGGCGCACGCAAGGTGGACGTTTTCTACGGAGATCAGCACGTCCGGCGCGAGATGCTCGAGCATGCCGCGGACGAGGTCCTCGAGTGGTCGTCGCCCTGGGCGCTCGCACAGTGGGAATACCTGCACGAGCAGCGTGGGGCGGAGTTCGCGATCACCGGCGATCCAAATCCCGACATCTATGCGGGCATCGACGGTGCTCGAGTGGGCGGTGCGATTCCGAAGGAGCTGATGAAACGAAGCGTCGAGATCATCTTCAACCAGCGCACGGTCAACTGGTCCGGCGTCGCTTATCCGAACGACGGCTGGGCCCGAAAGGTCTTCGGCGAGCCCGACGTCGAGCGCCTCTGGGACCTCGTCTCCCGAGCCGTTCGGCTCGACGAGCCGGACCCCATCGCGGCGTGGAAGGACCATCTGGGCCGCCTCGTCGAGCGCGCCGCCCTGCTGAACGAGCGCCGTCTCGACGCCATCCGCTTCCGGGGCCCGGGAACCGACTTGACGGTCGGCCTCCTACCCGCATCGAAATGGAACGCGGCCGAGTTCGAGACCGTCGACGGACACAAGTTCGTACCGAACATCCCCACCGAGGAAGTGTTCACGACACCCGACCCTGCACGGACGGAGGGAACCGTGCGCGCGACGCGGCCGTTCTCCCCGGCCGGCGGCGTCGTCGTCGAGGGGCTCGAGCTTCGCTTCGAGAACGGGCGCGCGATTGACGTGCGAGCCGACCGCGGCGAAGACGTCGTTCGCGCTCAGCTTGCCAGCGACGATGGCGCGGCCCGGCTCGGCGAGGTCGCGCTGGTGGATGGCAACTCCCGCGTCGGGCAGCTCGGCGTTGTCTTCTTCGACGTGATGTTCGACGAGAACGCCGCCTGTCACATCGCGTACGGGAAGGGCCTGCCCATGGGCGTCGACGGCGACGATGGCGACGCGAACGCGTCCAACATCCACATCGACTTCATGATCGGCGGACCGGACGTCCAGGTGGACGGCGTGGAGCCCGATGGCACCTCGGTCCCGATCCTCCGCGACGACGAGTGGGTGCTCTCCTGACCGTACGGCCGTTGACAGCGCGGCCGTAGCCGTGCCTCCAATAGCCCGACACGAGAACAGGAGGTTGCATGGCTGCCACCCAAGCTCCCGCGCCTCAGGCGGAGTCGCGGGACGAGGAGGATCTCGCCCGGTTCGGCTATAAGCAGGAGCTCAGGCGCTCCCTCGGGGTCTTCAGCTCGTTTGCGGTCGCCTTCAGCTACATCTCGCCGTCGACGGGAATCTTCGCGCTGTTCTACCTCGGTCTGACGACGGTGGGCGGCGTGTTCATCTGGAGCTGGCCGATCGTCGCGATGGGGCAGTTCATCGTCGCGCTCGGCTTCGCCGAGCTCTCGAGCCACTACCCGGTTGCCGGCTCCGTGTTTCAGTGGACGAAGTACCTCTCCAGCAAAACGTATTCGTGGTTCACAGGCTGGATCTACCTGTTCGCAGGAATCCTCACGGTCGCATCAGTCTGCGCGACGCTGCCGCTCGCCCTGATTCCGGCGTTCAACAACATGGGCTGGAACCTCGCCCAGAGTCACTCGAACCAACGGCTCATCGCGGTCATCGCGCTCGTGGCGATCACCGTCCTGAACATCTTCGGCGTCAGGCTGGTCGCGATCATCAACAACACCGGGGTGCTGTTCGAGATCCTCGGCATGGTCGTGTTCGCGTTCATCCTCGCGATCTTCCACCACCACCAGTCGGCGGGGGTGGTCTTCCACACGGGCGGGACGAGCCTCACGACCGGAACGTTCCTCGTCGCGATGTTCATGTCGCTCTACGTGATCTACGGCTTCGATACTGCGTCGACGCTCGCGGAGGAGACGAAAGACCCGCGCCGCGAAGCGCCCCGAGCTGTGCTCGGGTCGGTCATCGGTGCGTTCGTGATCGGCGCGGTGTTTCTGTATGCGTGTTTTGCTGGCGATTCCGAATCTCGGTGACGCGATCAAGGGCGCCTGGGGACCGACGAACATCATCGACGCGAACTTCGGCAACGGCTTCTCGACCGTCTTCTTGCTCGTCGTCTCTGCGGCGATCTTCGTCTGCTGCCTCGCGATCGAGACATCGACGATCAGGCTCTGCTTCGGGATGTCGCGCGA
>JBASRJ010000312.1:0-3215 GCA_049273785.1 Gaiellaceae bacterium | reverse complement strand
GCTGCGTCGTGGAGACGCAGCCCCGACCGCCGTCACCGACGGCGTCCGATTCTTTGGAGCCCGACGACGAGCTGAAGGAGGAGCCTCGGCGGGTTACCGCGGGGAAAGATGCCGAGCTGCTGCATGATCCCGAGGCCGTCGATCTCTTGCCAGGTCTCGTTGATCTGGCCGTCGACGACGTGGAACATGTGCAGCTGCGACTGCGAGATCTTGCGTCCTGTGGGTGGGATGCCGCGGTAGGTGCCGAGATGCGTGCCCGTCACGCGGGAGCGGATCGAGACAAAGTCACCCTCGGCGATGACGTGGTCGATCGTGATGTTCAGGTCCGGAAAGCCCCGTCTGAGATCCGTGACGAAGTCCTTGAACCCGTCCGGGCCCTCGAACGGTTCGGGCCGGGTCGGCGAGTGAAGAAGGAAGCCCGGCGCGACGATCTCGTCGGCTACCTCGAGCCGGCCCTCGTTCAGGATCTCCGTGAAAACGCGCTGCGGCTGCGTCTTGTTGTCGCGTGATTCGCTCATGTGATGAACTGCGTTAGGGCTTGTAACGGTGAATCTTGACGTATTGCCTCGATCCGATCGGGGGCCAGCTGAGTCGGACGGCGTTACGCCAGATCGAGTGGGCGAACGGGTTCTCGAGCACGAGCGCCTTGCCGAGGATGCGTGACTGCCTCGCGATTCCGCGTACGCGGCCTTTCCGTCGACGCTCGTACAGACGCAAGGCCGCCCCGACGTCTCGATTCGTCCGGAGACACTCGGCGAGCACGAATGCGTCCTCGATCGCCTGTCCGGCGCCCTGTCCGAGGTGCGGCGCCATCGCGTGTGCTGCGTCCCCTAGCAGCGCGACGCGACCCTGCACCCACGGCTTCGACGGATCGTGCGCGGCGATCACCGCTCGCGTGATCGGATGCTCGGAGTCGGCGTCGATCAGACTCATCGTCGGGGGCGGGTACGTCGCGACTCGCGCGCGAATGGCCGCCTTCCTCCCCGAGTCGTCGACGAATCGCGGATCGGAGGCCTTAACAGTGCAGTACCAACACGTCGCATCTCTGACGGGGTAGAAGCCGAACTTTGCCCCGGGGGCCCAAATCTGGCGATAGACGCCGCTCGGAACGTCAGGCGGCGTCGGGACGGTGCCGTGCATCTCGGCGTTCCCGGTCGGCGTCGGCGCGTCGCCGAGGAGGAGCGCTCGAATCGCGGACTGGGTGCCGTCCGCCGCGACGAGGACGTCGCCGCGCTCCGACCGCCCGTCGGAGAACCGTGCCTCGACCCCGTCGTCGTCCTGGTCGAGGCCGACACACTCGGCGCCGAACTCGACCGCGTCCTCGCCGATCACGTCGAACAAGGAGCGATGAAGCTCGGAGCGGCGAAGCCCGAGCGTCGGGGCGCCGATTTGCCGCGCGACGGCCCCGGCAGGATGGCTGACGATTGGCCGGCCCTGGACGTCGCGGAACTCCATCTTCTCGATCGGCGCGCCCACGCGCTCGACGGCCTCGAGCGCCCCCACGTCCCCGAGGATACGTGTCGAATTTGGCCACAGAGTTAGCCCGTGTCCGACCTGCAGGTCGCGCACGCCGGCCGCCCGTTCGAAGATCGCCGTGTCGATGTTCGCGCGGCGAAGCATCAGCCCAGCGGTCAGGCCGCCGATCCCTGCCCCGATGACGAGCACCCTCGCCACCCCGCACACAATAAGCCTCTTCACGACCCGAGCTGCGTGAGGCCGGCGTGGCGGAGAGGTCGCGGCGTATCAGGCTCGCGCCGGGCTCCGGTTGAGAAAGACGTTGTCGAGCGCCGCGTCGACGCCGACTGCGAGCGCGCCGGTCAGCACCGCAGCTTCCCCGAGGCTCGACGTCTCGACGCGCGGTGGGTACGGCATCCAGTCGCCGAGGAGCCGGCGCACGGGGTCGAGCAGGAGATCGCCGTTCGCGCCGATCCCGCCACCGAGCACGACCAGCGCGACATCCGTGACCGCGGCGATCGGCGCGATGTTCGCTGCGATCCGGCGCGCGACCTCCTCGACGACCGCGCGTCCCAGCAGGTCACCGCCGCGCGCAGCGCTGAAGACCGCCCGGGCATCGACAAGGGCTGCGAGTGAGGTCTCCCACGCGCCGTCCGCGGCGATGCCGGCGATCAGTGCGGGCAATCCCTCGGCCGAAGGGTCGACGTCCTCACCGATTCCCGCCAGCGCCCAGTCCACCTCGCCGGCCGCGCCGTTGTGGCCGCGATGCAGCTTGCCGCCGAGAACGAGCCCAACGCCCATTCCCGTCCCGATCGACAGGAATGCGAAGTCCTCCACGGCCCGCGCGACCCCAAGCCAGCGCTCGCCGAGCGCCGCGAGGTTGATGTCGTTCTCGAGTGAGACGGCGAGACCGAGGCGCTCGCTCACCTCGTCGCCGAATGCGCGGCCCTCGAGGCCCGGGACGTTCGTCGCGAGCTGCAGCGTTCCGGTCGAGGCTTCGACCACGCCTGGAACCCCAACCACGGCGCCGTCGATCAGCTCGCCGGGAACGTCGCTCAGCTCGACCAGTGCGTCGCGCAGCGACACGATTGCGCTGAGCGCGCCCTCGGCGTCCGCGCCGCGGATCTCGATGTCCTGGCGGGCGCGGATCGTGCCGCCGAGGTCGCAGATCGCGCCCCGGAGGAAGCGTGCGCCGAGATCGAGGCCGAGCACGAACGCCGCGTCGGGGACCGGCTCGAAGAACACCGCGCCGTAGCTCGGCCGTCCCGGCTCTGCCGACGCCTCGCGGACGAGTCCCGCATCGAGCAGCGATTGCAGGGCGAGTGACACGGTCGGCTTCGAGATTCCCGCCAGGCGTGAGATCTCGGCCCGCGAGATGGGCGGGCGCGCGCGGATCGACTCGAGTACGGTCCGCTCGTTGAGGTGTTTCAGGAGCGGGGGAATCGCCCGCGCCGGTTGTGCCGTTCCCGCCATTTGGTGAAGAACATTAACGAATGCTGCGGCGAGCAGTCCAGAGCTTGACTCCTTTTGGGCAGCGTCGTAGAGTCCTCGTTCGGAAACCTAACTAGATTCGGTTCAGGCTGGAAGGAAGGACCGCGGGGTCGCGACAACCGCCCGCAAAGGAGGGCATACATGAGACGGGGAGCGATTGGCTTGCTCGTACTACTCGCGGTGGCCGCAGCCGCCGTCGCAGCGACCGCCAGGAACTCTGCTCAGGCCCGAACGGCCAAGGCGACGAAGATCACGATCTGGGTCGGCTT
>JBASRJ010000301.1:0-8292 GCA_049273785.1 Gaiellaceae bacterium | reverse complement strand
CCGCGCGCGGCTCGCGAGCTGACGGGCCGCGGCGGGCGAACGACCGACGATCGGCGCGATCTCGTCGAACGTGACACCGAACATGTCGTGCAGCACGAACGCGAGCCGCTCAGCCGGCGCCAGCGTGTCGAGCACGACGAGGAGGGCGAGGCCCACAGAGTCCGCGAGCACCGCTTCGTCTTCGGGGTCGCCGTCGCGGGTCACGATCACGACCGGCTCCGGCATGCCGCCCACGTACTCCTCGCGACGCGAGCGGCGCGCGCGCAGCATGTCGAGACACACGCGCGCGACGACGGTGGTGAGCCAGCCGCCGAGGTTCGCGATCGGGCCCGTGTCGGAGCGGTCGAGCCGGAACCACGACTCCTGCACGGCGTCTTCCGCCTCGGTCATCGAGCCGAGCATGCGGTAGGCGACCGCGTTCAGGTGTGAGCGATGTCGCTCGAACTCTTCTGTCAGTACGTCACGCTCGTTCACCGTCACATCCTCTCGTTCGCGTCCGTCATACACCTGACGAACGAGACAACGCGACTGTGACAGGAGGAACACATGGATCCACATGCGATTGAAGTCCGGCGGCTCCGGAAGATCTATCCGGGCGGCGTCGAAGCGGTCAAAGGCATCGATTTCGAGGTCGCCTCGGGCGAGGTATTCGGCCTGCTCGGGCCGAACGGCGCCGGCAAGTCCACGACGATCGGGATGCTGACGACCACGATCGCGCCGACGAGCGGCACCGCCAGGCTCGCCGGTTTCGACGTGGCGAAGCACCCGCTGGCGGCCCGCCGCATCAGCAGTGTCGTCTTCCAGGAGCCCGTCGTCGACCGGTCGCTGACCGGCTGGCGCAACCTCGACATCCACGCGCGGCTCTGGGCCGTCGAGAAAGGCGAAGCGAAGGCACGGATTGCCGAGATCGCCGACACGCTCGGCCTCTCGGAGCTCATCGACCGCCCGGTCGGCACGTACAGCGGCGGCGAGCGCCGCCGGCTCGAGATCGCGCGTGCGCTGGTCTCACAGCCGCGCGTCCTCTTCCTCGACGAGCCGACCGTGGGTCTCGACCCGCGCATCCGCGCCGAGCTGCTCGACGTGATCGCCGGGCTGCGGGCGCGCAACGACATGACCGTGCTCGTCACCACGCACTACCTCGACGAGGCCGAGCGGCTCTGCGACCGGCTCGCGATCATCCATTCGGGGCGCGTCGTGGCGCTGGACACTCCGACGGCGCTCCGCGCGGATCTCGGGCGCGAGATCGTCGAGCTGCGGGTGAACGGCAACGCGGGCTCGATGCTCGAGTCGTTGCGGAAGCGAGGCATTGCGGGCGACGACGCCTTCACCGTCGGTTCGACGCTGACGATTCCGCTGCACGAGCACACCTCCGGCGAAGCGATCGCCGTCATCAGCGAGCTCGGCGTCGCGAGCGCGATCAGCACCCGACAACCGACCCTCGACGACGTCTACCTGCGGCTGACCGGCGACCGGCTCGCCGAAGCCGCCTGAAAGGAGCACTCATGTCTGCCATCACCGCATCCGCCACCCTGCCCACGCGCCGCCTCGGGCTCCGCGCGCAGGCGCTCAACCCGCTCGCGACCCTGGCGCGGCGCCGCTTCCAGCTCACGGCGCGGACGCCTCGCGAGCTCCTGGTGCCGCTGCTGACCCCGGTCATGTTCGCCCTCGTGATCGCGCCGGCCCTGAAGTCCGCGCTCCACACGAATGCGAGCTACGAGTCGTTCGTCGCGATCGGCACGGTTGGACTGCTGATCCCGCTCAACACGATGTTTGCGGGGATCGGGGTCATCGTCGACCGCGAGAACGGAGCGCAGCGAGAGCTGCTCACGGCTCCGATCCCGCGCGCGCTGCTCGTGTTCGGGAACCTTCTCGTTGCGCTCGCGATCACAGGCCTCCAGGTCGGCGTGCTGATCTCAGTCGCGGTCGCGCGGCGGATCCACTTCAGCCCGACGGCCTCGGGCGTCGTGTGGTTCGTCGCGGCTGCGGCGCTATTCGCGATCGGGATGTATGCCGTCGCCGAGATCCTCGCGAACCGTGTGCCCAAGCAGGAGGAGTACATCGCACGTGTTCCTGCGATCGCGATCGTGCCGTGGTTCCTCGCCGGGTCGCTGTTCCCGATCACGGCCATGCCTGTGGCGCTGACCTGGATCGCGAAGTTCCTGCCGCTCACGCACGGGCTCGCACTCATGCGCTACGGGCTGCTCGGGGACAGCACGAGCCTGCACACCATCTGGGGCATGAGCAACCCGACCGAGATGGCCGGGCTCAGCCTCGCCGTGACGGCCGCGTTCGCCGTCGTGCTGACGGCGGTGTCGATCCGCGTGTTCACGCGGTCGGCTCTTCGGTAGGTGGAAGGGGTCTGACCCCCAGCCGGGGCCAGACCCCTTTCCCGCGTGAACGCGGGCTCGCCCTAGACGTTCGGCCCGTCGTGAGGACACTTGGACGAGCCGGAGTGGTTCGACGGCGTCGTGGATGTCGTGTTCGTGTTCGATGACTTCGAGCCGCCGCCGCTCGCGGCGATAGCGACGCCGGTGCCGGCGAGGGCAAGGGCGGCTACCGCCGAGATGAGCGCGAAGCCGCGGTTCAGTCGGAACACGTGACCTCCTTTCGATCGGGTGCTCCTCTCATGCAAGCGGCAGCGGCTAAGACGGAGCCAAGAAACGCCTAAGAACTCGATAGGAATTAAGCTTCATGGTCGGCAAACGAGAGGAGCCACCATGCCGCAGAACCCGCCTCAGGGTTACCCCAACGTCATGCCGTACGTCTACTACGAGGACGCCGCCGCCGGGCTCGACTTCCTGACCGGCGCGCTGGGATTCACCGAGAAGGTCAAGATGACCGACGACAGCGGGAACGTCGCGCATGCCGAGGTCTCGATGGGAGACGGGGTCATCATGCTCGGCACGCCGAGCGCGGAGTACAAGAACCCGAAGAATCTCGGCGGCAGGACACATTCGATCTACGTGTACATCGACGACGTCGACGCGCACTACGAGCGGGCCAAGGCCGCCGGCGGGAAGATCACCCAAGAGCCCGAGGACAAGTTCTACGGCGACCGGAACTACGGCGTCGAGGACCCCGAGGGGCACGAGTGGTTCTTTGGCACCCACGTCCGCGACGTCTCGCCCGAGGAGATGGAAGCGGCGATGGCTACTTGAGGGCGAACGTGATGTTCACGACGGCCGTGACGTCCTTGTCGAGCGTCGAGGTGTCGTACACGCCGTAGTCCTGGACCTCGGTCGAGTTCGGAGACGTCACCTCGAAGACGCTGACGTCGACTCCGCGCAGGCCGCCGAGATGGGCGCCGGTCGCGCCGACGAGGACGCGGCCGCGATGTTGCGCGTCACGCGTTGCTGACGCGAGCAGTTCCGGCCGCAGCGAGGGGAGCTTCGTGTAGACGTATTGTGGCGCGTCTGCCGAGAGTGGGACTCCACCCGCAAGCAGCGCCGAGCTGTGTTCCGCGACGGTCGCAATGTCCCGAACGCGCGGCGACCGGATCTCGAAGCTCCGCGTCAGCTCAGGCCTGCAAGGAGAGGCACACGCGCCAGCACGCCCGCGACCTTTAACGCGCGTGTCGGCTGCTTCCTGCTAGTCGGCGACTTCGGTCGTAGCCACGACCAGCCGCTCCCGGCGGCGGAGGCGCGGCGGCGTCACGAACACGGCGACGCCCGCTCCGACGATGGCCGCAACGGCGCTGATCGCGAAAGCGATCGTGAAGCCCGTGACGGAAGGGACGCCCTTCGTTCCCGGAATCGTGTGTGCGCTCAGCAGCGCGGCTCCGACCTGGCCGCCGATGACGCCGCCGACCGTCCGCATCACCGTGTTCATCCCGGTCGCCACGCCTGTCTCCGTCGGGCGCACTGCCTCCGTGATCAGCGTCGCCATCGCGGCGAAGGCGAAGCCGATGCCCGCACCGAGCACCGGCATCGCGGCGAGCACCTGCCAGGGCCGGTGGTGCCAGAGCGCCAGCGAGCCCGCCGCCGCCGAGACCAGGAGCATGCCGACCGCCAGGGGCCATTTCGAGCCCGTGCGCCTGCCGATCAGGCCCGCGAATGGCCCTGCGAACAACAGCGCGACGGAACTGGGCAGCAGGTAGAGGCCGGCTTTCGTCGCGCTCGCGTCGAAGCCGTAGTCCACGAGTCTGTGCACCGAGAGAGAAAGGCCGTGCGGCGTCTCGACGAAATTCGGCACGAGGACGAACGAGCCGAACATCGCGAAGCCCGCGACGAGCGCGGTCACGTTCGTGAACAGCACCTGACGGCGCGCGAGCATGCGCATGTCCACCATCGGCTCCCCCACGCGCAGCTCCGCGAACCCCCACGCGAGGAGGAAGACGACTGCCAATGCGGCGAGTGCGAGGATCCGGCCGGACTTCCAACCCCAGTTCTCTCCCTCGGTCAGCGCAAGCAGCATCGAGATCAGGCCGATCGACATCAGTCCGGCGCCGACGAGGTCCACGCGCGACGGCGTCTTGACGGGTGACTCCGGCACGAACCGATGCACCAGGACGACCGCCGCCGCGATCGCGATCGAGCCGACGATGAAGAGCCAGCGCCACGACGCGTGGTCGACGATCACTCCCGAGAGGACAATCCCGAGGCCGCCGCCGACGCCGAAGACCGCGGAGATGAGACCGATCGCGACGCCCATCTTCTCGCGCGGGAACTCGTCCCGGATGATCGCGAACGAGAGCGGGAAGACGGCGCCACCGGCGCCCTGCACGGCGCGGAACGCGATCAGCGACCAGATGTTCCAGGCCGCAGCCGCGCCGACGCACCCGGCGAGGAAGATCGCGAGCGTGATCGTCAGCAGTCGCCCTTTCCCGTACTGGTCGCCGAGCTTCCCGAGCACCGGCGTCGCGACGGAGGCGACGAGCAGGAAGACCGTCAGCACCCACGTCACCCACGTGGTCGTCGTGTGCAGGTCGTGCTGGAGCGCGGGCAGGGCCGGGATGACCATCGTCTGCTGGAGGGCGAATGCCGTCCCCGCGAGAGTCAGGATCGCCAGCGTGACGTTGTAGTGCTGCCGACCCTCAGCCATCGTCTCCAGCGTATCCGCGTGACGAAGCTCTACACCGACGGCGCCGAGCTCTACGACATCGCTTTCGAGGTGCTCGAAGGTCCCCGCGCGGGTGACGTGCACGAGGAAGTCCACGAGATGACGCTCTGGACGTCCGAAACGTGGGCTCGGGCGATCGACGCCTCACCGTTCGTCGAGGCTGCGACCTACGACGCCGGGAAGAAAGGCCAACGCCCGCTCGTCGGCCGCACGGCGACCGGCGGTCTGCTCTGGCACGAGCTGGTCGGCTGACCCTTGGGGAAAGCCGCCTGGTTCAGCAGCCCCGGACCGTGCGATCCAAGCTGACCAGCTGATCGACGCCGACGGCCACGCGGGCACGGAGCAACCCTTTCCCGCGGACGCGGGTGGTCAGTCGGAACGGCGCGCCCGTGTCGCTTCTCAGCCCGCGGTGGTTCAGGGAGAAGCCGACGGCGTGGATGCCGGCTCCCGTCACGGTTGCGGTCACCGAGCAGCCGTGCTTCCGCGTGGTGATCCGCACCGCGGGGGACACGCGGCAGCTCGCGCCCGCACACGAGACCAGCGCGTGCAGCCTCGCCGCGAGCGCGGCCTTGATCGCGTCGTAAGCCGGGTTCGCATGCTGGCTCTGGAGCTCGTACGGATCCTTGACGAGGTCGTAGAGCTCGCGGTCGCCGTTCGCATACTCCGCGTAGAGGAAGTGGCGCGAGCGGATCGCGTCGAAGTGGCCGTTGCCCGGCGAGTTGTCGACCAGGAGGTCGCGTCCGAGCTCCTTGCCGCCGTCGCGCCAGAGCGGCAGCAGCGAGGCACCGTCCTCGGTGCGGCCCGCCTTCACGCCCGCAGCGACCAGCATTGTTTCCGTGTAGTCGACGTTCACCGTCAGCTGTGAACGGTGGACACCGCGCGGGAGCGCGCTGTTTCCGGTCCAGCGCATCAGGAGCGGCACGCGGATCGATGGCTCGTACAGGAGGACCTTCCCGTTGTCGACGCGGTGCTCGCCGTGGAAGAACCCGTTGTCGGACGTGAAGAGGATCAGCGTGTCATCGAGCTGGCCGGTCGAGCGCAGCGTTTCGACGATCGACGTGACCGCGTCGTCGACGGCGAGCAAGGTCTCGCGGCGCTGCTGCCAGTTCTCCTGGATCGCGGCGATCCTGCGCTGAGTCAGTACCGGGCGCCGCCGGATGTTCTGCGGCTTGTCCGAGACGTCGGCCTCGTTGAAGCTCGGCGGCTGCGGGAGCGGCGTACCTTTGAACCGGTCCTTGTAGCGCGGTGCCGGCACCGGGGTGCCGAGATTCGGCGGGTCGCCGGGCTCGCGCGGAGCGCCGGAGTGGTTCCCAAGGAAGGCGACCCACAGGAAGAACGGCTGTCCCTTCCCTGCGCGCTCGCGGATGATCGCGTCCGCCTTGTCGCGGTAGACATCCGTCTGGTAGCAGGATGCCTGCGGCGTCGCGCAGTACGTGTGCAGCGTCCCGTTCTCGTTCAGCGTGTAGTTGTAGTAGCGATACGTGGTCGGGTCGACGGCACCGTGCCACTCGGTCCAGCCGGGTGGAATCTCCGTCTTGTTCCGCGTGCCATACCCATTGAGGTACTTGCCGAGATGGACGGTGTAGTAACCCCCGCTCCTCAGCCAGACGGCAAGGGTGTTCGTCGAGTCGAGCTTGTAGTAGCCGCCCTGCGGCGGCGCATTTCCGCGCACGCCGTTGTTGTGGGAGTACTGGCCCGTCAGGAGGGACGCCCGCGAGGGGCAGCAGAGCGAGAAGGAGTCGAAGTTGTTGTCGAAGGTGACGCCCTGATCGCCGATCAGGCGCCGAACGTTCGGCAGGACCTCCATCTCCGCGAGCGTCTGGTCGTCGGTCTCCAGGACCAGGATGTTCGGGCGCTTGGCCGGCGCTGCCTTCGCGTCCCCGTGCGAGCCGATTGCCGCGACGCCGCCGATGACCGCGAGCGTCAGGGCCACCGACGCAAGCCCGATCAGGTGCCTGCCTTTCACGGATTCCCCCTTCTCGTTGCAGCCAGTACGACGCGAACCCTGACCGACCGTTAGCCGCGTTGCCGTTCGGATTGCGCAAATGTTCTGTTGTGGATGCGGGCCCGCCGGGGCGAGCCCGCACCCCGAAGGCGCCTAGCCGTTGTCGTCCGCCGACTCCTGCGGAGTCGGAGTCTTCCGGACGATCTTCTCGCAGTTCACGAACACGTCGTGCTCGTTCGCATTCTCGAACGCGATGTCGTTACCCTCGCCGCAGTTGAGGACGTCGACCTGGCCGTCGCCGGCGAGCGCGTGCAGCCGGTCGTTGCCCGGCCCTCCGAACTCCTGGTCGGCACCCATCCCGCCGTAGAGCACGTCGTTGCCGTCACCTCCCTGCACGACGTCGTTTCCATCGCGACCGCGCACCGTGTCGTCGCCAGCTTGGCCGTCGAGCACGTCCGCACCATCTCCGCCGCGGATGAAGTCGTTGCCGCCGCCGCCGAGCACACGGTCGTTGCCTTCGCCCGCGTAGACGCGATCGTTCCCTGCTTCCGCGTCAACTGTGTCGTCGCCTTTCAGCGCGACGATGAGGTCCGGGCCGCCCGTGCCGATGATGGTGTCCGGCCCGTTCGTGCCGCGGATCGGATTGAAGTCCGCGTACGCCAGGCCCACGGGCGCCAGCGCCGTCAGCGCGGCGAGCGCGAAAGCCAGCTTCCCCTTCATGGTGGAGCACCTCCCTGAGTGGACTGTGCCCGCCGTTATCGCGTGCGCGTGTGAAGGCCCGATTGGCCCGCGGGAAGGATTTCCGAAGGCTTGTGTTAGAGGCGCTTAGAGCGTCGGGAGGTCGACGTCGATCGAGACGACCGCGTCGGGCTTGATGTAGCGACCGTCGACGCACGGCCAGCTGCCGGGGGCGTCGACCGCGACCATCAACTCCCGGGCGCGCCGTTCTGCAGTCTCCCGGGTGTCGAACTCACCGGCCGAGACACGCTCGCCGCTCGACAGACGGAGCCAGACGACTGCCTTCACCCCGGGCTGCACGGCCGCCGGCGTTTCCGCCAGTTCTCGGCTCGCCGGAGGCTCGAGGGTGATCTTGACGACCGGCTCGGGCTCGCTCGCAATCGGCTCGGGCAGGGTTGCGACGGCCTCGGGCAGGGTTGCGACGGGCTCGGGCAGGCTAGCGACGGGCTGGGGTGCGCTGGCGACCGGTTCCGGCTTGGCGGCGAAGAGATCGGGGGCGGGCGCGAGCAGGGGCGCGGGCGCCGCTGCAGCAGGAGCGGGCGGCGCGACGG
>JBASRJ010000295.1:0-3900 GCA_049273785.1 Gaiellaceae bacterium | reverse complement strand
CGGCGAAGGCGACCTCTGCCCCCCGGCGATCGCGGAGCCGCACGTAGCTCGCGAGCGCGACGACCCTCCCTTCGTGGGTTCCGATCAGCGCGCCGCGCTCTCCCCAATCCGGGTCGAGCACGGGGTCGACCAGGCGTTGGTCCACATTCGGGTGCCCGTGGAACCGGAGGTAGAGACTGCGATCCGAAAGGCCGGCGAAGAACGCGACCAGAATGTCCGCGTCCGCCGCTTGCGGTGGTCGCAGGCGCATCGTCGAGCCGTCCCGCAGGACGACGTCGGCCGGCTCGCCGCGAAGGAAGGGCGCTGCTTCGATCATCTAGGAGAACCTTCGCGGCCAGACACGCGGCCCGCAATACGCGGGCCGACTGAATCTCGTACGGGTTTCCCGCAGCATTGCTGTGCTCGACCCCGGATGCCGTGGCTTTCCGTGCGCGTCACGCTCTATCCATGGCCGAGAAGACCTACGCGGTCTACTGGAGCGATGCGCCGGACGGACACCGATACGCCGGCCGGATCGCCGTCCGTTCCGACTATGCGGAGCTCTCCGGCAGCGGATCAGGCCGCCGCTCGCTCTACCGGCTGCGTTTCGACGAAATCGCCTCCGTGCGCTACGAACGCGGCCGGGTGCACGTGCGCCGGCGAAGCGGCGAGCCGATCTGGATCGGCAGCCTCGACGGCCCCGGCGCACTCAAGGAGCTCGAGAACAAGTTGCAGGCCGCGCTCGTGCCGGCCTGAAAGGAGAACACCATGAAACGCATTCTCATTGCAGTCGACGGCTCCGACGGAAGCGGTGTCGCCGTCCAAGAGGGCCTGAAGCTGGCCGACGCATTCCAAGCTTCGGTCACGTTCGTGTCGGTGACGAAAGCGACGCTTCCGGTGCTCGGGGATCCGTACTACCAGCGTGCAATCAGTGACGGGATCCACCGGGCACAGGCAGCGCTCACCGAGGCGATGTCGGTCGCCGAGGAGACCGGTGTGGTCGCTGACTACGAACTGCTCGAAGGCGATGCGGCTGAACAGGTCGTCGGGCTCGGACGTCGGCGAGGCGTCGACCTGATCGTCGCCGGGTCGCGTGGCCTGGGATCGATCAAGGGCGCCCTGCTCGGGAGCGTCTCGAGCGCAATCGTGCGCCACTCCGACTGCCCGGTCCTCGTGGCCAAGGCGAGCGGAGCAGCAGCTCAGAGCAAAGCGGCCTGAGCAATGATCTCGAGCGCCACCACGTGATGACATTCACAGCAGAGGAAGCACATCGCGTCGGCGAGGAGATCGGAATCGACTGGTCTTCGGCGCCGTTCGACGTCGAGCAGTTCCGGATGGGGATGGACGTCGAGCTCGAGCACGGGCTCCACGATCTCCTCACGAACGTCACGAATGACGATCCTGTCGTCACCGGCAAGATCGCGCTCGCCCATCTGAACGAGTTCCCGGACTACTACACACGGCTCGACCGGATGGAGGAGGAGGCGAAGCGCGACCGCGGTCTCCAGTGAACCGCGCCTGAAGCGACGGCGTCTTCCTCTGCGCAGCCATCCGCGACGACAACGCTGCTAGCAGGAACCCAGAAGGGGTACGGGATCAGCTCACCGGAACCGCGGCTCCTCCGCACGGATTCGCGCGTTTCTGCAGACGACTCATGGACGCGGCTGCGTCTTGCTGAGACCGCAGATGAATGGTCTCAAGAAATACTTCGTCGCAGCGCTCGCAGCGCTCGCTCTCTTCGCGCCGGCGAATGCCCGAGCCGTCGGAGGCAACTACGGGATCGAGGGCGGGTCGGCGGCAGAACGCACGCAGATTCGTTCCGCACTCAGAGTGAGCAGCTTCGACTGGAGCGTGGTCTCGAGTCGGGTCCGGATCCGCGTCGTTCGCGGGCTGGGATCGTCTTACTCCGACCCAGGCGAGATCGGCCTCGACCCCGATCTTCTGGACGCCGGTCACTTTGCCTGGGGCGTCGTTCAGCACGAATACGCGCACCAAGTCGATTTCTCCCTCTTCGACGACGCGACGAGAGCGAGATTGCTCGTCGCACTCGGAGGGAAGATCTGGTTCCCTGACGGACTCCTGCAGTTGCGTCACGACCAGTACGGCTGCGAGCGCTTCGCCTCAACCCTGGCCTGGGCGTACTGGCCCTCGCTGAGAACTCGATGCGTCCCTCGACGAACGGCGACGAATCGGCGGCGATGTCACGGCACGCGTTCCGCGCCCTTTTGCAACAGACGCTCGGTAACCGCGATCCGCTCTCCAACCGCCGCCCGTGACGACTGCGCTCGCAACTCTCGATCTTGCCGTCCCGCCGGAATCGGTCCTCGAGGAAGCATTCGTGGCTGCTCTCGAAGTCGACAGTCTCGCGGACGCCGCGCGGGCTCTTGCATCGCTCGCCGAGTTGCACCTGAGCGCGGGCGCCGCTGGTCTTGCGGAGGCTCAGGCCAGGTTTGCGCTGGCATTCATGGACGGCCTCGTCGATCTCAGCGACGTAGTGGGAATCGTCCAGCTCGTCTTGGGCCGTGCGCTCATGGAGCAAGGGTGTTTCGAGGCTGCAGCAGCGGCGTTCCGCGCGGCCGAGACGTTTCAAGATCCTGCTTCTTCGTGGAACGGCAGCTGACGGGGATGACGAGGGTCAGGGCACGCCCGGCCCTCCTGCTCCTCGTACCAGTCGCGATTGCGGATGTGGGAGCGCTCGCCTTCATCGCATTGGCGTCTTGCCGCTGTTGACGTCCCGTTCGGGAAAGGCACCGTCCAGACGGCGCGGATTGGGTTTGGCCCGATCGTCTCCGCAGCCGACATGGGGATCGGAGAGGAACGCACCGGATCGCTGACGATCGCCAACACGGGGACGGCCGCGGCACGCTACTTCCTGCGCGCGCGAACGACCGGAAGCGTCGCCCTCGAGCGTCAGCTCGATCTGACGATCGACTGCCGCGGACGCCGGGGCGTCATCGTGTACAAAGGGCCGCTTGATCGCTTCCGCTCAGTCGATCTCGGCTTGCTCCGCGGGCTGGGTGGGAGGGAGACGCTGTCCTTCGCGGTCACGCTCGAATCGACTCGGTCGAACGCGCGTGACGACGCATTGCAGGGCCGATCCGCAAGCGCGGACTTCAGCTGGGTCGCCGTTCAGGGCTGAGCTTCGGCGGAAACCGCCGGCGACCGCGTGTGTCGGCTTTTCGCGCGGGAACCGATGCTCGTGGACGAAACTACTCCGGGCATGAGCTATGCCGACTCGTAGGCAGTTCCTGAAGAGCACGGCGGCCGCCGTCGCAGCAACCGCGTATACGCCGGCTGCGCTCGGTGCGGGCTTCGACCCGAGCAGTTGGTCGAGCGTGCGCGATCAATTCCTGCTCGACGACGGTGTGACGAACCTCACCACCTTCCTGCTCGCGTCCCATCCGAAGCCTGTTCGCGACGCGATCGATCGTCACCGCGCCGGGCTCGACCGCGACGCGAAGCGTTACCTCGACGACCAGGAGGAAACTGCGGAGACTCGTGTTCGCGCGGGCGCCGCGGCGTATCTCGAGGTCGACGCCGACGAGATCGCCTTGACGGAGAGCACGACGATGGGTCTCGGTCTCGTGTACGGCGGCCTGCGGTTGCGACCTGGCCAGGAAGTGCTAACGACCGTGCACGACTTCTACTCGACGCACGAGTCCCTGCGGCTGCGCACGCTGCGAACGGGCGCGCGTCTGCGGAAGATCCGTCTCTACCGGAACCCACGCACCGTCTCGGTCGACGAGGTCGTAAGCATCCTGAACTCGACCGGAGACGTCGACCAGGCCCTGAAGGCGATTCACGCCGTCGTTTGAGTCTGGTAAGAAGGCCAGAGGGGCTCGGCTAACGCGATCCCCGCCCGGTCGTCTAAACGTGCAACAGGAGGGCGGCGACGGACGCGATTCGGAATCTTCCGCGCGG
>JBASRJ010000288.1:0-8499 GCA_049273785.1 Gaiellaceae bacterium | reverse complement strand
CCTGCGGCCCGCTTCGAGCAGCTCGGGCGTCAGGTCGCTCGCCGTCACGCGCGCGCCGCGCTCCGCGGCCGGCAGGGAGGCGTTGCCAGTGCCTGCGGCCACGTCGAGCACCGTCATCCCGGCACCGATCCCGCACGCCTCGACGAGCCGCGGCCCGAGCGGCAACAGGAACGTCTCGACCATCGACGGATAGTCGCCCGACGCCCACATCGCGCGGTGGCGCGCCTTGAGCTCGGAGCCCGGCGTAGCGGATGACATCGCAGCCTCCTGACGGTCCGATGGGAGCTTCGAACCTAACGCCGCTCGAGCGCGGTGTCCAGGCGCGAAGCGACGGCGGCGGCCTTCGTCGGGGCGAGAGGCTGGAGCCCATGGCCTCCCACCAAGGGTGCCCGTGCCCCGCTTCACGATCGATCCTGCGCAGCGTCGGGAAGACGCCTCGGCCCGAGCCCGGCGGCGAACGCATCCTTCTGCGCGTCTTCTGCCACGCCTACGGGGCCCGCATCGTGCTGCTGCTCGGCGGCTACGGCAAGGGCGCCGACCCGAGCCCCAAGCGCCAGCAGCGTGAGATCGCCGACGCACGCAAGCGCCTCAAGGACTTCCGGCGGCGCATGTGGTGACGCGGACCTTTGCCGCCATATGGGGTATGAGCCATACTCGGCGACCTCACCCGACGTAGGCGGCCAGGAGCCCGGTCGGCCAGCAGCGACGCCAGTGCGGATCGCACGCCAGCACGCCGGTCCCGGCAGTAGGTTCGTGCCGTGAGCGACAACCGGCCTTCGCTGACCGAGCTGCGAGCGGATCTCTGGCGCGCGGCCGAGATCGACGACCTGACCGAGCGCACGCTCGAGGTGGTCGCGGTGATCGAGGAAGCGGCCGCGCCGCTCGGAATCCATCCGACCCTCGTGGGCGGCATGGCCGTCTACTTCTGGACCGAGAGCGACGAGTTCCTCACCTACGACATCGACGTCGTCATGGCCGTCCCCGACCAGCTCGCATTGATCCTCGCGCAGCTCGGCTTCACGCGCAGCAAGGACGGCCGTCATTGGGAGCTCGAAGGCACGAAAGTCCTCTTGGAAGCACCAGGCGCCTCCCTGGACGTCGGCGCGCACGTAACGCAGGTCAAGCTGCGCTCCGGCCGGACCGCGAGGGTGCTCTCGCGCGTCGACATCCTGCTCGACCGGCTCGACGAGTTCCAGGCCACGGACATCAGCTCGTCGCCCAACAGGTCCTCGTCCTGCTCGCCGACCTCACGGAGGAGGAGGCCGCCGACCTCGACGCCCGCGCACCACATCGCCGACTCACCGCCGTCCTCGAAGCCATGCGCCGACTTGTGGGCGAGCTGCCATCCCGCACCGACCCGCCGGCAATTGACGAGCTGCACGAGATCGCGCGAGCGGCCCTTCGTGCCGAGTACTCTCCAAGAGAGCCATGAAGATGCGAACCATCACCCTCGACGAGTGGCGCCGCGACACGGCCCGCCGCCGCGCAAAGAGCGAAGAGGTCCTCGCACGCCTTGGTCCGGCCAAGCGCGAGAAGCCGCGCAATCCAACCGAGGCTGATTTCCTGCGACGCATCGGGACCCCCGAGCGGCTCATCGGCCCCGAGGCCTGACGGCTCACAAGCCCAGCCCGCCCCACCGCTGGCGGGCAGACGAACTACCGCATCGAGAGGGAGCGAGAGCGGCTGCCGGGTCATGTGCCCGCGGCTCAGCCGAACGCCCCATCGCGCAACCGCGCGACGAGTTTGAGGACCTCATCGCCGCGGCCGGCGGCGATGAGCTCGGCGGGCGCCTCGCCGCCGAGGAGCCGGTGCGCGGCGAACAGCCAGTCGTGGATGCGATGCGGCGGATAGAAGGCGGCCAGCTCGTCGACGAGCTGCTCCAGCACGCGCAGCCGCCCGGAGAGCCTGCGGTGCGGCTCGCCCTTGCCGGTCTGCCAGCGCGAGACCGTCTGCGCGGAGGCGTCGAGCATCGCCGCGATGTCCTGCGCCATTCAGTCCGCCTCGCTTGCGCAGAGCGTCGAGGCGATCGGCGACCGTCATGCCTCCACCCGCGGAATCGTCCGCCGTCGCACGTGAGGCTGGCTCGCCGTCGAGCACCGGACCGAACTCCGCGTCGAGCTGGTCACGCGCCTCGTCGGCCTGCTTGGCCTCGTTGAACAGGTGGACGTAGGCGTCCCACGTCGTGCTCGGCGTGGTGTGCCCGAGCTGGCGCGCGACGGACGCGACGTCACGGCCTTGGTAGATGAGGATGCTTGCGAACGTGTGGCGCAGGACATGAGCGGAGACCCCGCGCAGCCCGGCGTCGATCGTGGCCTTCTTGACCGCCTGCGAGAGCCGGCGGTAGGTCATCGACGTGCCGACGGTGCTCGTGAAGACGCTCGGGTAGTGGGTCAGTTTGACCCGGCGGGCGCTTCTCGCGCGCGAGAGGTCGTTAGGCCGTGACGTATCCGAGAACGCCGACGAGCATCAAGATGGCGAGCACAGCGGCCACCGTCAGTCCGCGGTGTCTGATGCGCCGGATGGCGAGCGCGACGGCGAGCGCGCCGGCGATTCCAATCCAGCCGGCCGTGGTTGTTGGAAGCACGCCCACGACAACAACGCTACTGTGCGGGCGTCGCCGACGCCCCGGTTCTTAGTCGAGCAGGCCGGCGATATCAGCGTGCGTCCAGCGCTTGTCGGCAACGCCAGCCGCTTGCGCCGGGGTGGCCTTGAGGGTCTGGTGGACGCGCCCGAAGTTGTAGTGGAGATAGTGGAGTGAGACCGCGTGCGCGAGGTTCTCGACCTTCTTCGAGAACCCGTTCGTGAGGCGGGTGAAGCGCCGCATCCCCATCCGCATGGTGAGGTTCTGCCGCTCCACGTACGAGGTGGAGATCTCGCCGGGGTCGGGGTCACCCGAGACGACGGTGACCTGCGTGCTGGTGACCATCGGCGGGCTGTATCTGCGTTCTGAGCCGCGGAGCTTTGGGTCGAGGCCGTAGACCTTGTGAAGCTGGGCGTGGTCGGCCGTGCCATCGAACGCCGACGAGATCGCTTCGCGGTAGGCCGCGAGACCATCAGTCGTGATCTGCACACGCGACTCGGCAAGCCGTGCGCGGAGATCGTGCGCGAACGTCAGCGCGTCCTCTGTCGTGCGCTCGCCGACCAGCCACGTCGGGACGAGCTTCGTGTCCGCGCAGAGTGCAGTCCAGGTCCGCACGTCGCCGTAGCCGGGCGATGCCAGCGCACGAGATCCTCCCTCCCGCCCCTCCCCCTCGATGCCCACCGTTCACCCACGCCTGTGCTCCTGCTCGCTTCGCTCCCCCGGCTCTTGGGTCCTGCTTGGATGGCCGGCGCGTCCGGTCGAATTCGAACATCACGGCGGTGCGGTTGCCGTGGACGTCGACGCCGATCATGGTCGCCTCGGGCTTGAGGACGCCAGGGCGGGCGGTGCCGAGGTGGACGCGGCGGCCGGCGAGGTCTGAGGCCGGCGAGGCATCGGGCGCGCGCTTCTCGACGCGCGGGTCAATGGTGCCCGAGCGCGGGCCGAGCAGTGTGAACGGCGCTGCGTCGATCAGCGGCCCGGTCCTGCCGACGAACGCCGCCGCGCGCGCGGCGATCTGCGCCATGAGCGCCGCGACCTGGACGTCGTGCTCGACGTAGGCGATCGAGGTCAGCTTCGCCCGCTTGAACGCCTCGCGGTCGGCCGGGTCGCCGTGGTCGCTCAGCATCTGCCAGCCGCGCAGCGTGAGCCGGTAGACCCACTCCGGTGCTCCCTGCGTCCTCCCCACGCGCGGCCGGAGCTTGTCGACGAAGCCCACATCGTTAAGGAGCTTGAGCCGCTCGCGGACGGCGCTGCCGTAGCGGCCCCAGAACATCGCCGCGAGCGTGCTCGTGCTCGCGTAGTTGAAGTCGTGGAGGAAGCGGAGCACCCGCACGTCGCGGTCGGTGATGGAGCACGTGGGCAGCTCGTCCGGGCGCTCGCCCCACTGGATGCCCATCACCCCGAGATCGACGCCGGCGTCGCCGAGCTTGCGTGCGAGATCGTCGTCGATCACGCTGCGCCCGCTTCGTCCCGAGGCGTCTGCTTGTTCCCTGCTTGTTCCCTCGGCCTATCCCCGACCTATGGTGCGACACAGGCTCGGATCCGACAGTGCCGATTTGCAGGGACTTCCCGGGCGATTACCTCATCGGGGCGCCGGGATTCGAACCCAGGACCTCCTGCTCCCAAACCGCAACCTCCTGCGCCTTCCTGGCTAGACCGGGAACATGAGCGCTCAGAAGCCATCGTTCTAGCTCTGCGCGGGCACGAACGGTACTCCCCGCGGTACTCCCGATTTGGCGTTCTCCTCCGCCTGAGGCCCTAGAATGAGAGGCATGCTCACCGTCCCACAAGCCGCCCGCCGTGTTGGCCGCGACCCCGCGACGATCCGTCGCTGGATCAACTCCGGCCGCCTCCTGGCCGAGCGCGAGGGCACGCACCACGTCATCCGCGAGCGCGACCTCGACAAGGCCGCGAAGAGCGACATGGTGCCGCTCCCCCCTGGCTGGGACCGGACGATCGACGGGGAGCCGATGCCGGACATCGTCGCCTTCCTCCGCGAATCCCGCGCTGGCCGCTGAGAGCGCATGCTGGTCATCGACGCGAACGTCGTCGTTGACCTCTGCGTGAGCGAAGCCGGCTTCGACGCACTCGCCGATCACGAACTTGTCGCGCCGCCCCTGCTCCGCGCGGAAGCCTTGTCCGTCCTGCACGTGATGCAGTGGCGCCACGTCGTATCGCCGCACGTCATCGAGACCGCCTTGGAGCGACTCGGCACAGCTCCGATCAGATTCACCGATCCGCGCGACCTCGCTCGCGAGGCCTGGCGAGTCGCAGAGGAGTTCGGCTGGAAGAAGACCTACGACGCCGAGTACGTCGCCCTCGCACGCCTACTCGACTGCCGGCTGCTGACGCTCGACGGGCGCCTTCGGCGCGGTGTCAAACGCCTCGGCTTCGTTATCGCCCCCAACGACCTCTGACAGCGCTCCGCAGCTACCGACGGTAAGGGCGGCGGCGAGCCGGATCCGGTTGCGTCAGTCGAGTCGCTTTCGGGCGATGACCGCGCTAATCACTGCGATCAGGCGGGTCGCGGGAGCGACGGGGGCAAACCCCGGATCGACATTCGGACATGACCTCGATCTGCCTGGGATTGACCGGAATCCGTCTTAGGCCTCTGTGAGCATGCGAGAAGCTCATGGAGACCCTCGTCAAGTCAATCGCGGAATTCTTCGCAGCTATTCTCGGAATGATCGGCTTTGTCGGCAAGCCTCGACGTCGCGCGAGTATTCGCGACGATCTCCAACTGCTGACAGAACTCACGGAGCATCCTGACTTCGGAGCCGGAAGTTGGCCGCACCAGGCGCTGATGAATCGCGTCGCACTCGACGTTGCGCGTCTTGCCGGAGTTCCCCTGAACCAGCGGAGAATCCAATGGTCTTCGGTGATCCTGGCGTTGCTGGTTGGGCTACCGCTTGGTTACTGGACCTTCAATCTCAACCAGGACGGGTTCCAGTGGTATTCGCTGTTTCCAGGCATCATCGCTGGGCTTATGGCGATCGCGCTCCTCGGCATGTTTCTGCCGTCCTCGGAGGATTCGCCTCCCGAAGAAGAGGAGTCCTCATCGTCGGACCTGTTGGTGCGTCCGCTTGCCGGAGACATCAACGCTGCTACAGGCGAACAGGGCAGCGTCATCCGCTCCAGCATCACAAACCAGACGGATCCATGACACCGGATCAGAGTCGGAGCTGCAACGGCCGCATCATTCTTCCGACCTTCCAACCAATGCCGCAGTCATCCGTACGATCCGGATGGTAAGCACGCGGTCCGCCTACCGTCCTCATGGCCAGGCACTCCGGTACTCAGAAGTTCCGCAGGCTGTGACTGGCGAGCGAGGGGGCGGCGTCGCCTTCTACGCGTACTGTCTCGGCGGAGAGACCCGCGCGGCGGTTCGTCGCAACTCAATCGATCGTGCTCATGCCGCGCATCGCCGCGCGTTGAAGCAAAGACGCTCGGGCTATCCAACGGCGTTGATCTTGAGCCAGCGGATTGGTGTCGCGTTCGAGGATCTCGCCCGGCTGGCACTCGCCTTTGAGCGCCTGGAAACTGACGACCCTTTCGAGCGCTTGCGCAGCGCACGGATCGATGACTTCGATGACGTCTTCGAGCGCCTCAGCAACGACACCGAGGCCCTGCGTGCGGCTCTCCGTCTTCCACGACCAGACGATGTGACCGAGCTTGCCGAACCGTTGCGCGAGGCAGTCGTTGCAGCGTCTGACGCTTTGACAAGACGTTGGCACGGGCACTGGCGCCGAACGGCGGAGGGCTGGCATCTCATGCGGCGACTGGCGAAGGGAATGCGACACGGCTCACCACTGATCCCGCGTGAAGTGGTCCTCGAGCCGCCTGGAGCCGGCGCCTTGGGAGCAGATCTCGCCGATTCGTTCGACAGGTGGGTGCTTCTGCTCGACACTGCGGTGAACCATGCGGAGAGGGCGCTCCACACCACTTACGTGATGGCAGATCTCAGCGACTCGACGCTGTCGCGCGGTCGTCAGGCTGGGATCGAAGCAGTAGCGCTCGCGCGTGAGCTTGCTGGCGCCCACGTGCACCGCATGCGTTCCAGCTCCCGATGGGCGATGTCAACGGATGCGTTGAAACTTGTCTCGCGAAAGCAAGCGCGCATTCTCAAGGAGCATGGTCGTGGCTGACCGGCTGCCAGCACCTGCCGATCTCGGCGATCTCCAGACCGTGGTCCTTCCGTCTCGAGCGTGTCTCCTTAGCATTCGCGACATGTTGTGCGATGCCCGCCGTGGTGGCCTCGCCGACGCGGTACAAGCAGCACGCCGATCTCTCAAGAAGAAGGCAGACCGTGACCGTCAGAGCGCGGCAGCCCTGGAAGCCGTGTGGGAATGCGTCGCGTGTCTGGAACTGGCAGCAACCGTAGCCGCCCCCTGGGTCGATCCGCAGTTGCCCTCTCCGAGCGGCTCGTGGGTCGAGATGACTCGCTACGACCCCGGGCGAGCTAATCGGTTCTACGAGTCGAGCCACAAATGGACTGACGAGCGCTTTGGGGTCCTCTCAGCACATCGCTTCCGACATGGCCAAGACGAGTCGCTGCTCGACATGTTGCGCGATGGAGGGGTTACCGACGAGCGCCTGCTTTCAGCCTTCGCCGAGGCTGAAGCGGCCACTGCGCATCTCCTCCGCTCCCGATTCGAGACACTCGCTCAGGCTTGGAAGCAGATGCGCGCTTATGCAGCCGCGTTCGAGCATGGCCTGCTGCTCGTCCCGTCGGACGCCGCCAGCATCGTCGACGAGAACGACGTGATCGTTCCCCACGCGATCATCGTCTGCGAAACCCGCAAGGACAAAGCGCTTGGAGAAGCTGGCGAGTCGGTCGAAGCGGTGATCGATGCAGCCGAGCACGCTGGTGATCTCGCTATCGATCTCGCCGACCACGTCGCCGACTCCCGACTGCGCGTTGTCGAGACCCTTGAGTTCGACGGCGACGAGGTCTACCTGCGTCCCATTTTCGAAGACCCCTTCCCGTTCTGGATCGAGCGCGACGCTGTCTCTCCGGAGACCCTGGAGATACTCCAGAGCAACATCCGCCTCGCTTGGGTCAGGACCGAGAGCAACTCCGAGTGATGCTGCCGGCGGTGTTCGCCCTCAGGACAGATCTCCTCTAGCGGTGGATGACATGCACCGCGAAAGGTGGCGGGAGACTCCACAGCGCGAAGTCAGTCGAGGCGATCGACGAGTGCGCGGGGTGTCCACACGGGCAGCTCGCCCGAATCCCGCGAGCGAGCACGACGAGGTAGTCATCGTCCGGGTCGTCCGTAGCGCCTGGAGTCGCTGCCGGGTCCTCGACGCAGATCCCACGCTCGGCGATCAGCGCGACGAACGCCTCTGCACGGCCGTTGAACGCTGCTTTCTCGAACTTGTCGCGCACCGCGGCTCGCCACAGCGTCGACGCCACAGGCCCGCAAGCCGCTTGGTACTCCCGGCTGGTACTCCCACCGCGCAATTGCCATCTGCGCTACACCCCTCACAATACGAAACCCCCGCATAAGCGAGGGTTTCGCCCCATCGGGGCGCCGGGATTCGAACCCAGGACCTCCTGCTCCCAAAGCAGGCGCGCTACCAGGCTGCGCCACGCCCCGTCCGCCCGAGTATAGGGCGCGGCCGCCGGCCCGCCGCATGCACAGCCTTGGCGAGCATTCGTGCGGGATTGCCGGCATGAGTCGAGATCGTTAAGTCTCACAGTGAAACTGGGGTTCTCACCCCATGCAGGCCGTCCGCTGAATGCGCGATCTATAGCTGCGGAGGCCGCCGGCACAGCGGCCGCCGCAACGCTCTCTCCCCCTGCTCATTCGCCTGATCCCTGGAGGATCCGCCGTGCCCGAAGTGCAAGCGCTCTCCGTCGCGCCACCCGCCTGGGTGCCGCCGTCCGCCCCCACGCCCCCGGCCGCGCCGCGCGG
>JBASRJ010000282.1:0-6523 GCA_049273785.1 Gaiellaceae bacterium | reverse complement strand
ACGCGCGGCTCGGCGCGTCGGCGAGCGTGGACGACGTGTTGGCGCTCCAGCCGGAGGCAGTCGTCATTGCGACCGGAGCGAAACCGTTCGTCGATGAACGCGTACGTCTCGAAGGCGTCGAGGTCGTGCATGCATGGGATGTGCTGGCCGGAAACGTCCCCGGTGGGTGTACGGCTGTCGTCTCAGATTGGGGCGGCGATCCAGGCGGGCTCGATGCGGCCGAGGTCCTCGCAGCCGCTGGGAGCTCGGTTACGCTCGCCCTGGAGGCGGTCGCGGTCGGGGAGGCCGTCCATCAGTACCGGCGCAATCTCTACCTGCAGCGCCTCTACGGAGCCGGCGTGGAGATCGTCCACCACCTGGAGCTCGTCGGCGCCTCAGCCGGGCACGTCGAGTTCCGGAACGTGTTCGCTCGAGACCGACGCACGACCTTCGCCGCGGACGTGCTCGTGATCGCGCGCGGGCGCGTACCGGAGGACGAGCTCAGCGTCCCGCTCGCGGCGTCTGGCGTGCGGGTGGAGACCGCGGGCGATTGCCGTTCGCCGCGGTCGCTCGAAGAGGCGGTCCTCGAGGGGACCCTCGCTGCACAGAATGCGATCGCGTAGTGTCGTCGCGTGATCGTCCCGGCGCTCCCGCCTGAGATCCGCGAGCTGAAGGACCGCGTCGCGCGGTTCGTCGAGCGCGAGGTGTATCCGCTCGAGGAGCAGATCGCAGTGAGCGGTTCGATCGACGACGCGGCTGTTGAGGACCTGCGCCGCCGCGCACGCGGCGCCGGCTTTGCGATGCTGAACATGCCGGCGGAGCACGGTGGCATGGACCTGACGATGCTGGGCCAGGTCGCGCTCGAGGAGGAAGCGGGCAAGGCGACGAACGGGCTTGGTTTCGCCGCGGTCGAGCGCGGACCGCGGGAGCTGCTCGATCTCGTCACACCCGCGCAGTTCGACGAGTTCGTGGCGCCGATCATTCGCGGCGAATTTCGCGAGGCTTGGGCGCTCACCGAGCCTGGGGCGGGCTCGGACCTTTCGGGGCTCGTGACGACGGCGGTCCGCGACGGGGACACCTGGCTGCTGAACGGCGAGAAGTGGTTCGTCACGAGCAGCGGGAGCCCGGGCGTCTACGTCGTTGCGGCGATCGTGGAAGGCGAACACGTTCTCTTCCTCGTCGGGCCGGATGCGCCGGGTTTGGAGATCCAGCGGACACCGCCCTTTCTCCACGACCCGTACATCGACGCGCATCCACAGATCGTTCTGCGTGATTGCGCCGTCCCCGATCGCAATCGGATCGAATCGAGCGGTGATGCAGGTGCGAAGGAGTGGATCCTCGTCGAGCGGTTGTTCATCGCGGCGCGCTGCTGCGGCGCTGCGCTTCGACTCGTGGAGCTCGCGACGGCATGGGCTCGCGAGCGTGAGGCGTTCGGTGCGCCGATTGCGGACTACCAGGGCGTGTCGTTTCCCTTGGCAGACTCGCTCACCGAGCTTCTGGCCGCACGCCTGCTGACGTATCACGCCGCGCACGCGTTCGACGAGCTCGAAGACCGCAAGATCGTCCACGGCAAGGTGTCGATGGCGAAGCTGTTTGCGTCCGAGATGGCCGGCCGAGTGGCAGACCGGGCTCTCCAGATCCTCGGCGGCCGCGGGTACATGGTCGAGAATCCGGCGGCGCGCTTCTTCCGTGAGCTTCGCGTGGACAGGATCTGGGAGGGAACGAGCGAGATCCAGCGTCTGATCGTCGCGCGCGGCCTGTTCAAGCGCGGCGCGGAGCCCTACCTCGGCTGGTGACGGACGAGCCGCGCATCGAGGCCGATCGCGGCCATCTCCGTCACCAGCAGCGGATTGATCTCGATCGCCTCGATCTCGGGATGCGCGGCAGCGACACGTGACACTGCGGCGGCCGTCTCTGCGGCAGAGCTGATCGCAAGGGGCGGCCTGCCGCGCGTTCCGGTGAGCAGCGCCGCTCCACGAAGGTCGAGCAGGAGCCGCGAAACCTGTTCGGCGTCTGCCGGCGCGAGCGCGACTGCGGTGTCGTCGAGCACCTCCGTGAAGACGCCGCCGAAGCCGACGAGCAGAACCGGACCGAAGCGCGGGTCTCGCTTGCAGCCCACGATCAGCTCGACTGAGGCCGGGGACTGAACCATGCGTTCGACCACGCAGCTCGCCGGAGCGACCGTTGTCGTCACGTTCGTCCACGCGGCGAGCAGGTCAGCGTCGTTTTCGATCCCGACCACGACGCCGCCCATATCCGACTTGTGCGCAAGCCCGGCGGCCTTCAACACGAGAGGAAAGCCGAGCTCGGAGGCGGCAACGAGAGCCTCGTCCCGGGTCTGGACGCGGCGGGCGTCCGGAAACGCCGCGCCTGCAGCGGACAGCAGCATTCGGGCCGCGAAGTAGTCATCGTCCTCGGTCGGCTTCGCAGGAGCGGGCAGGTCGGGTACGCCTGACGGTGGACGGTCGGCCTGCTTCGCGGCCTGCGCGAGTGCCTGGACGGCCGCGTCGACATCGCGGAAGACGGGAACGCCACCGGCGCGGAGCGCGACGGCCGGCGCCTCCTGCCAGTACATCGTCTGGACGACGACCGGCCGGCCCGCGTCTGCCATCGCGCGCGCGAGCCCGCGCGCGGCCTCTGTCTCCGGGCCGCGAAGCTCGTCGGACGTCGCGCTGTAACCGCCGAGATACCCGGTGAGGAACACGGCGTCCACCTCGGCGGACTCGAGCAGCAACCGCGGAACTCGCTCGTACGAACCCAGATCCTGCTCGCCCGCCCCGGCGAAATCGACCGGGTTCGTCGTCGTCGCCGTCGGCGGCATGATCGCGGCCAGTCGGCCGGCGAGCTCGGTGGAGAGCGTCGGGAGCTCCAGTCCGGCCCGGGCGGCGAGATCCGCCGCAACGACGGCAGACCCGCCGCCGTCAGAGACCACTGCCACGCGCCCTCCGAGCGGTCGGCTGTCGGCGAGGAGCACCTGAGCGAGGCCCACGAACTCGCGCGGCGTGGACACGCGCACGATGCCGGCGGCGCGACAGGCGGCGTCGATTGCTCGGGAATCGCTGACGAGTGCGCCTGTATGCGACCGGGCGGCCCGGCCGCCGGAAGGGCTGGAGCCGCCGGCGAGCAACACCACCGGCTTACCCGCGACGACGGCGGCGTGAGCGGCCCGCGCGAACTCGCGTCCGTCCCGGAAGTCCTCGCAGTAGAGGCCGATCAGCCGCGTCTGCTCGTGCTCCACCATCGAGCGGATCAGCTCCGCGGCTTCGAGGTCGGCCTGGTTGCCGAGCGACGCGAAGCGCGCGATGCCGAGCCCGACCTCCCGCGCCAGGATCGAGATCTCGATCGCGAGATTCCCGCTCTGCGAGACGAGGCTGATCGCTCCCGGCGTGAAGTCGCTCGAGCTGAGATCGAGCTCGCTCGACGCGTCGTACACACCGAGACAGTTCGGACCGAGGAGGACGGCACCCGCGTCGCGAACGCGTGCGACGACGGCCTCTTCGCGCGCTCGTCCCTCGTCATCTATCTCGCCGAGGCCTGCGGCGATCGCAACGATCGCGCGTGCACCGGCCGTCAGCGCCGCGTCGGTCGCCTCCTCGAACGCAGCCGCCGGGACGGCGAGCACGACGAGCTCCGGCGACTCGGGGAGCTCGTCGAGCGCCCGGTAGGAAGGCTTGCCCAGAACCTCCCCGCCGGAGCGATTGACGAGGTAGACGGCTCGGCGGTGCTCGCCGGCGATCGCTCCGCGCGCGAGCCACTGTCCCCACTTCGCAGGGTCGTTGGATGCTCCGACCACGGCCAGTGAGCGCGGCTCGAACAGCGGTGCGAGATCGCGCGGCAGAGCTGACACGAGGTCAGATCATCCCATCCCGCGCTGCACGTGCCCGGCGGAACGGAGAGAATGCGCCGGTGAGCATCCGGACGCACGTGGAGCTCGACCGGGAACGGATCGCAGCGCTCACCGAGCGCGAGGAACGCCGGCTCAACGACCGAACGCCCGGCTCGCGTGCTCTGTTCGAGCGCGCCCGGTCGTCGCTCGTGCGCGGCGTCCCGTCCGCCTACCAGGAGCGCGACCCGTGGCCGATCTACCTGTCGCATGGAGCGGGCTCGCGGGTGTGGGACGTCGACGGCAACGAGCTGATCGATCTCCACAACGCGTTCGGATCGATGGTCCAGGGCCATGCGCATCCCGCGATCGTCAGGGCGGTTCGGGAGCGTGTTGCACTCGGCACGCACTTCGCTGCTCCGACCGAGGATGGCGTGATCGTCGCCGAGGAGCTCGCGCGCCGCTGGGGACTTCCGTGGTGGCGCTTCGTCAACTCGGGCTCCGAGGCGACCATGGATGCGATCCGGATCGCGCGCGCACGAACGGGACGGGAGACGATCGTCAAGATCTTCGGCTCGTACCACGGTCATCACGACTACGTGATGGTCTCGATCGGGGTTCCGTACGACCAGATCGGTGAGCGGGAGGACTACGCATCGCTGCCGTACGGCGCGGGCATTCCGCAATCGGTCGCGGACCTGACGATCCCGGTGCCGTTCAACGACGCCGGTGCGATGGAACGCCGCATCGAGCGGCTCTTCGACGAGGGACGCCCGCCGGCGTGCGTGATCATGGAGCCGGCGATGATGAACCTCGGGGTCATCATGCCGA
Organism: Gaiellaceae bacterium; assembly: GCA_049273785.1. Taxonomy (GTDB): domain Bacteria; phylum Actinomycetota; class Thermoleophilia; order Gaiellales; family Gaiellaceae; genus 3-1-20CM-4-69-9. Next base: position 1,890 of record JBASRJ010000282.1, on the reverse strand, counting down.
ACCCTGGTTACCTGGAAGCAGTGCGAGAGCTCACTCGGCGTCTGGGCGTCGTGTTGATCTTCGACGAGGTGAAGACGGGACTGTGCATCGCGGCCGGCGGTGCAACTGAGCGATTCGGCGTCACGCCGGATCTCGTCACGCTTGCAAAGACGCTCGGCGGTGGCCTGCCGACCGGCGCGATCGGCGGGACCGAAGAGGTCCTCGAGGTCGTAGCGAGCGGCGCCGTCTACCAGGTCGGGACGTACAACGGAAATCCACTGGCAATGGCGGCCGCCCGCGCGAGCCTCCTCGAGGTGCTCACGCCGTCGGCGTATGCGCACCTCGACGCGCTCGAGGAGCGGCTCCTCCAGGGTTGCCAGGACGTCCTCGAGCGATACGGGCTGCCTGGCTACTCCGTCGGGGTCGGTGCGAAGGGCTGCGTGACGTTCTCACCCGAGCCGGTTGTCGACTACGAGAGCTTCAAGACGCACCAGGACGGAGAGCTCAGCGACCTCGCGTGGCTCTACAACATGAATCGCGGTGTGTTCATCACGCCGGGGCGCGAGGAGGAGTGGACTCTGTCGGTCGCGCACTCGACCGGCGACTCAGACGCGGTCGTCGCGGCGTTCGAGGAGATGGCCTCCGACCTGACGGCTTAGGGACGTTCCGACGCGTGCGTGCGCAGCGTCAGAAAGCGGGCGGAGCTCCAGCGCTTGGCGATCCTGAAGCGTGCGCGGCGGATCTCCTCCGACTTCGCAGGCTGTGCCGGCGCGCGAGGGGGAGCCGCGACCGCGTCTGGCGGCGTCCACGCTGAGAGGGCGGCGAACCTAGGCACGGTCGGCGCCTCTCATCCGCGAAGAACGTTCCATCCATGTTCCTATCGGCACGGCCGGTCGAGACCTGAAGGCGCGAGCGAGAAGCCCCGCTGGGCCATCGTCGATGCAGCTGCGAAATCTCATACCTCCTAAGACGGATGTAGGGGCCGAATCTTTCGCGGAGCACGTCGTTCCGATTCTCCTTTCTCTGATCGGGCGATGGTTCCCGAGGCTCCGCTCGAACGGACCGAGCACGGACTCATGGCCGCGGGCCCGGGCTGGTTCGTCCTCAGCCTGGCTCGCAACGACGGTGACCGCGACGCCGATCTTCATCGGTCTAGGAACCGTCTTCGTACTCGTCTCCTTCTCGCGCTCGAGCGGTTCCGTGCGAGCCGCCAGCCACTCCACGCGTGTTCCGACGTTGTGCTCCGCCATCGCATGTGCCACCTCGGTGGTCGAAAGAGGAGGGGCCGCCTGGGGCGGTCCCTCCTCTGGCGCGCGTGGAAAGGCTTAAGACGTCGCGGACGCGCTCTGCCCTGTTCTGGCTCGGGCCCGTTCGATTCGCCCGACCCACAGGATGATTGCTGCGACGATGGTGGTGAAGGCGGATGCGACCTCTGCGGGCACTGCCAGACCGGCGGCTCCTGCGCCCCACACGATGAGGATCGTGACCGCGCCTGCGAAGGCGGTCACGCTTGCATTCGGGTTGCTGGTGACGGCGTTCATCTCTCTCCCTCCTACTTCTGCGGCCGGCGACGATCGAGCGGTTCGTCGCGCTTGCAACTGAATTGGCAGTTCGAGCTTAGGCCCGTCGCGTCCACCTGTCGTTCGCCGCTGCGACACACGAACTGTCACGGTCGCGACGTTTCTCAACTCCGCCGAACCAGTGGCTACGTGTGGAACCTGCGGCTTGTTTAGAGGAAAGGCGACGTCTGTGACCCTCTACCTTCGGGGAGGGCGCCTCCGCGAGTCTCCCGACGACCAAGCGGTGTGTCTTAGTCGCGACCTACCGGTGGAGATCGCGTGATCCATGTCCTCCGTTGAGTCCCTTGCGCGAGGTTTGTGACACAACGGGATGTGTTGTCGGTAGAGATCG
>JBASRJ010000279.1:0-4689 GCA_049273785.1 Gaiellaceae bacterium | reverse complement strand
CCCGCCACCGAACCTGCGGGTAGCGGCGAGCCGGCGGCGGCGGCCGAAGCCCAGCCAGTTGCTGGGAGAGGCACCAGGCAGCGTGCAGATGACCGTGTAAGTGGGCGTGCAAGTGAGCGCGCCACTTGCACGGTGCGTGAGCGAGAGCGCCTGGGAAGCGTTCGGCGCGGCCGCGAGGCGGCCCGGGTCAGCGGCGGCGGTAGAATCTATAAGTGAACTGTCGTCTGTATAGGCGCCCCGGGAGGGGCGGGCCGCGATGAGCCGGGCTTCGCAGTGGCAGCGGGCTCGGGCCGCGCAAGCGATCCGCGAGGGCAAGACGCACGTGGAGGCTGCCCGCGCGGCGGGGGTTCATGTCCGGACGGTCTTCAACTGGGTGAAAGACCCGAGCTTCCTCGACCTGATCGCCGGTCGTGGCGTGATCACGCTCGGTGCGGTCGAGATCCGCACCTCTGCCGAGAACGTGCTCGCCGATGTTCCGGTGGAGGAGAGCTGGGTCTGGATCGGGGGCGGCGAGGTGCTCGGCTCGCTGCTGGTCGAGGAGGCCAGGCATCTGCGGCCGGTGTTCGTCTCCTCCGCCGAGGGCGTGGAGACGGTGCGGGAGGCGCTTGGGCAGCAGCGTTTCCCGGGGCTGGAGGGTGAGGCGACGGCCGTTCTTGTCCCGGCGGCGCTGCCGGTGCTCCAGGACGATCCGGATGCGCTCGAGCTGCTGGTGCGCATCTGCACCGCGCCGCCGGCCGAGGCGTTCCGGGCGTTCCTGTCGGTGTGGCGGTTTCGGGCGCAGGAGACGAAGGATGTGCGTCTGCTCGGTGACAGCCTGTGGCCGGCGCAGGAGACGTTCATCCGCGAGATCGTGGATCACCCGCACGTCTATGCGCTGAAGGCGCGCAAGCTCGGCCAGACGACGATCGCGTGTGCGTTCGACGCCTATGTGCTCCGCTTCCGGGATCAGAACGCCCGCGTGCATCTGTTCTCGCGCGTCGAGAAGGCGGCCCTGGAGCTGCTCGAGCAGGTGCGTTTCGGCCTCGACCGGCTGCCGGAGTTTCTGCGCGGGAGCGTCCGAAACTCTGTGTATGCGTTTAGCTCTGTCGTGTTAGTCGGTCTTGGAAGTGGGCGTGGAAGGCGGCGAGGCATTCGTACCAGCCGGCCATTGGTCGTTTCCAGTTGCTCTCGTGGTTTCTGATTGCGAGGTAGACGAGCTTACGGGCCGATTCGTCGTCGGGGAAGTGGCCGCGGACGCGGACGGCTTTGCGTACGACGCTGTTGAGGCTCTCGATCTGGTTGGTTGTGTACACGGCGCGTCTCAGCGCCGGCGGGAAGGCGAAGTACGGAATCACGCGTTCCCAGGCATCGCGCCACGAGTGGCTGATCTGCGGGTAGCGGCTGTCCCAGATGCCGGCGAAGGTCTCGAGGCCGGTCTGGGCGGCTTCCTCGGTCGCAGCGGTGTAGATCATCCGCAGGTCTTTCACGAGTTGTTTGCGGTCCTTGTAGCTGGTGAAGCGCAGCGAGTTGCGGATCATGTGCACGATGCAGGTCTGCACGATCGCGTGCGGGTAGACGGCCTCGATCGCGTCGGGGAAGCCTTTCAGCCCGTCGACGGAGAAGACGAGGATGTCCTCGACCCCGCTCGATTTGAGCTCGCTGATCACCCGCAGCCAGAACTTGGCGCCCTCGTTGGGCTCGAGCCAGATCCCGAGCGTCTCCTTGATCCCTTCGATCCCGACGCCGATCGCGAGGTAGGCGTGCTTGTTGCGGACCGAGCCCTGGTCGCGGATCTTGAGCACGATCGCGTCGAGCCAGACGACCCGGTAGAGCTTCTCGAGCGGGCGGGCCTGCCACTCCCTTGACGTCGTCGAGGACCGCGTCGGTGACGCGGCTGATCGTGTCACGGCCGACCTCGACGCCGTAGATCTCTTCCAGGTGCTTCGAGATCTCGCGCGTCGACATCCCGCGTGCGTACATCGAGATGATCTTGTCGTCGAAGCCCGCGAAGCGGCGCTGGTGCTTCGGCACGATCTGCGGCTCGAACGACCCCTCCCGGTCACGGGGCAGCTCGACCTCCACCGGCCCCTGGTCGGTGATCAACGTCTTCGATGACCAGCCGTTACGGCGATTCGGCTGACCCTCCGGCGGCTCACCCGCCAGCTCATAGCCGAGATGCTCCGTCAGCTCAGCAGACGCCGCACGCTCAACCACGCGCCTGGTCAGCTGCTTCAACAACCCATCAGGGCCCGTGATCGACTCCGGGCCCTCACGACCGGCGAGCAACTGATCGATCAGCTCGTCCGGGATCTCCTTCCGGGACATGACCCTCCTTTACGGATCATGCATACACAGAATCCCGGACGGTCCCTTTCTGCGCCTGCCCGACAGCCGCCGCACCGCGCACGAGTTCGAGCTGGATGCCGGAACGCACGACCGGCGCCTCGCCGTCACGTACGCGACGAGCGAGCGGATGGCGATCGAGTCGACCTCGACCCACAGCCACATCGACGAATGGGCCGACATGCCCCGCCCGGACCGCATCTACCAATCGCTCGAGCCGACGTTCACAGCGCCGGGCTGCACCTCGCTGATCATCACGACCGGCGCGGGCCCGGCGAACCCGGCCGCCGCCTACTGGCACCGCTGCCTGGACGGCGAGGGTCTGCACCACCCGATCTTCATCCCCGCGACCGCGCGTCCCGACCGCGATCAGGCATGGCTCGAGCACAAGCGCCGCACGCTCCCGGCGGATGCGTTCACGACCGAGTACGCCTGCACCTGGGAGCAGGCGCTCGCCGGCAGCGGCGCCCGCGTCTTCACCTGCGCAGAGATCGACGCCGCCCTGAACGACCCGCGTCCACTCCTCTCGCGCGCGGAGCCGGGACGCAAGTACGTAATCGGCGTCGATATCGGCTCACGCCACGACCACACCGTCATCACCGTGCTCGACGTGACCGAGGAACGGATCGACGTGGCCGCATACCTGCGGCTCCAGGGCGACTACCCGCAGCTCCAGAACGCCATCATCGACATGCACCAGGCGTTCCGGCCGGCCTTCAGCGCGATCGAGGCGAACTCGGGCGGCGCCGCCGTCTGCGACAACCTCGGCCTCCCCGAACACGAACTCCGCCGCTTCACCACCTCCAAAACCTCGAAGGCGCGCATCATCGAAAATCTGCGCCTCCACCTCCAGCAACGGTCGCTCAAATTCCATCCCGCCCTCACGCAACTCGCGGCCGAGCTGCGCGACTACCAGCTCCCCGACGACAGTCATCCAGGACTCCGTCATCAGCCTCGCGATCGCGCTCGAGCACGCCCCCGAGGCGCGCGCACACCAGCCCGGGCGGATCAACAGCCGCCTCTTCCGCGCCCTGAATCCGCCGCCCGCATCCAGACAACCGATTTCAACCGGACTCATCACCTGGACGCCCGCAAACTGAAACAGCCCATCCCCTCGCGTGAAACCCTCCCTCGAATCCGCCACACCGCCACACGCGCGACTAGACGGACGAACCAAGTCGATGACACATCGCCGAATCGCCTGCCCTGTCGCGTTTCCGCCAAAACGCGACACAGTCGGCGGACGAACGTGACCGTTGTCGGGGTGCGTCAGTGCGTCCGAGCGGTGGTTATCGAGCGTGTGTGCAGCCAGAGTGCCCGTGCCGGACAGGGCGAATCTCCTTCGTGTCAGGCACGCCGGATCGCTTTGACAGGTGGACCGGTGGCCGGAACACTCCGGGGTGTGAAGACGGGAATCGGTGCCGGTGCGGCACTGGCGGTGGTGCTTGCTAGTGGGACGGCAGCGGAGAGCTCCGGGGTGGCCGCGGCGCCTGGCCCGATAATCGTGAGCTGTCGCCTTTCTCCAGCACCGAATCCATTTGCCCGGGCGAAGTACTGGTTCACGATCTCCAACCAGAGGCCGGGGCAGATTCGGGTGACGACCGGACGCGGCGGACTCGTGCTCGCCTATGTCGACTCCACGTCCTTGCAAGGAGGTCGAGGTCGAGCGTGTCGGCAAGCCCGGACTGAGGTGCGAAATGTCTCAGGACTCTCAGGCCCGTGGTCGACGAACAAGAGAAACCGCTTTGCTTGTGGGAGCGATACGCAGAGGGTACTCAGGCTGATGCTTTCGTCGGTGTGGAACGCCAAAACGCGAGTGCTTGCTGATCGGCTCCTGGCTGCGCTCGGGGGCGACACGGTCGCACGGGTCGTCGTCACGAAGCGTGGAGGAGGCATCTGGGTCGACGCTGCCGCGTGCATTCGCCTCACGTCATAGACGGGCCCGGCTGAGAGACGCAAGCAGCGCCGGACGGGTCGGCGGGGCCGATCCGTTGTGGGAACGGCGCGCCGCCGGCCGCTGCGGTCAGGGCCCCCGCGCTCCGACACCTTTGGCCAGGAGACGCCAGACGACCTCGAGCTCGTCGGAGGCAATCGGGAAGCGAGAGCCGTCCACGGATAACGACACACAGGTAGCGCACCCGGCGAGATTACGCATGGTTACGCCGGTCGTGGTAGTCAATTCTCGCGACCACGCTCGCCACAAACCGATGATTTCACTCCTGGGCGCCGATGTCGCCGTTTGTTGGAACAGCGACAGCGTCGTAGACGAACGCGGCGCCTCTACGGAGAAGGCCTAACGGCGCGACAAGCTAAGAGGTGGTCGGCTGATGCCCGTGGGGAATGCAAACGGGAGCCGAGGTGAGCCCG
>JBASRJ010000276.1:0-1724 GCA_049273785.1 Gaiellaceae bacterium | reverse complement strand
CCGCGCGGGCGATGCGCCGCGTGTTCTTGCCTGCCTAGACGGCCGGCGCGGGGCGCCGGAGCCGCTGATGCTGAAGCCGGTCGAGCAGTCCGGACAAGCGTCCGAACCGCGGAGCGCCTTCGCCTCGGCCTTCGCGTGCAACCGCGGCGAGCCGAGCCTGCTGGGCTTCCCTGAGCAGATCGGCGTGACGGGCGCGTGCGAACTCCTGCTGGATCGAGTAATGCATCTCCGCTCCCTTCGGGTCGGGTAACAACAGGACGCGCAAGGGGGCCGACTTCTTCCACGGCGGCTACAGTCGGGCCCGATGTGGGTTCGCCGCGGAGCGCCGCTGGCCGTCGCCATGGTCCTGACCGGCTGCGGGAACCCCGTCCACTCCCACTACTCCGTGAAGCAGACGGCGCCGTGCCTGCGGAAGCTGGGCTATACGGTCAGCACGGACGCGGCCAAGCTGGGGCCGATCGAGGCTGCCGCGACCGAGGGCGCGCTCCTCGCGAAGGAGCCCGGCAACGCTGTGAGGGTCACCTTCTCGCAGAACTCGTCGGAGGCCGGCAACGTCGAGGCGGCCTACCGGCGGTTCGTCTCGAAGAAGCTTCGGCCTCACATCAACGACGTCATGCTGTCGCAGAAGAACGCCGTCCTCCTGTGGACGATCACGCCGCCGAAGGACGAGCTGAACCGCGTCCTCGCCTGTTTGAGGTAGCTGGCTAGAATCCGCCCGATGGCTGAGATCGGGACGATGCGCGTGAAGAGCGGCCTCGCCGAGATGCTCAAAGGCGGGGTGATCATGGACGTGACGGACGCCGAGCAGGCACGGATCGCCGAGGAGGCCGGCGCCGTCTCCGTGATGGCGCTCGAGCGCGTGCCGGCGGACATCCGCCGTGACGGTGGTGTCGCGCGCATGGCCGATCCGGACAAGATCCGCGAGATCCAGGAGGCCGTGACGATCCCCGTCATGGCGAAGGCGCGGATCGGTCACTTCGTCGAGGCGCAGATCCTCGAGGCCCTCGAGGTGGACTACATCGACGAGTCCGAGGTCCTGACGCCGGCCGACACCGCGCATCACATCGACAAATGGACGTTCACCGTCCCGTTCGTCTGCGGTTGCACGAACCTCGGCGAGGCGCTCCGGCGCATCTCGGAGGGTGCGGCGATGATCCGCACGAAGGGCGAGGCTGGGACCGGAGACATCGTCAACGCGGTCACGCACATGCGCGCGGTCTTCGGTCACATCCGTAAGCTGCAGGCGATGCGCGAGGAGGAGCTCTACGCGGAGGCGAAGGAGCTGCGCGCGCCGTTCGAGCTCGTCAAGTGGGTCGCCGAGAACGGGAAGCTGCCGGTCGTGACCTTTACGGCCGGGGGAATCGCGACGCCCGCGGACGCCGCGCTGTGCATGCAGCTCGGCGCCGACGGCGTGTTCGTCGGCTCCGGGATCTTCAAGTCGGCCGATCCGTCGACGCGCGCGAAGGCGATCGTCGAGGCGACGACGCACTTCGAGGACGCGGACGTGCTGGCGCGCGTCTCGCAGGGTCTCGGCGATGCGATGGCCGGGCTGAGCGCCGCCGATCTCCGGCCCGAAGAGCTGCTCGAAACGCGCGGCTGGTAAGGGTCTGGACCCTTCGGGTGACCCGCTTTGCGATCTCGCGGCGTACCAGCGCCGTTTGTGGACAAGCCGTCACACTTCCGTCGCGGTGCCTGGCACCGCTCGTCGGTACGAAACATGGCCG
>JBASRJ010000272.1:0-5206 GCA_049273785.1 Gaiellaceae bacterium | reverse complement strand
GTTCGGCTTGGGCCGCGGGCTCCGTGCCGTCCTCGGCAGGCTTCGGCTTGCGACGGCGTCGGCGCTTCTTCGCCGGGTCGGCGCCATCGGCAGCGGGTCCCTCGGTGCGGGCCTGCGGCGACGCCTCCGCGCCGTTCTGAGCCTGCTGCGGCGCCTGCTGAGCCTCCACGCCCTTCTTCCGCTTGCGGCGCTTGCGGCGTCGCGAGCGGCCCGAGGTGACCTTTGGCGGCGGGAGGTTTTCGGCGAGGCCCTCAGCGACTTCCGGCAGCGTCCCGAGCTTCTCGCGCGCCGCTTCGATCAGCTGCGTCGCGCGGGGCGTGTAGCCCTCGGCGGAGGCGAGCAGTGCCGCGCCGACGGCGAGCGGGAGCTCGCGCGCCGCGTTGACGAGCTTCGCAGCGTTCTCCTCGTGCCGGTGCCCGCGGGAGTTCGCGAGCGCGCCGAGCAGCCGCTTGGCTTCCGGGAACTCGCCGCTTGCACGCCGGTCCTGCACCTTGCGCGACGCACGTGCGAGCCGCCATGTCCAGCGTGCCAGGATCTGCTCGGGCGCGTCCACTTTGCCCTCGGCGATCGCGCGGAGGAGGACGCGAATGCCGCTCATCCGATCCTTCTCCCAGGTCGGCGCCTGCGTCACGAGTGTGACGAGATCGTCGAAGTCGGCGCGCTCGACCATCATCGAGACGCGATCGGAGAGCGCGATCATTCGCAGCCGGCGGTTCGGGTTCTCCGCGGCACACGTGGCGAGGAACTGCTCGAGGCAGACACGCGACGCACCGCGGTCGGTGAGCTTCGTCACGAATGCCGCGCGCTCGTCAAAGCGGATCTGGCGGCCGGCGATCGTCGCCCAGTAGCGCTGCTCGTCCTCGTCGAGGTACTTCGGATCGACGCGCTGCCACTCGCGGGTGATCACGCCGAGGCGCCGGCGCGCGTCCGGAGTCACGGGAACGAGCCACGGTGCTGGTGTCAGCCTTCGGCGCGCGCGGCGCTGCATCCGCCGGCGCGGCGCAGGCGTGACGCGCGCACCCTCACGGTAGAAGTCTGCATCGAGCAACGAGTGCAGCGAGACGACGCGCTCGTGATGCGTTGCCGCCTTCGGGACGAAGTCGACGACGATCCCCGCTTCCTTGCGCGGGTGCATGCGCATGATCCGGCCGATGCGCTGCTGGTACACGCGCCGCGACGCCGTCGGCGCGAGGTGCATGCACACCGTTGCGCGTGGCGAGTTCCACCCTTCGGCGAGCAGCATCGCGTTGATGAGCACGTTGATCTCCCCGCGCTCGTACGCGGCGAGCGTCTCGGCGAGGCGCACCGGCGGCGTGCGTCCGGAGACCGCCTCGGCCTGCAGGCCGGCGGCGCGAAACTCCTTCGCCAGGTTGTACGCATGGTCGACGCCGGCCGCGTACACGATTCCCGGTGTGTTCTCGAAGCGGTCACGGTAGAGCGACGCGGCCGCCTGGTTCAGCGCCTGGTGGTCGAGCGTCTTGGCGAGGATCTCCTGGTCGAAGTCGCCGCCGACGATCGGCACCTGGTTGATCGCCGCCACCGGCGGGACACGGAGGCACCGCAGCGGCGCGATGAGGCCGCGGCGCGCAGCGTCCTGCAACGGCAGGTCGTCGACCGAGGCGGGAAAGACGTCCGAGACCTGCTTCGCGATCAACTGCTCCGTCGCCGTCATCCCGATGTAGATCGGTTCCGGGAACGAGCGGATGGCGCTCGACGTCTTCTCGCCGAGCGCGGTGTGCGCCTCGTCGCAGATCACGAGCTGGTACGCCTCGCGTGAGAGCGACGCCTGGTGACGCGCGAACCACGCGTACGTCTGGATCGTGAGCGGGTTGTCGCTCGGCGGCTTCTGGTCGCGCTCGATCTGCGGCGAGAAGCGATCTCCGTAGCCTTCGTCCGTCAGGTCGCGCTCGAACTGCGCGACGAGCAGGCGGCGGTGCGTGAGGATCAGGACGCCGAGGGTGCGTGCCGCCTCGACGAAGCCCGCGGCGGCGATCGTCTTGCCGGATGCGGTGGGATGGCGGAAGCGGTACCGGCGGACGGCGCCCGGATCGGGGCCGGTCCACGCTCCGGACTCCGGCTCCGGCTCCTCGAGGGCGTCCTCGGTCGAATCCTCGACCGGCTCGTCGTCCTCCTCCTCTTCGACCGCTTCTTCCAGCGTCGCGCCGTTCCCGTTCGGGTGCTGCTCGTGCGACGAGATCAGCTCGGTGAGCATGCCGGCGAGCGCGTCGACCTGATGGCGGCGGAGCTCGGTTCCAGACGCGAGGTGCGGCGGCTGCTCGGCGAGCACGCGCTCGAGCCCGAGCATCAACGCGTATTCGACCTTCCACTGTGGCGAGGGTTTGCGCAGTCCGGCCTCGATCTCGGCCAGCGCGTCGTCGAGGGCGCGGCGGCGGGAGGTTCCGGGCGCGAGCACCTGCGCCGGGTCTTCGCCGTCGCGGAGGAAGGGCTCACCGGCCCACGCTTCGGCTCGGAGGGCGGCAGCCGTCAGGCCGTCCGTGGCCTCCGACTCGGCGGTCGGAATCTGTGTCGTTTCCTGCATGAACGCAGCGCACCCGGGCGCTGCAACCAATCAACGAGGGCGGACTCGCGAACCCCCATCGGCGAGCCGCTCCCTAAGTATACCCGCCTATGTCCCGAGGCCTCCGAAGACGGCAAACGGGTTCTGGGGCTGGACTTCGTAGACCAGCTCGCCGCCGGGCTCGACTTCGCCGTGGATGCGGCGGGCCAGCTCGACCGCCTGCTCCCGGTTCTCCGTCCCGGCGATCACGTACGTGAAGGTACGCGACACGCCATAGCCCTCGGCGCGTAGCTGCTCGGCGAGGTCGTGCGCCTCACGGAGCGTCTTGCACTCGACGCGGACTTCCCAGGGCGCGTAGCCCCGTTGGAGCAGATCTTCCTCCACGTCCGGCTGCTCGGGCTCGTCGTCCCAGCGGTCCTCGTCGGCGAGCCAGCGCTCGGTGACGAGGCGCGTCGGCATCAAGCCCTCGTCCTGCAGCTCCTGCTCGATGATCCGGCTCGCCTGTTCCGCCTGCATTGCGGAGGCCGCGTAGACGAAGACGGTGTTTCCGTCCCGGGAGACGGCGAGCCGTTGCTCGCGGAGCTCGTCGGCAAGCTCCTCCGCGTCGCGGCGCGCGAGCCCGAGCCGTTCGAAGAGGCCGCGTGCTCCTTCGTCGTCGGGCAGCTCGATCCGGATTCGCCAGTCGTCCTGGGCCATGGCGGCGAAGCCTACGTGTCCATTCGGGTCAGGTCCGCTCAGGCCGTGGCGGCGGCGCGCAGATCCGAAAACGTGTGGCCGAACATGCGCTCCGACACGCCGGTCTGGTCGAGGTGCTTCGTGATCCCGCCCAGGAAGAACGGCCAGCCCGCGCCGAGCAGGAGGCACGTGTCAACGTCGGCCGCTTCCGCGACGACACCCTCGTCCAGCAGATAGTGGATCTCGTCCGCGACCGCCTCGAGGACCCGCTCCACGATCTCCTCGCGCGTCCACGGGTCGTGGTCGACGATCGCGACTTCGTCGTTCCCCGCCGCGTAGTTCGCGAGCGTCGGCGACAGCGGGAACCGCTCGGGGAACGCCTCGTGCATGGTCTCGAGCACGTGGTTGGCGACGCGCGGGCCGACCATCCCCAGCAGCACCGAGGGCGCCATCGGCATTCCGAGCGACATCACCGCCTCGTCGACGTCCTCGACGGGCGTGCCGTGCTCGACCGCGTCCATGATCACGCGCGTCATCCGCGTCAGTACTCGGTTGACGACGAAACCGGGCGCGTCTGCAACGAGCACGGGACGTTTGCGCAGCTTCTTGCCGACCTCGAAGGCGCTCGAGAGCGCCACGTCGTCCGTCTCTTGCGCGCATACGATCTCGAGCAGCGGCATCAGCGCGACCGGATTGAAGAAGTGCATGCCGACGACACGGGACGGCGCGCGCAGGTCGGCGGCCATCTCGGTGACGGAGAGCGAAGACGTGTTCGTCGCGAGGATGCACTCGTCGGCGACGACGTTCTCGAGTTCGGCGAGCACGAGCTTCTTGAGCTCGAGCTCCTCGAACACCGCCTCGAGGACGAGGTCGCAACCGGCGAAGGTGTCGTAGCCGGTACCGCCGGACACGAGCGAGCCGAGGAACCTGCCCTTGCCCTCCTCGTAGCGCCCCTTCGCGACCTGGCGGTCGATCTCGCCGCGGATCTCGGCGATCGCCTGATCGACGATCTCCTGCTTCACGTCACGCAGGACGATCGGCACCTCGAGTCGGCGCAGGAGCAACGTCGCGATCTGCCGTGCCATCAGCCCGGCGCCGACGACGCCGACCTTCTCCACGGCGTGCGGCTCCACGGACGGCCTGCCCGGCTGCTTCTTCGCCCGCTGCTCGACGAGCTGGAACGCGTAGATCGACGCTTGCGCCTGCGGGCCGGGAAGGAGATCGGCAATCGCGTCCTCTTCGCGGCGGTAGCCCTCCTCGATCGGCCACGCTCGCGCGCCCTCGATCAGCTCGAGCGCGACGTACGGCGCGGGCGCCGCGCCGTGGACCTGATCGTCGACCGCCGTGCGCGCGCGGCGGAAGATCGTCTCCGCGTCTGCCCAGTCCGGTTTCGCGCGCTCGAGCGACAGCTCGGCGAGCTCGCGCGCGAAGACGAGCGACTCATCGACGAACTCGGCCGGCTCGAGCAGCCGGTCCGCGATGCCGAGCTCCACCGTCTGTGCACCCGAGAGCATTCGGTTCTGACGCAACGGGTTGGCGACGATCACCTTCACGGCCGCATCGGGGCCGACGAGCTGCGGCAGCAGTTGGGTGCCGCCCCACGCGGGGAAGAGTCCGAGAAAGACCTCGGAGCACGCGAAGTGGCGAACTGCCGTCGAGATGGTGCGTGCCGTGCAGTGCAATGCGAGCTCGACGCCGCCGCCGAGACACGCGCCGTTGATCGCCGCAACCGTCGGGAACGGGAGCGCGCGCAAGCGCCCGAACAACTCGTGCCCGGCGCGGCTTCCCTCACGCGCACGCTCCGCAGTCACGTTCGGGAACTCGTTGATGTCCGCCCCGGCGGCGAAGAAGAACGGCTTGCCGGTCACGACCGCGGCCGTCCAGTCGCCGCGCTCGAGCTCCTCGATCACGGCTTCGAGCGACCGCATCGCCGCCTCGCCGAAGAACGTCGGCTTCGTGTAGTCCGCGCCGTTGTCGATCGTGACGAGCGCGACGTTGCCTGCGCGCGTCAGG
>JBASRJ010000266.1:0-5579 GCA_049273785.1 Gaiellaceae bacterium | reverse complement strand
GGCTGCAGCAGCGCGTGGCCCGGCTGCCCGGCGTCGCCGCGACCACTCCCGTCGACCATGCGTACGCCTATGTCGGCTCGGATCTTCAGGACACGTTCGGCATCGACCCCGCCACGATCGGCAAGGCGACAGGACTGCGTAACTCATACTTTCTCGGCAGCACAGCGGCGCAGGCGATCGGCCGGCTGCAACGCACCCCCGACGGGATTCTCGTCTCCAAGGAGACGATCACGGACTACCTCCTCGGTGTCGGCGATCTGCTGAGGCTGCGGGTCCTCGACAAGAACACGGGCCGCTTCCACGTCGTCCCGTTCCACGTCGTCGGCATCGTGCAGGAGTTCCCGTCGGCGCCGCGCGACTCGTTCATGGTCGCCAACCTCCCGTATCTGCAATCGGTGACGCACGATCCGGGTCCGAACGTCTTGTTCGTCAAGGCGAACGGGGATCCCATTACGGTCGCGCACCGTGTCGCGGCAGCGACGCGACAGGACGGGGCGATCGTCAAGAACATCCGCCAGCAGACCGTGCAGACGGTGAGCTCGATCACCACGGTCGACCTGAGCGGCATCAGCCGGATCGAGGAAGCGTTCGCGATCGGCCTTGCGGCTGCGGCGATGATCCTGCTCGTCGCCGTCGGGATGGCGGAGCGGCGACAGGAGCTCGCAACGATGGCGGCAGTCGGCGCAAGCACGCGGGAGGTCGCTGCGTTCCTCTGGACCGAGGTCGCGCTCGTGCTCGTCGCCGGGCTCGCACTCGCGGCGTTCCTCGGCTGGCTGCTCGCGGAGATGCTCGTCGCGCTGTTGCAGCACGTGTTCGATCCTCCGCCCGACCATCTCGCTGCGCCGTGGCTCTTCCTCGGCTCGCTGGCCGGAGCGGCGGTCATCGGTGCGCTCCTCGCGGCGTTCGCGGCCCGGCGCGGAATCGCGCGTCTGCCGCTCGGGGCCATACTTCGAGAGGAGTGAACGGCGCAACGATTCTCCTCGTCGAGGACGACATGCAGTTGTGCGAACAGCTGGTGCGCGGCCTGACCGAGGAGGGGTTCGACGCGCGCTCGGTGAGGACGGGTGCGGCGTCGCTCGAGTCGGTGGCCGAGCGGCAGCCCGACGCGCTGATCGTCGACATCGGTCTTCCGGACACGGACGGCCGCGATCTCGTCCAGGCCCTTCGAGCGCGTGGCGTCAACGCGCCGGTCCTCTTCCTCACGGCACGCGACGCGCTCGTCGACCGGCTCGCCGGGTTCGACGCTGGAGGCGACGACTACGTGACGAAGCCGTTCGCGTTCGCGGAGGTCGTGTCGCGGCTGAACGCCCTGCTGCGCCGTTCAGGCGTCGACGGCGCCGTCGAAGGCGCCGGCCTGCGGCTCGACCCGGTCACGCACGAGGCTGCGGCAGGGGAGGAGAGCGTAGCCCTGACGCCGACGGAGTTCCGCTTGCTCGCCCGGCTGCTCGCTCGTCCGGGCGAGGCCGTGCGGCGCCGGGATCTCGTGCGTGCGGGATGGGCCTACGGATCGATCGTCAGCGACAACGCGCTCGACGTCTACGTCGCGCGGTTGCGGCGGAAGCTGCGCACGGTCGACGACGCACCGGAGATCCGCACGGTCCACGGCGTCGGATACCGGATCGAATGAGGATCCGCACACGCCTGCTGCTCGTGGTCGTCGCGTCCGTCGCGGTTGCGCTGGTGGGCTTGATCGTCGCGTTCAACCTCGTCCTCGGCGCGTCGCTCTCCCACAACGCGCGTGACCGCGCCCGCTCGCGCGCCACGACGGCGCTCGGCGCGCTGCACGTCGTCAACGGCAAGCTCGAGGTCGGGGAGGCCCTCGACGCTGGAGCAAGCGAGCTCCCGCTCTGGATCTTCGCGGGCAACCGCGCGCTCGAGGCTCCGTCGATTGCGCCTGCCGTCACGGACGCGGCGCACCGATTCACGACGCGCGGCGCAGGATTCCTCGACGCGCCGAGCGACCTCCGGCTCTACGGCGCACCCGTCGTCGCGCAGGGTCGGCGAGTCGGAACCGTCGTCGCCGGCGTGTCGCTGGCGCCGTACGAGGAGACGCGCAGAACCGCGCTGTTCGCATCGCTCGCGCTCGGCGTGCTGCTGCTCGCCCTCGTCGCCGGCGGTGCGCGCTGGCTTCTCGTCGCCGCTCTGCGTCCCGTCGCGCGCATGACGACCCAGGCGGACGCGTGGAGCGAGCGCGACCTCGACGGCCGCTTCGGGCTCGGCGAGCCGCGCGACGAGCTGACGCAGCTCGCGGCCACGCTCGACCGGTTGCTCGACCGGCTCGCCGCGAGCCTGCGACGGGAGCAGCGTTTCTCCGCCGAGCTGTCGCACGAGCTACGCACGCCGCTGGCACGAATGCTCAACGAGGTGGAGCTCGCGCTGCGTCGCGAGCGCACGTCCTCCGAATACGCGCAGGCCTTGCGCGTCGTGGAACAGAACGCGCGAGAGCTCGCACGCACCGTGGATGCGCTCGTGGCGGCGGCGCGGCTCGAGACCGGAGGCGCACGCGGAACAGCCGACGCGTTCCAGGCCGCGGAACACTCCGTCGAAGCGTTCTCGTCACTTGCCGCCGAACGGGATCTCGAGCTTCGTGCGGATCCGCCACCGCATCCGATCCGAGTCGGCGTCGAGGCCGAGCTGGTCGAGCGGATCCTGCAACCGCTCGTGGAGAACGCATGCCGGCACGGGAGGGCGGCGGTGCGCGTGTCCGTCCGCCGGGAAGGCGGAAGCGTGCGCTATGTCGTCCAGGACGACGGCCCGGGTGTCGCACCGGGGGTGCGCGAACTGATCTTCGAGCCCGGCGTCCGCGGGGAGACGAACGGCGGCGGCGCGGGTCTCGGGCTCGCCCTCGCGCGACGCCTCGCGCGCAGCGCGCAAGGGGACGTGACGGTTGCCTCCGGCGACGGCGGTGTCTTCGAATTGCGCCTGCCCGCAGCGTGACTTCGAAAGGCAGCGAAGGCGACTCCGGCGCGCCAACCCCGAATCGGCTTCAGAAGCGGCGCGAACGGAACGCACGAAAGCGCCGGGCGAGACGGCGGCTCTGGCTGCTCGCAACCGCGCTCGCCTTCGCGGCCGTTGGCGCAGCCATTCTCCTCCCCGATTGGCTTCGGACGAGCGCACCCGGGGGCTCGGCCGGCCGCCCCGGACGCAGCGGCAAGGTCGTCCGTCTAGCGCCGCCCGGCCCGATTCCGGGCTATCTGCTGATCGCGGATCGCGGAAACAACCGCATCCTGCTCGTCGATTCGAAGAAACACATCTTCTGGCGCTATCCCAAGCCGGGCGTCACGCCGGCGATGCCGTTCCGGTTCGACGACGACGCGTTCTTCGGCCCGCGCCGCGATCGCGTCATCTCCAATCAGGAGGACCAGCACACGATTCAGGTCATCTCCTTTCCCGGCGGGCGACTCCTCTGGCGGTATGGCCGAGTCGACATCGCAGGCTCCCGTCCTGGCTTCCTGCACACCCCCGACGACGCGTACCTGCTTCGGAACGGGCTGATCACCGTCGCCGATGCGTACAACTGCCGTGTGCTGTTCCTCTCGCGGTCGCATGCAATCGTGCGGCAGTACGGGACGACGGGCGTCTGCAGACACAACCCGCCGGCGGAGCTCGGTCCCATCAACGGGGCGACGCCGCTTCCCGACGGCGGAACGCTCGTCAGCGAGATCAACGGGTCCTGGGTCGACAACATCGGGCCGAACGGTCGTCTGCGGTGGGCAGTGCAGGCGCCGGTGTCGTATCCATCCGATCCGCAACCGCTCGGCCCAAACCGGATTCTCATCGCGGACTACGCGCGGCCCGGACACGCCATCATCATGACCAGGTCGGGCCGCGTGCTCTGGCGTTACGGTCCGCCGTCCGGGCCCGGTGAGCTGAATCATCCGTCGCTCGCGGCGCGAATCGCGCCCGGGCTGATCGCGATCAACGACGACTACCGTCACCGCGTCGTTCTCATCAGCATCCGAACGAGACGAATCGTGTGGCAGTACGGTCACACCGACGTTCCCGGCCGGAGGCCCGGGTACTTGAACACCCCCGATGGTCTCGACCTCCTTCGGACCGCAGACGCCCAGCGGCGTCCGATCGTGCGATCGCTGCTGTCGGCCCGAAAACAGCAGGGGCCCCTCGTTACCTCGCACCGCCAACCCGCAGGCGCGGCGTCCCCCGCGCTTGCTTTCGCGCCGTACAGACTCCGCGCGCCGGTCGAGCGCGAGATCGCCGTAGCGGCCGGGACCAAGGTCGTGATCGCCGGTGGCCTCGACGCGGCGCAACATTCGACGCGCGGTGTCTTTCGTCTCGACCCGACGTCGGGGAAGCTGGTGCCTCTCGGAACGGTGCCCCAGGTCTTCCACGACGCGGCGGGAGCGCTGCTCCAGGGGAAGCTCTTCGTCTTCGGGGGCGGCGCAAGCCAGAGCAGTGCAGTGGTCCAGGAGTTCGTTCTCCGCACGCGTCGCGGCGCGGTCGTCGCGCACCTGCCGCGACCGCTCTCGGACCTGGCGGCGACCTCGATCGGGCACACGGTCTACATCGTCGGGGGGTACGACGGCCGGACTCCACGCGCGGAGATCTACGGCACGACGGACGGACGGCATTTCTCGCTCGCCGGACGCTTGCCGGTTGGTCTGCGCTATCCCGCCGTGGCAGCGGTCGGGGGGCGGCTCGTGGTTGCGGGCGGTGCGGGCGCTGCCGGCCCGACCGCCGCCGTGTACCTCTTCGACCCAGCCACTGGGCGCACTGGACTGCTCGGCCGGCTGCCGTCCGCGCTCGGCCACGCGAGTGCGGTCACCTTCGGACACGCCGTCTACGTCATCGGTGGAACAGAAACGGGCGGCCGGACCGTCGGTGCGGTAACCAAGATCGACGTCGTCCAGCGCACGATCGTTCCGACCGCGCTCGTGGCACGGGTGTCGGATGCCGCTGCAGCCGTCGTCGGGAACCGAGCCCTCATCGTCGGCGGAGCCACTGACGGTCGCGCCGTGGCAACAGTTCGCGAGCTGACGATGCGCTAGTGACGGGTGCCCGGCACTCGGCTGGGCACGTAGATGAACACGGCACCGGCGGGACGGATGTCTTTCCGGACGTCGAACGTGTACGGCGTGGCGGCACTCGCTCTGGGCAGGTTGTACTCGCCGACGTCGAACCTCCCGTTCGGTTCGACCCCGGTCACGTAGCCCACGTGGCCGAACGGCGGGCCGACCTTGGGCCAGACCGCCACCGCCCGCACGCGCGGCACCGTTCCGAGGGAGAGTCGTGCGAGCCGCGCGACGTGTGGCCAGTTCCAAGCGTCCATCGCGCCGCGAATGAACCAGTCCGTTCGCTGGCCGTTCGCCTGCAGCGCCCATGCGACGTAGGACGTGCAGTTGCACACGTACATGCCCCACTTATCGACGACGTCCGCGTATCCCGCCCCCGGGCAGCGAGACGCATAGGGATAGCCGTAAACGACAACACGTCCGGCGGCAGACTCCGGGACCAGCGGCGCATCGGAGCCGCCGAGGCCGAGCGCGACCGCTGCGCTGCCGACAACGAGAAAGAGGACGAGCGCGCTCGGGCGAGCGGGCATGGTGGAAGTATCGCGGGGC
>JBASRJ010000176.1:0-1593 GCA_049273785.1 Gaiellaceae bacterium | reverse complement strand
AACGAGGCCTCCGGCACGCGCGCCGAGCCGAGCGTGAACCGGAGGAAGCTGCGGACCGCCGCGAGCTTGCGTCCGATCGTCGCCGGCGCCAGCTTGCGCCGCCGGGCGCGGCCGAGCTCGGCGCTGTACTCGGAGAGCGCGCGGACGTCGATGTCCTCCAGCTTCGTCCCGCGCTTCGCGAGCCAGTCCCCGAACTCCCTGACGTCGACGCCGTACGCCTTTCTCGTCGCGTCCGAAAGAGACGGGGAGGCCAGGAAGCGGTCGATCGCGGCACTGATGTCCACACGACGGTCATTCGCGTCCGGGTTAGCATCGCCTCCCCATGGACGATCGCATCGAACGCCTGGCGCGGCTGGTCGTCGAGTTCGGTGCGAACGTCCAGCCGGGCCAGCTCGTCGAGGTCTTTGCGGACCTCGGGAAAGAGGAATTCGCGCGCGCGATCGCGGCCGTCGCCTACGACCGCGGCGCGAAGTTCGTCGAGGTCACGTACTACGACCCGCGCGTGAAACACGTCCGGGTTTCACGGGTTCGCGACGAGTGGCTCGAGTACATCCCGCCGTGGTGGGGAGAGCGCGTCCTCGAGCTGGGACGTGCCCGTGCAGCGTCGATCTCCCTCGCGGGGCCGGCCGCGCCGCATCTGTTCGACGACCTCGATCCGGAGCGGCTCGGCCGTGACATCTTCCCGCGCGTGAAGGAATGGAACCAGGTAACGAACGACCGCACGGTCAACTGGTGCATCGCGCCTTGCCCAACGCCCGACTGGGCAGTGCAGGTCCACCCGGAGCTCGAGCCGGCAGCCGCGTTCGACCGGCTCTGGGACGAGATCTCCCACGTCTGCCGGCTGGACGAGGCCGATCCACCGGCGGCGTGGCGCCAGCGGAGCGCGACACTCAAGGACGTCTCCCAGCGGCTGAACGAGCGGGCGTTCGACGCCGTGCAATTCCAGGGAGACGGAACCGATCTCACCGTGGGCCTGCTGCCGACGTCCCGTTGGAACGGCGGCGGCGACGAGACGGTCGACGGAATCGCGCACATGCCGAACCTGCCGACGGAGGAGGTGTTCACCGCGCCGGATCCCGAGCGGGCGGAAGGAACCGTCCGTGCGACGATGCCGCTCGTCGCGTCGGGCGCGACGATCGACGGCCTGCGCGTGCGCTTCGAGGGCGGGCGTGCGGTCGAGATCGACGCGGACAAAGGTGCCGACACGATGCGCGCCTTTGCGTCCCGAGACGAGGGCGCGTCCCGGCTCGGCGAGGTTGCCCTCGTCGATCGCGAGGGGCGCATCGGCAGCACGGGCACCGTGTTCTACGACACGCTGCTCGACGAGAACGCTGCGAGCCACGTCGCGCTCGGTGACGCGTACGACTCGAGTGTCGAGCCCGAGGATCACGAGCGGCTGAACCGCAGCGAGATTCACGTCGACTTCATGATCGGCGACCCGAGCGTCGACGTCACGGGAATCACCCGCGATGGAGAACGGGTCCCCGTCCTGCGCGAAGGTCTCTGGCAGATCTAGGGGAGAGGGAGCGGCGGGAGCGGCGGGAGCGGCGGGACCGCGTCCGTCGGGCCCGGCAGCGGCGGGACGTCCACGGC
>JBASRJ010000171.1:0-2777 GCA_049273785.1 Gaiellaceae bacterium | reverse complement strand
ACATCATCGGCAGCGTCGGCAACGCGGCCCGTCCCAACGACGGGCGCTCGGTCGTGATGTACCGAGCCGGCTACGAGGTGGAAGCCCGGCGGCTCGCGCGCGACCTGCGCGTGCGGATCGTCTCGCCGCTCGACGGGATGAGGACGCGCCAGCTCATGGGCTCGCACCTTGTCCTCCTGCTGGGCACTGCGGGCTAGTCGGGAAGACCTTGCAGCGCGCCTGATCGAGCAGGCCGCCCTTGATTCCCACCGGCCCGTACGCGTTCAGCGTGTACGAGTGGTTGAGCGCGTCATACGCCGCACGCCACTCCTTGCGGTCGAAGTAGAAGTGGCCGAGGAAGTACCACGTGTCCGGATTCTGCGGCTCGCGCTTGGTCGCGAGAACGTAGTACTTCTCCGCGCCCGAGAAGTCGTTCGCGTTTTCGAGCGTCGCGGCGAGCAGCTGGATCGGCTCGAGCGCGAGTGGATCCAGGTTGTGAGCCTCGCGCGCGGCGTTGACGGCTCCGACGTAGTCGGGTGGGACGCCCGCCACGGCGTTGTACGCGGTCTGCAGCCGGCGGTCCGAGTACCACGGCGCGAAGAGCGAGTACAGTGCGGCGAGCGCGCAGAGGACGACACCGGCTGCCGGTAGCAGCCGCCGCCGCGCGGGAGGGCCGGGCTGCGCCACGAGAACGCCCGCGACCGCGAACAGCGGTCCCTGCGTGGCGACGAAGTTCCAGTCGATGTCGACGATCGAGTGGAGCCAACAGATCGCAACGACGACCGCGAGCGCCTGCGTCGCGCGGTCGCGCGGCCCGCGCACCACCGCGAAGGCGACGGAGGCGATCACGCCGGCGTAGAGCAGGAACCCGACGATTCCCGTCTCAGTCAAGAATTGGAGAGGCGTGTTGTGCGGCTCGACGGTGGACTGCAAAGCGTTGTGCGCGGAGACCGTCGACGTCAGCGCGAACGAGCCCGCGCCCGTTCCGCCGCCTGGGTGGTGCGTGAACGCATGCCAGGCCTGTTGCCACCATTCCCACCGGTTGCCGGAGCTCGTGCTGGTGAGCCGTCCCGGCGACCCGATGCTCTGCGCGTGCGCAAACTCGTCCCACCTCGCGCGCACGAAGTCGCCGGGGCCGCCCGCATGCACGACGAGCACGATCAGCGCCAGGACGCAGGCGCTCACTCCCGCCACGCCGAGGCGGACCGCGAGCCGCCGCCGCCACGTGGCGTCTCCCTCGCGATCGAGCAGGTACCACGCGGCGGCCCCGACGACGCACGCGCCGCCAACGAACAGGACGCCGAAGACCCAGCCGTCGTCGACGCGCACGGAATGCGGCTGACGGTCGTCCGCGATCCCCGGCAGGAGCAGCGCGTCACCCGCGACGATCGCCGCCACCGGGACGGCGAGCAGCAGCGAGACGAGCGAGTCGAGCCGCTCGCGGTCGATCCAGACCCAGGCGACGGCGCCGGCAACGGCCAAGACGATTCCGAACCGCGAGAACGTCAGGACGACCGCGACGACCGCGGTGTAGACATGCAGCGTTCCGACGACGCGCGTGCGCAACGGACGGTCGCGCCGGCCGGCGAGCCAGAGACCGAGTGGAACGTTCGCGGCCGCGAGCAGCGCGAGCTCGTTCCAGTACGCCAGCGGCCAGCGCAGACGCGCGAGCCGCGAGTAGTCCCCGTAGAGCCCGGGGATCACCTTCGCCGCGAGCGCGACGAGCAGGACGACCGTGAGCAGCGCGCCGAGCCCACTCGCGACCCACGTCCGCGGGATCGTCGAGCCGACCACCACGCCGACGGCGGCGAAAGCGAGGTAGACGAGCGTCCGGTTCGCGTAGTCCCACGACGCCGCCGGTTGGATCGACCAGACGATCGTCACCGCCTGCCACAGCGCGAACGCGGCGAGCAGTCCGAGGAACGCGACCGTCGTCGGGCTCAGACGAGGCGGCCGCAGCGTGAGGACGAGGGTCGCCCCAACGAGGGCCGCGAGGCCGATCCAGAAGAGCCTGGAGTCGCTCGAGCCGCGAGAGGCGAAGAGGGCGAAGGCCAGAAGGACGCCGGCCGCAACGGAGACCCAAGCTCCGCCTGCGAGGGCCTGACGCATCGCCAGCGAAGCTAACACAGGCCCCGGAGCGCCCCGAGGCCGCTAACAAAGCGCTTACAAGCCAATAACCATGGGCATAAGGCCGTCCGGCACAGTGCGCACGATGGTTAGACTCCGCGGCTCGTCCGCGCCCCCGTCGTTCATGCCCAAAATTCGCCTCCTCCTGCTCTCCGTCCTGGTGCTTGTCGCCCTACTCACGTTCGGGGCGGGCACCGCGGCTGCGAAGGCGCCGTGCTGGAAGACGCTGATGAACGACTGGTGGGACGGACGCATCGACGGCACGTACAAGGTGTCGTGTTACAAGGAAGCGATCAGGCATCTCCCCCAGGACCTGCAGGACTACAGCCAGGCGAGGTCCGACCTCAGTCGTGCGCTGCTCAACGCGATCGCAACGAACAATCGCAACGGCGGGCCGCCGATGGGGGACAACTCGATCGTCCCGCCCGGCGGCAAGCGGCACCTCCAGGGAGCGAAGAAGGACGAGAGTTTCTGGCAGCGGGTCGCCAACAAGCTCGGCCCCGGGAACGCGACGTCGATCCCGCTGCCGCTGATGATCCTCGCCGGCGTCGGGCTTCTGCTCGTGGCCGCCGCCGGTGCGAGTGTCGCCGCCCGCAGGGTTCAGGCCCGCCGCGCCGAGCCGAAACCGGCGACCATTCCGCCCGCGCCCGACCACCGGAAGTAGCGACGAC
>JBASRJ010000243.1:0-4331 GCA_049273785.1 Gaiellaceae bacterium | reverse complement strand
CGATGCAGCTGAACGTCGGCGGCAACTCCGACTTCCTGAACATGCTGGAGCGCGAGCGCCTCGAGTCGAAGAAGATCTCGAAGACGAACGCGGTCACGTCGATGCTCGACTACGACATGGGCAAGGGGAACGTCCACGTCGGGCCTTCCGACCATGTGCCGTGGCTGACGGACCGCAAGTGGGCGTACATCCGCATGGAAGGCTCGGCCTTCGGCGACGTGCCGCTCAACATCGAACTGAAGCTCGAGGTCTGGGACTCCCCGAACTCGGCCGGCATCGTCATCGACGCCGTTCGGTTCGCGAAGCTGGCGCTGAACAACGGCCTCTCGGGAGCGCTGGAGGGCCCGAGCGCGTACCTGATGAAGTCCCCCCCGAAGCAGGTGCCGGACGACGAGGCGTACGAGGCCACGGAGAAGTTCATCCGCGACCACGCGCGCGCCGCTGCGAAGGAGCCCGCGGCGGCGAAGTAACCGGGAGGCCGGCATTGCGCCGGCCTCCCAGCAGTTCTGCAGTGCTAGTGGAGCGTGACGCTCCCGTCGATCAAGGTGCCGCTGTTGCTGTACCCGTCGCTCAGGTCGAGGCTAAAGGCGCTGAGCGCCGGTGCGAGCCGGTCGACCTCGACTGCCGTGAAGGTCACGGGCAGGCCGTGGTCGATTCCCTCGCCGACGATCGTCATCGTGTTGGCGACGTCGTCGAAGGCAACGGACAGGATCTGCGTGGAGTGGAAGTCCACGCCGGCGCTGTCGTCCCTGACCTGGACCTCCTCGGTGTCGTTGTCCTCGCAGGCGTCGGCATCGACGTGGAAGGCAGCCACGCCGGAGAACTCGCCGTTGACGTGGCCGTCGCCGTCACCCTCGTGGCAACCGCCTCCGCCTCCGCCACCCCCGCTCTCAGCGCCTGGAACGAAGTCATAGGCGCGAACGACGTCGATCAGGTCGAAAGGAACGCCGCCGATCGGTCCGGTGAAGAGCTGGAAGCCGCCGGGGCTCGGCGGGTTGCTCTCCGCCACAGCGTTCAGCGTCATCGTGCTTGCGGTGACGCTGTAGAGCCTGTTCGAAAGCGGTGCAACACCCGTGTCGAGGCTTACGTCGGAGATCGGGACGTCGATCGTGATCCTCCCGAACGGTCCCAACACGAATGAGCACGCACCGGGCGCGGTGATCTGCTTCGTGCCCGGATACGTCAGCGTCACGCCCCCGCCGAGGAGAAGCGCTGCGTTCTCCCCCGACCAGCACGTCCCGTTCGACTCGAAGTAGACGAACGGGTTCTTGCCGCCGTTCTGGCAGGAAGGAGCAGCCGACGTGCAGACGCCGGCCGGCACGAGCCACTGCGTCAGCCAGACGGCGACCGTGTCCGGGGCGGGCGGCGTCAGGCTCAGGTTGTTGACCGACATCCTCACCCGATAGCACGGCGTGCTCGACGGGTGACAGTCGCCGGCGCTGGGCTTCGACATGCTCGAGTGGAGGATGTCGAGATTGGGGTTGTTGGGGCCGCTGACGCCGTTGGTCTCGCGCTTCCCATCGCGGGCTGGGTCGCTCGCCGCGTTGAGCAGGATCGGGTCACCCGTGACGGTCTTGTTCGCGTACACGCCGGTCCCGCCGTTCTGGCGCACATACATCCCGTGCGGCGCGAACGGTTCGTCCGCGTTGTTCGAGTCGGCATAGGCGATCTGCGCCTCCCCCTTGCTGCCGACACGCATCTGAAGGAAGTCGCCGAGCGTGCGGTCGCCGCATTGACCGCCGAGCACCGTCTGAATCGTGCCCTTGTGAACGTAGTGCTCCCCGGCGAGGATCGGCGCTGTGAAGGTCGGCGTCGCCGCGTGGGCGTTGAGCGTCTGCGTCAAGTAGAGGCTCCAGATTCCGTTCGTGGTCGCATCCGGTCCGCCGTGGCCGCCATTGTTCGTGCCGCAGTTCGTATCGTTCGCGTTCGCCGTTGCGGACGTCCCGTACCACGCGACGTCGACGCGGCCGTTGTCACCAGCGGCTACCCAGGCGAACACGTTGTTATGCAGCGCGGACGGCGAGATCGTCATCGGAGTCGACCACGTAGTCCCTTCGTTGGTTGAATAGCTGTACTTGATCACGGTGTCGCCCGTGATCTTGCAACTGACCGGGTCCTGCGGGGCCTGCTCCCAGACCGTGTACAAGTTCCCCGCGTTGTCGATGGCGAGCGTTGGGAAGTTGCCGCCTGTCTTGGCGGTGGGGCAGGGATCGCCAGTCGGAATCGTGCCGAGCGTTGCGACGGGCAAGTCCTTGCAGCTCAGACCACTGGGGTCGCTCGTAAACGGAACGGGGAAGCAGCGCCCGATCCGGATCTTGCTGAACGACGCGTCGTCGTGGATGACATAGACGTGCTTGACAGGCGCCAAGGGTGGAGATTCATCAGTGGTCGTCGCGACCGGGCTCACCTCGTCGTTTCCCATGATTCCCTCGTCGCAACTGCCGACCGGGGTGACCTTGTTCGCAGGGCCGAACTCGATCCCAGCCAGCGCGCCGCCGCCAGGAATCGGCGAACGATACATCGCGAGCGTGTTGTTCACGAAACCCGAGACGGGACACGAGATGTTGCCGGGCCCGATCTCGTCGTTGACGAGGTAGATGTTGTGGCCCGCGCCGTTATCGAGACCGGTTCCCGTGGTCGGGTTTCCGTCGACCGCGTACCACTGGCGATCGACTGCAGCGTCGGGCACACCCGAGTTGCTGCACGGCGGTGGGGCGAAGGTCGCACCGTGGTCCGAAGAGCGGGCCGTGCTGAAGTTCGCAAGCGTCAGATCGTTGAAGTAGAGGTTGCCCCCGGTGTCGACGGCGAGTTCGGTGTCTCCACCGCCCGCACACGGGTTCGGTTTGCCCTCCTTGGCAGTTCCAGCGACGACCCACTTGAAGGTCTTGCCGCCGTCTTCCGAGTGCCAGATCCAGCTCGTGTCCGACGACAGCGAGCCTGGAACACTCGTGTATAGACGGTTCGCGTTCGTCGGATCGAGCCGGATGTCTTGCTCGAAGCCGACGCCCTGGATCCCGCTGATCGTTGGCTGTCCGAAGGTTGGCGGCGGCGGCGTAGCAGCCTGTGCGCGCGCGCCTGCAAGTGCAATGAGTCCGAAGGCGGCGAGGACCAGCGCGAGACCTGCGCGCGCGGATCGCCTCCCCGCCGAGACCGTTCGACAGATCGTCATCTCTCGTCTCCCGAGTTCGAGTTGGTGCCCCGGAGCGAGCGATTTCCCGTAACTCAGAGAAATCAACCCACCAAATCAAGGCGGAATTGACTGACGAATCAGTCGAGAGTTTTGGCAACGTGAATTACGCACACGTTTCTGACGCGTACCTGTCGGAAGGTCCAGCGGCCAGGCCAGCGGCGACCGCGGACTACACTCGGACAACGTGGCCCTGCGCATCTGTCTCGTCACACCGTTCGCCTGGTCGCAGCCGCACGACGTCAACGAGCACGTGGCGGGTGTCGCCGGGGAGCTCCGCGCGCTTGGCCACTCCGTCACCATCCTCGCGTCGTCGAACCGAGCACGCGACCTCGCCGCTGGGCGGCGCGCGCTGCTCGACGGGCTCGACGCGGAGCTCGTGGCGCTCGGGCCTGCGATGCCGATCTCGCGGCGAAGCCGGATCGGCGTTCCCGTCGGGGCGCGTGCCAACCTTTCCCTGGCGTTGGCGCTCGGTCGCTTCGACGTGGTGCACGGGTTCGAGCCGGCGCTGCCCAGCCTCTCGTACCTCGCGCTCCGCGATGCGCAGGCGCTGACGGTCGCGACTTTCGTCTCGCCGGACCGCCTCGGGTATCCGCCGGGACGCGCGCAGCGCGAGCGCCTGCTCGCGCGGCTCGACGCGTTGGTGGCAACGAGTTCCGAAACCGGCGAGGCAGCGGCGGCCCGGTTCCCCGGGACCTACACGGTCGTCTCGCCGGGCGTCGACCTGGAGCTGTTCACGCCGGGCGAGAAGCGGAACCTGGCGGTGCTCGAATGGCGGCCGGCCGAACGGCCGCTCGTGCGCTCTGTCCTGCGCGCGCTGGAGGAGCTGCCTGACTGGGAGCTCGTCCTCCTGCGGACGAAGCCTTTGACCGGTCGCCCGACGATCCCGCGCACACTTCGCGGCCGTGTGTCCGTTCGCACAGCGCGCGACGGCGAGGCGCGGGCGCCGTTACTCGCGGAAGCGGCGATCTTCGTCCCTGCCCTCGACGGCCTGGCCCGTGTCTCGCTCGAGGCCGCCGCGGCCGGTTGTGCGATCGCCGCGCCGCCCGGGAGGCACGCGCAACCCGAGCTCGCAGGCGCGGAGCTCGCGCGCCTCGCGGAGGATGCGGAGTTTCGCGAGCGCAGGCAGCGCACGGCGCTCGAG